>NZ_JBICXA010000010.1:0-370925 GCF_043200035.1 Streptomyces sp. NPDC048504
CCCGCCGCGGCGAGCCCCGGGGGCGGGGGGGGCGGGGTGGGGCCGCCGCCTCTCCGCCCCACACCCCCCACCCCCCCGGGCCCCGGCCCCCCCCCCCCGCCCGGCGGCCCCGGGCCCCGATCTCTGTGTAGTTCTGGGGACGGGCCCGCTACCAGCGGTACCAGCGTCCCCTGCCGCCGCCCGCCGAGGTGCCGCGCACCAGGAAGCCGAGCAGCCACACGGCGAGCACGATCAGCGCCACCCACCAGAGGATCTTCACTGCGAAGCCGGCACCGAACAGGATCAGCGCCAGCAGAAGGACGATCAGGATCGGAACCATAGTGTGTAACCTCCTGACCGCCGAGTGCCCCCGATCAGGCGGATCAGACGTCCTTGCGGCCGAGGATCTCCCCGTGCAGCACGGCGAACCAGCCGTCCTCCTGCTTCCCCCACTCCCGCCACGCCTCCGCTACGGCGGCCAGCTCCTCGGTGGTCGCATGGCCGCCCTCGGTGGCGACCCCGGCGTACGAGGACGCGACGGTACGGTCCGCCCACAGGCCGCTCCACCAGGCCCGCTCGTCCGGAGTGTGGAACGTCCAGGTGCTGGATGTGGCCGTGACGTCCGTCAGGCCCGCCCGCAGTGCCCATGATTTGAGACGGCGTCCGGCATCCGGCTCGCCGCCGTTGGCGCGGGCCACCCGGCGGTACAGGTCCAGCCAGTCGTCCAGGCCCGGTACCAGCGGGTACCAGGTCATCACCGCGTAGTCCCCGTCGCGGGCGGCGATGAACCCGCCGGGCTTGGTCACCCGGATCATCTCCCGCAGCGCCTGCACCGGGTCGCCCACGTGCTGGAGCACCTGATGGGCGTGGACCACGCAGAACGTGTCGTCCGGATAGTCCAGCGCGTGGACGTCGGCGACCGCGAAGTCGACGTTGGTCAGGCCGCGTTGGGCCGCGGTGGCCCGGGCCTGGTCCAGGATGCCCGGCGCATGGTCGACGCCGGTGACATGGCCGTCGGGGACCAGCGCCGCCAGGTCGGCGGTGATGGTGCCCGGACCGCAGCCGATGTCCAGGATCCTCATGTGCGGCTTGAGCGAACCGAGCAGGTAGGCCGCGGAGTTGGCGGCGGTCCGCTGGGTGTGCGAACGGAGCACGGACTCGTGGTGCCCGTGTGTGTAGACGGCGGTCTCCTGCGGCTTCGGCATGGCTCTACCTACCCCTTCGCGGCGGCTTCTTCGTCGTATCCACGAAGGTACGCGCGCATGCCGAATAATGAGACCCGCGTTTTACGATATGGACTGACGGGTGATCAGGGGCTCCATCAGCGGCCGGTACACCGTCAGTGCCTCGGGCATCTCCTCCAGCATCAACTCGCCCTTGACGTCCGTGACTTCGCCGTCGTACGCAAGCAGCGTGCCGGGGGCCAGGCCGCTCAGGCGCAGGCGGTGCACCTGGGCCGCCGCGTGGGCGGGGTGGGGGTACCTCCCGCTCGAGCGAAGCCGAGAGTGGGGGAGGGGGAACGGGCCCGCGAGCGCTGCCGCGAGCAGGCGCAGGGCGGGCCTGCGGCCGCCGTGCACGATCCGGATGTCGAGACGCCCGTCCGCCAGGTCGACGCGGCGGCCGGAGGCGACCCCCTTGCGGTGATAGGTGCCGTTGCCGGCGAACAGCATCCACAACGGGCGGGTACGGCCGCCCAGTTCGGCCTCCAGCGGATGCCGGTCCGCGCGCAGCACCCACAGCGCCGCGAGCACGCCCGCGGGCCGGCCGCCGATCCGGGGCGCCCAGCGCTCCCGCTCCCGCACCAGCTCCGGATAGACGCCCAGGCTCAGGGTGTTGAGGAAGATGCCCCGGGTGGCGCCGGACCTGAACCGGCCCACGTCCACGCGTACGGCGTCACCCTGCCTGATCGCCTTGCTCAGGTCGCGAGGGCCCTCCACGCCGAGGTCGTAGGCGAAGTGGTTGAGGGTGCCGCCCGGGAGGACCGCGAGGGGCAGGCCGTGGCGCAGGGCGACCGCGGCCGCCGCGTTGGCCGTGCCGTCGCCGCCGCACACCCCGAGGACCCGGGCGCGGATCGCCGCCTTCTCCAACTCGGCGTGTATGTCGGCTGGTTGGCAGGCGACGACCTCCGCGCCGGGCAGGAAGTCCGTCAGCGCGTCCGCCCGGTCCGCGCTGCCCGAGACCGAGTTGACCACCATGACCAGGCCCTCCCCGTCCGGCAGCGCCGGCACCTCGGCGCGCACACGGGCCGGCGGCACGAACTGCCCGCGGGTCGGCACCATGCCGCGCACCGCGAACGCCGCGCACGCCCCCAGGGCGGCGCCCGCCAGCACGTCGCTCGGGAAGTGGACACCGGTGTAGACGCGGGACATGGCGACCGAGAACGCGATCGGCGCCACGACCGCGCCCCAGGCCGGGGACTCCAGGGCCACACCCGTCGCGAAGGCCGCCGCCGACGCCGCGTGACCGGACGGGAACGAGGTGGTGATCGGCTGCCGCTTCAGCTGCCGGCCCAGCGGAACCGGGTCCAGGACGGGCCGGGGGCGGCGCACGGTCCGCTTGCCGATCGTGTTGATCGCGAGGGAGGCCAGGGACAGGGAGGCGATGCCCCGGGCGGCGGCCCGGCGGGCGCGCGGAGTACGGCTGGCGGCCACCGCGGCGGCCGTGGCGAACCACAGCACGCCGTGATTGGCACTCCGGCTCAGCCGCGGCAGCACGGGCTCACCGGCGGGCCAGTTCCGCTCGGCGGCCACCTCGAAGAGACGGCTGTCCACGGAGATCAGCCACTGGCGCAGGGCGTGGCGGCCGGGGAGGGGGACCGTGAGGTCGACGTCAGGGCTCATGCGGTGCCGGGTACCCTGAAATGGCCGTTTGCTGCCCGGCGGACCGTCGGCGGAACGTTTCCACCGCCGTCCACCGTCGGCGGACCGCTTCGTTCCGACCGTCGGCGGACCGTTCCATCGGAGGACCCCCGCATGCGCCTGATCCTCATCCGCCACGGCCAGACCACGGCCAACGTGGACTTTCGCCTCGACACGGCCATACCCGGCGCGGAGCTGACCGACCTGGGTCGCCGCCAGGCCGCCGCCCTCCCCGAAGCGCTCGCCGACGAGGACATCGAGGCCCTCTACGCCTCCACCCTGATCCGCACCCAGCACACCGCGGCCCCGCTGGCCGCCGCCCGCGGCCTCGACGTACGCGTCCGCGACGGCATCCGGGAGCTCACCGCCGGTGACCTGGAGATGCTGCCCGGCGACACCGAGCCCGGGCACGAGTACATGCGGATCGTGTTCGCGTGGGCCGCCGGTGACACGGAGCTGCGGATGCCGGGCGGTGAGAGCGGCACCGAGGCCCTCGCCCGCTATGACGGCGTGATCGCGGAGGCCGCCGACAGCGGCGCCCGCACCGTCGCGATGATCAGCCACGGCGCCGCGATCCGGATGTGGACGTCCGCCCGCGCCGACAACATCGACGTGGCCTTCGCCGCCGCCCGCCCCCTCGACAACACCGGCATCGTCATCCTGGACGGCTCCCCGGCCGACGGCTGGAAGGCCCTGTCCTGGGAGGGCGCCCTGGTCGAGACACCGGGACCGGACACGGACGGCGGCCCGACGGGACAGCCGCTCGACGAGGACCAGAAGCCCTAGGCCAGGTCCTGGCGAAGCTCCGGGCCAGGTCTGGCGAGGCCCTGACGGGCACAATAAGGGTTTGCCCGGCCGCGAGGCCGCCCCACAGAATGCGTGGTCATGGGACATCTGGAAGCCGCACACCTCGAGTACTACCTCCCCGACGGGAGGCCGCTGCTCGGCGATGTGTCCTTCCGGGTCGGCGAAGGCGCCGTGGTCGCCCTGGTCGGGCCCAACGGCGCCGGCAAGACGACCCTCCTGCGGCTGATCTCCGGCGAGCTGAAACCGCACGGCGGCACGGTCACCGTGAGCGGCGGCCTGGGCGTGATGCGCCAGTTCGTGGGCTCCGTACGCGACGAGACGACCGTACGGGATCTGCTGGTGTCGGTCGCCCCGCCCCGCATCCGCGAGGTCGCCGCCGAGGTCGACAAGGCCGAGCACGGCATCATGACCGTCGACGACGAGGCGGCCCAACTCGCCTACGCGCAGGCCCTGTCCGACTGGGCCGAGGTGCACGGCTACGAGTTCGAGACCCTCTGGGACATGTGCACGATGGCCGCGCTCGGAGTGCCGTACGACAAGGCGCAGTTCCGGCAGGTGAGCACGCTCTCCGGCGGTGAGCAGAAGCGGCTCGTGCTGGAGGCGCTGCTGCGCGGCAGCGAAGAAGTGCTGCTGCTCGACGAGCCCGACAACTACCTTGACGTGCCCGGAAAGCGGTGGCTTGAGGAGCGGCTCAAGGAGACCCGCAAGACGGTCCTGTTCGTCTCCCACGACCGTGAACTCCTCGCCCGCGCCGCCGAGAAGATCGTCTCCGTGGAGCCCTCGCCCACCGGCGCCGACGCCTGGGTGCACGGCGCCGGCTTCGCCACCTACCACGAGGCCCGACGCGAACGCTTCGCCCGCTTCGAGGAGTTGCGCCGCCGCTGGGACGAGAAGCACGCCCAGCTGAAGAAGCTCGTCCTGAACCTCCGTCAGGCGGCCTCCATCAGCCACGAGTTGGCGTCCCGCTACGCCGCAGCCCAGACCCGCCTGCGCAAGTTCGAGGAGGCGGGACCGCCCCCTGAGCCCCCGCGCGAGCAGGACATCACCATGCGCATCAAGGGCGGCCGCACCGGCGTAAGGGCCGTCACCTGCAAGGGACTTGAGCTGACGGGGTTGATGAACCCCTTCGACCTGGAGGTCTTCTACGGCGAACGCGTCGCCGTCCTCGGTTCCAACGGCTCGGGCAAGTCGCACTTCCTGCGGCTCCTCGCCGGCGAGGAGGTGAAGCACACGGGGGAGTGGAAGCTCGGCGCGCGCGTCGTGCCCGGCCACTTCGCGCAGACCCACGCCCATCCCGAACTCCAGGGCCGTACCCTCCTCGACATCCTGTGGAAGGAGCACGCACAGGCCCAGGGGCCCGCGATGTCCCGGCTGCGGCGCTACGAGCTGACCGGCCAGGCCGAGCAGAGCTTCGACCGGCTGTCCGGGGGGCAGCAGGCGCGTTTCCAGATCCTGCTGCTGGAACTCCAGGGCGTGACGGCTCTCCTCCTCGACGAGCCGACCGACAACCTCGACCTGGAATCCGCCGAGGCGCTGCAGGAAGGTCTGGAGGCATTCGATGGCACGGTGCTCTCCGTCACGCACGACCGGTGGTTCGCCCGGTCCTTCGACCGGTATCTGGTCTTCGGCAGCGACGGCAAGGTCCGGGAGACGACAGAGCCCGTGTGGGACGAGCGGCGGGTGGAGCGGGCGCGATAGTTCCGCTCAGTGCGGAGGCCGCGGGGCCCGAATGTTCGTAGAGTGGACTCAGGACCGTGAGACTCGACGAGCGGGGCACACCATGACCGGAGTCGACCCTGCGCGCCTGGACGATGCTCAGCTCATGAAGGAGCTGGAGACCATCCACCGCACGCGCCACGACACCCTGCTGTACGGCTCGAACGACGCGCTGCGCGCCCACAACGCCCGTATGGCCGGACTGGAGGGCGAGTATCTGCGCCGCCATCCGCGTCGCCTCGTGGCCCCTGGCCGTACCCGGCAGGGGGCGCGCGAGCGGGACTGAGCGGTGGGTGTCTGTGCCTTGAGATGGTGTGTGTTTGTGCCTTGAGGTCGGGGGCAGGCGAACTTTCAGCGCTGGATCGCAAACGCGTTCCCACCGACGGTGACCGTCCAACCCGGAGCATGCTCAAGGGAGTTGTGACGCACCATGCCTACTCGGACCAATCGGCCTGCTCGCACGAGCACGCGCACGAAACGCCATTCCCATCATGACGCCCCCGACACCGCGGAGGCGTTCCGCACGCTGGCCGCGCTGCCTCCCGGTCCGCAGCGCGACACCGTCCGCGAACGCATCGTCGAGGCGTGGCTGCCCATGGCCGACCGGCTCGCGGGCCGGTTCCGCAACCGGGGTGAGAGCACCGAGGACTTACGCCAGGTCGCCGCCCTCGGGCTGGTGAAGGCCGTCGACCGGTACGACCCCGAGCGCGGGAACGCGTTCGAGAGCTATGCCGTGCCGACGATCACCGGGGAGATCAAACGGCACTTCCGGGACCACATGTGGACGTTGCATGTGCCTCGGCGGGTGCAGGATCTGCGGAACCGGGTGCGGGTTGCCGGGCAGGAGCTTGCCCAGACCGTGCCGGGGCGGGGGCCCACCGTGGCGGAGATCGCCGCGCACGCGTGTCTCTCCGAGGAGGAGGTGTGGGTGGGGCTTGAGGCGTTGGAGAGTTTCAGTGCGTTGTCGCTGGACGCGGTTGCCCCCGGCGGTTCGGACGGGTATTCGCTGAGCGATGTTCTCGGGACTGCTGATCCGGCGTTGGATGTCGTCGTTGACCGGGAGGCCGTGAAGCCTCGGCTTGCCGCGTTGCCTCAGAGGGATCGGGAGATTCTGTATCTGCGGTTCTTCGGGGACATGACGCAGAGCCGAATTGCTGAGCGGTTCGGGATTTCGCAGATGCATGTGTCCCGGTTGATCAGGCGGTGTTGTCTTCGGATCCGGCAGCAGGTTCTCGAGGATGCGGCTTAGACGTCGGGTGCGAGCTCGTCGTGGCTGGTCGCGCCCACGCGGCGGAGCCGCAAATCGACACAGCCCCGCGCCCCTAAAAGCTGCAGCCGGCCTGGGTTTCACCCCAATGGGGCCTGGCCGCGCGCGGCTCTCTTCCGGCCGGGCTTCGATGGTGTTGCCGTCGTCCTCGGTCTAAGGAGACCCGCTCATGCGTCGCATCGCCCTTGCTCTGGCCGTTGTCGGCCTTGTCGGTGCCGCCGGGCCCGCTCTGGCCGCTGATCCGGGGGCCGAGGTCAGTCCGAGCAGTGTGCGGGCGGGCGGGAGTGTCACCGTTTCCGTCACCTGCGAGGCCGTTGGGGGGACCGTGGCCGAGACCATCGACGCCACGTCCCAGGGGTTCGACGACGGGACCGTCCAGCTGCAACGTGTGCCCGGCAACGACGACCGGGCTGCCGGAGCCGCCTACCGTGGGACCGCGCGGATCTCCGCGGACGGGGTCGAGCGGGACTCCGCGTGGACCGTCGACGGGACCTGTCCCGCGCCGCCCGGCGGACAGGGGAGGCCCTGGAGCGCGACCTTCAGCATCGAGCGCGGCGGCGGGCAGCCGCCTTGTCAGGAGCCCCGGGGGGATGCCTGTGGTGATGTGCGTGGCGATGTGCCCGCCGCGGTTCAGCGTGGGGTGCAGGCCGGGGAAGGCGGGACCTTCACCGACTCCGTTCCGGCTCTGGTCGCCGGTGGTGTACTGATCGCGGGCGCCTTCGGTGGCGCCGTGTACCGGCTGCGCAGGCGGACGCCGGGGCACTGAGCGCGCGAGCGGGACACGGCACGGCACTGCACGAGGGACTGCGCGGAGGCACGATGCGGCAGGCGGACGCGGTGGGCCAGGGGCCCGTCCGGTATGGGCCGGTGTTTCCCGATGACGGGCTTCCTGTGCTGCCGGATCTGGCCGCCGTGCTCGCCGTCGCCGCGTCCCGTACCGAGGAACAGCCGGTGGGCGGAGCTCCCGTACTGCTGGACGCCGCTTGCGGCTACTTCGAACGCCGGGGTCTGCCCGCCGAACCCGCCCGCGTGGCCGCCGCCCCGGGTGCCCCCGCGCTGCTGGTCGCGCTGACCGCCGCACTCGGCGGTGACGTCCTGGTGCCCAGACCCTGCGCCGCCTGGTGGGCGCCGTACGCGCGCCTGCTGGGCAGATCCGTGTTCCATGTGGGCACCCCGGCCGAGTGCGGCGGGGTGCCCGATCCGTACGCCCTGCTGGAGACCGTGCGCCGGGTCCGGGACGAGGGCGGTGATCCGCGGCTACTCGTCCTCTCGGTGGCCGACGACCCGACCGCCACCGTGGCGCCGCCCGAGGTCATGCACGAGACCGTCGAGGCCGCCGCGGCCGAGGGCCTGCACCTGGTCAGCGACGAGACCTGGCGCGACACCCTGCACGCACCCCGCACCACCATGCTGCTCAGCCCCGCCGAGATGCTGCCCGACAAGGTCACCGTCGTCACCGACCTGGCCGGCGCGCTGCTGCCGTCCGGCTGGCCGGCCGCTGTCGCCCGCTTCCCCGCGGGCCGCGCCGGGCAGGCGCTACGCGCGCGCGTGCTCGACGTCCTCACCGCACTCGGCGCCCGCGTCGCCGCACCGGTCGCCGCCGCGGCCGGCCACGCCCTCGGCGAACCCCCGCCCGTCCTCGCCCGCCGCGACACCGCCGTACGCCTGCACGCGCGCGTGGCCGCCGCTGCGCACGCCGCCGTCACCGGGGCGGGCGCGTTCTCCCGGCCGCCGCAGGCGGGACGTCATCTGTACGTCGATCTCGGGCCGTTGCGCCACGCGCTCACCCCGCAGGGGGTGGGCGACGCGCAGGATCTGGAGGAGTTCCTCACCGCCCGGCTCGGCATGCCCGCGCCGGGCGGCCACCGGTTCGGCGACGACCTGGGCGCGCTGCGCGTCCGGCTGTCCACCGGACCGCTGCTGGGCCGAACCGATGCGGAACGCGCGGAATGCCTCACGTCACCCTTGCCGTTGGAACTGCCACACGTGCAACGCGCGTTGATGTCCTTGAGGTCGATCTTCGACGATCTCCGCGACGACGCTCAGCGATGGGAGCCTCCTCGATGACGCAGCAGTCCGAGTCGACCACCGACAGCGGTACGGCCATGCGGGAAACGGCCGTCCCGACGACCCCGTTCACCCCCTCGTCCCCGCCGCTCGCCGAACCCCGCCCCCTCGGCGAGCGGCGCGTGTGGCCCCGCGCTTTCCACGACCGCCTCACCGCCCCGCTCCCCGGCCTCAACGCCTACGCCCGCTTCGCCCGCGAGGGTTCCGTACGACCCCGGCCCGAGGGACTCGCCGACATCCCCCAACTCCCGTTCGCCCCCGAGCCGTTGCCCCAGGTGGACGCCTTGACCGTCGCCGTCACCTGGGCGGGACACGCCAGTTGGGTGATCCGCATCGGCGGCCTGACCATCCTCACCGACCCGGTCTGGTCCCGCCGCATCCTCGGCACCCCGGCCCGCATCACCCCCGTAGGCGTCGCCTGGGAAGCACTCCCGCCCATCGACGCCGTAGTCATCAGCCACAACCACTACGACCACCTCGACGCCCCCACCTTGCGCCGACTCCCGCGCCACACCCCGGTGTTCGCCCCCGCCGGCCTCGGCAGCTGGTTCCGGCGCCGCAGATTCACCCACGTCACCGAGCTCGACTGGTGGGAAGCGGCCCAACTCGACGACGTCCGCCTCGACTTCGTCCCCGCCCACCACTGGTCCAAGCGCAGCCTCACCGACACCTGCCGCTCCCTGTGGGGCGGTTGGGTCCTGACAGCCCCCGACGGCCGGCGCGTCTACTTCGCCGGCGACACGGGCTACGGCCACTGGTTCTCCCGAATCGGCCACCGCTACCCGGGAATCGACCTGGCCCTCCTCCCCATCGGCGCGTACGACCCCCGCTGGTGGCTGCGCGACGTCCACTGCGACCCGGAGGAGGCGGTTCGGGCGCTGCAGGATCTGGGGGCGCGACGAATGGCTCCGATGCACTGGGGCACGTTCGTCCTGTCGGCGGAACCAGTCCTGGAGCCGCTGACGCGGGTGCGGGCGGCCTGGGACCAAGCGGGCCTGGCGAGGCAGGACCTGTGGGACCTACCGGTGGGAGCTTCAAGAGTGCTGAACTAGATGCCCTTTTTAGGGGCGCGGGGCTGTGTCGATTTGCGGCTCCGCCGCGGGGCGCGACCAGCCACATACGACCCGCACCCCGCAACGCAACATCAACTGGCAGCCCGAACCCGCTTCCAAACAGTCGGCGCCACACTGATCACCACAGTCAACGCAACGGCCGCCACCACACCCTCCCAAGGCTCGGGAAACAGCGAGCCACCAAGGATGCCGATCAGCTGGTACGTCACCGCCCACGCCAGACACGCGGGCGCATTCCCCCGGGCGAACCGGCGGATCGGCCACTCCGCCATCAGACAGGCCAACATCACCGGAATCCGGCCGGCCGGCACCAGCCGAGACAGCACCAAGACCGTCACCCCATGATCGGCCAACTTCTCCTGCGCCTGAGCGAGCCGCTCCTCCGGCGCCCGCGCACGGATCGCCTCCAACCACCGCGACCCGTTCTTCGACCTCATCCCCCGCCGCCCCAGCCAGTACAGCGCGACATCCCCGAGGAACGCGGCCAGCGAGGCGGTAACAAAGACCAGCGCCAACGCGAACGGCGCCGTCTGGTGAAAGGCGACCACAGCCGCCGAACTCACCAGCGCGCCGGTCGGAATCACCGGTACCAGCGCCCCGAACAGCACCAGCAGGAACAACGACGGGTAACCGATGGCCTGTTGAGCGGATTCGGGCGATGTCGTGGCTGTAGCGGCCGCGATCCAGCTCACCGGGCGACCTCCGGCCGCACGTTCTCCCCGTGCGCGAGCCGGTGCACCGAGACCGAGGGCGCGAGTTGGGCGGCGATCCGTACGAACTCGTCGCCGGGCGTGTGGAATTCGTGCGGGCGCACCGCGTCCATCCCGATCGGCCAGTACGTGCCGTAGTGCACCGGCACCGCGCTGCGCGGCGAGAGCCGGGCGAGGGCCTGGGCCGCGCGGCCCGCGTCGAGATGTCCCTCGCCGAGATACGGGCCCCAGCCGCCCACCGGCAGCAGCGCCACGTCGACCGGCCCGACCTCCTTGGCCATGTCGTCGAACAGTCCGGTGTCCCCGGCGAAGTAGGTGCGCGCCTCGCCCTCGACGACGTAGCCCAGCGCGGGGGAGCGGTGCGGTCCGACCGGCAGCCGGCGTCCGTCGTGCCGTGCGGGGACGGCCCGTACGACCAGGTCACCGATCATGGTCTGGTCGCCGGGGGACACTTCGTCGATCCGCAGCTGCCGGAGCCGGCGCAGTCCGGGTACCGCGCGGAGTGCGCCCCGGGGCACGAGCAGGCGCGTGCCCGGGGCGAGAGTGGCGAGCGAGGGGAGGTGCAGGTGGTCGGCGTGGAGGTGGGAGACGAGCGCCAGGTCCGCGCGCCGGGCCTCGGGCGGCGGCACCGCGCCCCGGCGGCGCCGTAGGTGTGCGAGGCGGCGCGCGAACAGGGGGTCGGTGAGGACGCGTACGTCCGAGTCCTCGATCGTGCAGGTGGCGTGACCCCACCAGGTGATCTCCACCGGCACCTTCTTTGCCTCCTTCGCGCGACTCCCCCGAAGCCTACGGGCAGGAGTAGGGTCGGCGGCGAAACCCGGAGGTGAGGGGGACACCATGGGACAGGTACGCGGTGCCTTGGGTATGCCTTCGCGGCTGCGGGTCACGGCGATCGCCAGCCTGACGCCGCTGGAGGAGCTGGACGACGACCCCTTCCTGGTCGACTCCCGCAGCCAGCACGCGATGTGCGCCCGCTGGGCCGCCGACCACGGCTATGTGATCGCCCGCGAACTCCTCGTACGAGGACTGCGCCCCGACCACTGTGCCCTGTGGGACGGCGTCCGCCCCGGCCTCGATCTGTTCGTGGCCCCCAGTCGCCGGGTCCTGGAGAGCGCGCTGTCCTCCGTCGAGGAGTTCACCGACGAGTGCGCGCGACGCGGGGTGCGGATCGAGACGGTCGGCCGCGCGGAACCCTGCTACGACGCCCAGATGAAGGCCAGCGTGCACCGACGGCTGTCCATGCCGACGGCGGGCTACGACGGCCGGTAGCTGTTCCGCCGGCTCCGGGGTCCCCGCGTCCCGTATGACAGGCTGGGGACAGGTCCGCCAGGTCGTCGGGCCAGGGACGTGAGGTGTACGGGGCGTGGGTGGAGCGCGTTGGCGGCGGCTCGCCAGTCAGGCCGGGCGGAGCATCGCGGTGTGGGCGGTCTCCACGGTCACCATGCTGGTGCTCGCCGGGATCCTGCCGGATTTCAAGCTCCAGTCGGCGGACGGCGACAGCGCGACCCGGATCGGTGTCACGGCCGCGTTCGGCGCCGGCGCCTTCGGTCTGCTGTCGGCCCTGGTGTGGCCGCTGCTGGTACGGCTGTTGCTGCTGGTGCCCGCGCTCGTCCTCGGTCTCCTCGTCTTCGTGCTCAACGGGTCGCTGCTGCTGATCGCCCTGCGCATCAACCCGGACGGCGGGCTGCGCGGCCAGGTCGCCCCCGAGACCGCCGTCGTCGTGGCCGCCGTGATGTCCGCCGTCGCCTCCGCCACCGGCGGTGCCCTCGCCGTGCGCGACGACGACGCCTACCGCCGCCGCCTCTACCGCCTCGCCGACCGCCGCCGCAGAGCCATGCCCCCCGGCCCCTCCTCGCCCGGCACCGTCTTCCTGCAGCTCGACGGCGTCGGCCACGACGTGCTGCTCGCGGCCGTGGCCAAGGGGCTGATGCCGACCGTCGCGAAGCTCCTCGGCGGCGACCGCCCCAGCCACCGCCTCACCCCCTGGCGCACCGACTGGTCCAGTCAGACGGGCGCCAGCCAGCTCGGCATCCTGCACGGCTCCAACCACGACATCCCCGCGTTCCGCTGGTACGAGAAGGACACCGGCGAGGTGATGGTCTGCAACCGCCCGACCAGCGCGGCCGAACTCCAGCGCCGGGCCGTCGAGTTCACCGGCGACGGCGGTCTCCTCACGCTCGACGGCGCCAGCCGCGGCAACCTGTTCAGCGGCGGCGCCGACGAACAGGCCCTCGTCCTGTCCATCGCCATCCGCCGCCGCGGCCGCGAGAACCGTTCCCGCGCGGGCTACTTCGCCTACTTCTCCGACCCGGCCAACGCCGTCCGCACCGCGATGTCCTTCGTCGCCGAGGTCGGCCGCGAGATCGGCCAGTCGACCCGCAGCCGCCTCACCAAGCAGCGCCCCCGGATCAAGCGCGGCGGCCTCTACCCCCTCGTCCGCGCCTTCGCGACCGTCGTCGAACGGGACGTCGTCGTCGCCGCAGTCACGGGCGACATGCTCGCGGGCCGCACCGCCCTCTACGCCGACCTCGTGGCCTACGACGAGGTCGCCCACCACTCCGGACCGCACAGCCGCGACGCCGCCAAGGTCCTCCAACGCCTGGACCGTTCCATCGCGTTGATCGAGAACGTCGCCGAGCACGCCCCGCGCCCGTACCGCATCGTCGTCCTCTCCGACCACGGCCAGAGCCCCGGCGAGACCTTCCAGGGCCGCTACGGCCTCACCCTCGGCGACCTGGTCCGCGCGGGCTGCGGGCTGCCCGTGCCGCGCCGCGCCCGGCGCACCCACAGCGGTGCCGAGGCCCGCGCCGCCGTCCGTGCGGCGCTGCGCCGGCCGGTCGAGGAGAAGGACGGGCAGCACCGCCACCCCGGCCGCCGCTCGGAGCCGATCGTGCTGGCCTCCGGCAACCTCGGCCTGGTCTCCTTCCCGGACGTGCCGCACCGCATGACCAAGGAGGAGATCGACGCCCGGCATCCGGCGCTGCTGACGACCCTCGCCAACCATCCCGGTGTCGGCTTCGTCCTCGTGCGCAGCGAGGAGCACGGAGGGGTCGTGCTGGGGGCGCACGGCGCCGAACTTCCGGTGGCCGAACTCGACGACAAACAGGGCCCGTTGGCGGACTTCGGCTCCGGCGTCGCGGACGCCGTCCGGCGCACCCACTCCTTCCCGCACACCGCCGACATCATGGTCAACTCCTGGTACGACCCCGCAGAGGGTGAAGTCCTCGCCTTCGAGGAGCAGATCGGCTCCCACGGCGGCCTCGGCGGCGCCCAGGCCAAGCCGTTCCTGCTGTCGCCGCACACCTTCTCCGCACCGGTCGACGACGGCGAGGACCTCGTCGGCGCGGAGCAGGTCCACCGGGTTCTGCGGCGGTGGCTGCGTGAGTGCGACGGGCCCCAAGTGCCGCTGACGGACGAGCAGTCGGAACGCGCCGCCTGAAAATGAGCTGCGGTGGACCGGCCGCGAGCACACACTGTTCGAGTCTCCCCACCTCGGATCTCCTTCAGGAGCTGCTGCTTTGCAGGCTGCCGTCACTGTCACTCCGGCTCGTATCCCCGAGCTTCTCCTCGGTCTCGCGACCGTGCGGCCCGTGTTCATCTGGGGTGCGCCCGGCATCGGAAAGTCGTCCCTGGTAAGGGAGTTCGCCGAGTCGCTGGGCCTTGAGTGCGTCAGCCTGCTCGGTACGCAGCTCGCGCCCGAGGACCTGATCGGTGTGCCGCAGATCCGGGACGGGCGGTCGGTGTTCTGTCCGCCGGAGGCGATCGCGCGGGACGAGCCCTACTGCCTGTTCCTCGACGAACTCAACGCGGCCACACCGGATGTGCAGAAGGCGTTCTACTCGCTGATCCTGGACCGCCGTATCGGGAACTACGAACTCCCCAAGGGGTCCATCGTGATCGGCGCCGGCAACCGGGCGACCGACAACGCGCTGGCCCGGCCGATCTCGTCCGCGCTGATCAACCGGCTCACCCATGTCCACCTTGAGGCGTCGCCGAAGGACTGGCTCAACTGGGCCGCCGCCAACGGGATTCACCCGTGGATCCTGGACCACCTCACCGACCGGCCCGACCACCTGTGGTCCAAGCCGCCGAAGACCGAGGAAGCCTTCTCCACGCCCCGGTCCTGGCACATGCTCTCCGACGCGCTGGGCTCCTTCGGGCCCGACCTCGACGAGGACACCCTGAAGGTCATCGCGCACGGCACGCTGACCCCGGCGCACGCGGTCGCGTTCTGCGGGTACGTCAAGATCGTGCGCAGCCGGTTCGGCATCGAGGCGATCATCAAGGGCGACGCCGGCTGGCCGCACCGCCCCGAGGACCGTGACCTGCTGTACTACCTCGCCGAGTCGTTCCGGGGCCGGCTGGTCAAGGAACTCCCGGTCAGCAAGGAGCACTTGTCGGCGAACGGACTGCAGACCGCGTACCGCGCCAAGTCGCTGCTCGTGCAGCTCGCCGAGATCTCCGTGGAGGTCGCGCAGAGCGTCATCGCCCCGGACACCGACGGCAATCCGCTGCTGCCCGCCTGGTTCCTGGTCGAGGCCGCCCGGGACATGCCCCGGTTGGTCGAGGCCCGGCAGTGAGCCGCACGCAACGGAGCAAAGGGGGCAAGGGGAAGCCGAAGAAGAAGGACCTCGCCGCCGAGGCCTTCGAGGAGGGGCTGCGCCTCGTGCGGGCCAACCGCGCGCTCGCCGCCATCGGGTTCAGCATCTGCCGCCGGGACGACTGCCACCACACGCCCGACTCCGGTCTGGTGCGCGTCGATTCCAACGGTGTGCTGCACGTCCACCCCACCCGCCGGGCCGAACCCGCCGCGTGGGCCTGGGCGATCGCGCACTGCATCATCCACCTGGGCTTCGGCCATGTCCCGGCCGCGCCGAAGCTCCGCGACCAGCCCGACGGACCCGCGCTCGCGGCGCGTTGCGCCGTCGTCAACCGCTTCCTGCTCGGCTTCCCCATCGGGGTCACCCCCGAGGACCTGCCCGCCTCCTACCCGGGCGGCGACGAGGAGCAACTCGCCGCGCGCTGGCGCCGCGACGGCATCCCGCCCCTCTACGAGCGCTGCGGTACGGCGGGCGGCGATCCGGACCAGCTGCTCGTGCCGTGGGACACCTGGCAGGGCGGCAGCGCCCCGGACTGGCAGCTCAACTTCGCGAACGCCCTCACCCGCACCGTGGCCATGGCGATGGACGTGGCGGGCGGCCGGCGCGCCTCGATGCGCGGCGGACCCACCCGACTCCAGCCCTGGGAACGGGCGTTGAGCTGGTTCGTCTCCTCCTACCCGCTCCTCGGCGGTATCGCGGCCGGCATCACCCTCGTCGCCGACGCCGAACTCGCCCGCGCCCACGGCATCTCCGTCGCCGCCGTCGACACCGGCGCGGCCGAGATCTACGTCAACCCGCTGCGCCAACTCGACGACGAGGAATGGCGGTTCGTCCTCGCCCACGAGATGCTGCACGCCGCCCTGCGGCACGGCGACCGCTGCGGTGTCCGCGACCCGTTCCTCTTCAACATCGCCGCCGACTACGTCATCAACGGCTGGCTGTGCGAGATGGACGTCGGCCGGATGCCCGAAGGGCTGCTGCACGACCCGGAGTTGAAGGACCTCTCCGCCGAGGAGGTCTACGACCGGATCGCCGGCGACCTGCGCCGGATGCGCCGCCTGGCCACCCTGCGCGGCAAGGGCGTCGGCGACATCCTCGGCGGCCCGCTCGGCAGCCCGCGCGACTACGTGGACCTCGACGAGTTCTACCGGCGCGGCCTCGCCCACGGCCTCGACCTGCACCAGCAGTACGAACGCGGCTTCCTGCCCGGCGGGTTGGTCGAGGAGATCCGCGCCCTGAGTCATCCGCCGCTGCCGTGGGACGCCCAACTCGCCCGCTGGTTCGACGAGTTCGTGCCACGCCCCGAGCCCGTCCGGTCGTACGCTCGCCCCTCGCGCCGTCAGTCCTCCACGCCCGACATCCCGCGCGCGGGCCACTGGTTCCCGCCCGAGGAGATCGCCCGCTGCACCTTCGGTGTCGTCCTCGACACCTCCGGCTCCATGGACCGCGGCCTCCTCGGCAAGGCACTGGGCGCGATCGCGTCGTACGCCGAGGCCCGTGACGTACCGGCCGCCCGGGTCGTGTTCTGCGACGCGGCCCCGCACGACGCGGGCTATGTGTCGGTCACCGACATCGCGGGCCGGGTCCGGGTGCACGGGCGCGGCGGTACGGTCCTGCAGCCCGGGATCGACCTGCTGCACCGCGCGGACGACTTCCCGCGGGGCGCGCCGATCCTGATCATCACGGACGGCTGGTGCGACGTGCTGCGGGTGCGGCGCGAACACGCCTATCTCCTACCGCGGGATGCTCGCCTGCCGTTCACCGCACGTGGGCCGGTCTTCCGCGTGCGCTGAGGCGGAATGTGATCGGATGGACCCGAACGACATCCGCGTCGAAAGGAATCATCGTGGCAACCACGCGCACCGCACACACCGTCTGGGAAGGCGAACTCATCAAGGGCAGCGGCGAGGTCACCTTCGACTCGTCAGGCATCGGTGTGCAGCCGGTGACGTGGGCGTCGCGCGCCGAGCAGGCCAACGGCAGGACCAGCCCCGAAGAGCTGATCGCCGCCGCCCACTCCAGCTGCTTCTCCATGGCGCTCTCCCACGGCCTGACCGGCGCGGGCACCCCGCCCACCCGCCTGGAGACCAAGGCCGACGTCACCTTCCAGCCCGGCGAGGGCATCACCGGCATCCACCTCACCGTCCGCGGCGAGGTCCCCGGCCTGGACGAGGCCGGCTTCGCCGCCGCCGCCGAGGACGCCAAGAAGAACTGCCCGGTCAGCCAGGCCCTCGCGGGGACGACGATCACGCTGACGGTGGAATCCGCCTGACCCCCGCTTCCCCTCCCGCCTCGATGCCGCGCCCGGAAAAACGGGTGCGGCATTGACATTCCCGCACTCAAGTTCTCAGCTGGAGATCGGGCAGCGCCTGGCGGAAGGGGACGGCGATGGGACGTGCGGTCGGGATCGATCTGGGGACCACGAACTCGGTGGTCGCGGTGCTGGAGGGCGGCGAGGCCACGGTGGTGGCCAACGCCGAGGGGGCGAGGACCACACCCTCGGTCGTGGCCTTCGCCAAGAACGGCGAGGTGCTCGTCGGCGAGGTCGCCAAACGGCAGGCCGTGACGAACATCGAGCGCACCGCGCGCTCGGTGAAACGGCATATGGGCGATACGAGTTGGCGATTCCCGGACACGGGCGCCATCGACGGAACGCGGTACCGCGCCCAGGAGTTGTCCGCGCGCGTGCTGCAGAAACTGAAGCGGGACGCGGAGGCCTATCTCGGCGAGGACGTCACGGACGCCGTGATCACCGTCCCCGCCTACTTCGACGACTCCCAGCGCCAGGCCACCAAGGAGGCCGGCGAGATCGCGGGCCTCAAGGTGCTGCGGATCATCAACGAACCGACGGCCGCCGCGCTCGCCTACGGCCTGGACCGGGGCGAGGAGCAGACCGTGCTGGTCTTCGACCTCGGCGGCGGCACCTTCGACGTGTCGTTGCTGGAGATCGGCGACGGCGTCATCGAGGTCAAGGCAACCAACGGCGACACCCATCTCGGCGGCGACGACTGGGACCAGCGGGTCGTCGACCACCTCGTCAAGAAGTTCCAGGGGCAGTACGGCATCGACCTCGGCAAGGACAAGATGGCGCTCCAACGCCTGCGCGAGGGCGCGGAGAAGGCGAAGATCGAGCTGTCCTCGTCCTCCGAGACGACGATCAACCTGCCCTACATCACGGCCTCCGCCGAAGGCCCGCTGCACCTCGACGAGAAGCTGACCCGCGCCGGGTTCCAGGAACTCACCGCCGACCTCTTGGACCGCTGCAAGAACCCCTTCCACCAGGCGGTCAAGGACGCGGGCATCAAGCTGTCCGCGGTCGACCACGTGATCCTCGTCGGCGGCTCGACCCGGATGCCCGCCGTCACCGACCTCGTCAAGGAACTCACCGGCAAGGACCCGCACAAGGGCGTCAACCCCGACGAGGTCGTGGCGCTCGGCGCAGCCCTCCAGGCCGGGGTCATCCGCGGCGACGTGAAGGACGTCCTCCTCCTCGATGTCACCCCGCTGTCCCTGGGCATCGAGACCAAGGGCGGCATCATGACGACGCTCATCGAGCGCAACACGACCATCCCGACCCGGCGTTCGGAGATCTTCACCACCGCCACCGACAACCAGCCCTCCGTCGGCATCCAGGTCTACCAAGGTGAGCGTGAAATCGCCGCGTACAACAAGAAGTTGGGCGTCTTCGACCTCACCGGCCTGCCGCCCTCCCCGCGCGGGGTGCCGCAGATCGAGGTCGCCTTCGACATCGACGCGAACGGCATCATGCACGTCTCGGCGAAGGACCTGGCGACCGGCCGCGAACAGAAGATGACCGTCACCGGCGGATCCGCCCTGGCCAAGGACGACATCGACCGGATGACGCGGGAGGCCGAGCAGTACGCGGACGAGGACCGCAAGCGCCGCGAGGCGGCCGAGACCCGCAACCAGGCCGAGCAACTCGTCTACCAGACCGAGAAGTTCGTCCACGAGAACGAGGAACGCGTACCGGCCGACATCAGGTCCGAGGTCGAGGCGGCGGCCGCGGAGGTGAAGTCGCTGCTGGAACACAACGCCGATACGGCCGAGTTGCGCACCGGCGTCGAGAAACTCGCCACCGTCAGCCAGCGGATGGGGCAGGCGATGTACGCGCAGGCGGCGCAGCAGGCACCCACGGAACAGGCGGAGAGCGCCGAGGAGCCCGACTCCCCGCGGCAGCACGACGAGGAGGAAGGTGTCGTCGACGCGGAGATCGTCGACGACGAACGGGACATGAAGGGCGGAGCGGCGTAGAGGTTCCCTGGGTACGTGGTTCGTTGGGTGCGGGCCGGTGGGGGCTGGTCGCGCCCACGCGGCGGAGCCGCAAATCGATAGAGCCCCGCGCCCCTTTGGGGCGCTGCGCAGGCGTCCGTCTTTGTAGGTGCGGTCGGCAGGGTGGCGCGGACCGCGTCCAGGACGGAGGCGTACGGGGTGCCGAAGTCGGTCAGGCGGGCGCGGAGTCGGTCCACGGCGGCGCGGTGCGCGGCGAGCAGGTCGAGGGTGCCGGTGCGGGACGTGAACTCCAGGACCGCGGGCAGGAAGTCGGTCAGCTCCTCCGCCGGGGTGAGGGCCGCGCGGTAGACGAACTCCCGTAGCTGCGGGGCGGCTTCGCGCAGCAGGGGGGGCCGGGCGCGGAAGTCGTCGTCGGGGTAGGTCAGGCAGACCGCGGCCGCCTGGTACAGCACCGCGTCGGAGGGCATCGGGCGTCCCTCGCCTCGTGGGGCGCCGGACCACCCCGGCTCAGTGCCTCTCCCGGTGTTGTCGTCTCCGTCACCTGCGCTCCCTTGCCCGCCCGTGGTGTCGAACCTGGGGCGGGGCAGGGGAGCGCACCCGTTCACCCCAGCCGTACGGGTCAGGGCTTGCGGGCGACACCGCCGTAGACCGGGACGATACCCTCCGCCTGGGCGGCCACGTCCTCCGGTGCCGGGCGCCAGCCGTAGACCGGGATGACGCCCGGGCCGAGCAGGTCGAGGCCGTCGAAGAAGCGGGAGAACTCGGCCAGGGTGCGCGGGAAGAAGGGGGTGCCGCTGCGCTGGAAGTGCTCGGCGGCCTTCGCGATGGCGGCGGGGCTGAGGTCCGGGGTGACCTGCGACAGCACCACGTAGCTGCCCGGGACGAGCACGTCGACGTACCGCTTGATCAGGCCGTACACGTCGTCGCCTGCCGGATCCGCGCTCAGGTAGTGGGTGAGTGCGACCAGCGACAGCGCGACCGGCTGGGTGAAGTCGAGGGTCTCGCCGGCCAGCCGCAGGATCGTGTCCGGGTCGCGGACGTCGGCGTGCACGTACTCGGTGCTGCCCTCGGCCTCACCGTGCAGCAGCGCCTCCGCGTGCCGCAGCACGATCGGGTCGTTGTCCGCGTACACGACCTTGGCGTCCGGGGCGACACTCTGCGCCACCTGGTGGAGGTTCGGCTCGGTGGGGATGCCGGTGCCGATGTCCAGGAACTGGCGTATCCCGGCCTCGGCGGCGGTCCGGGTCGCCCGGTGCATGAACCGGCGGTTGGCCCGCGCCCCGCGCACCGCGGCACTGTCCGTGGCGAGGATCCTGCGCGCCAGCTCCTCGTCCACCGGGTAGTTGTCCTTGCCGCCGAGCCACCAGTCGTACACCCGCGCCGGATGCGGCCTGCTGGTGTCGATACGGATGGGCGCGGCGTCGGATCCGGTCATGCGGTGTCGTCTCCTCGGGAGTTCGCGTGTTGGTGCCCGGGCCGTGCTTGCTCAGAAGGTCTCGCGGTAGTCCCGCAGGATCTTCTTGGTGCGCTGTGCGGACGCGGCGTGCGCCGTCATGTGGTCGAGGACCTCCAGATGCGCGGAGACCTCCGTACGGGAGTCCAGGTACAGGGCGCCGGTCAGGTACTCCGTGAACACCATGTCGGGCAGCTCCGGTTCGGTGAAACGGAACAGCGAGAAGGGAGCGTATGTCCCCGGATGCGGGCCGTTGCCGAACTCGGCGACCTGGAGCGTGACCCGGTCGCGCTCGCCGAACTCCAGGAGTCTGTCGAGCTGTTCGCGCATGACCTCGCCGCGGATGCTCACCGGCCGGCGCAGCACGGTCTCGTCCATGATGACCCACAGGTGCGGCGGGTTGTCCCGTTCCAGCAGCCCCTGCCGCGCCATCCGCAGCGACACATGCCGCTCGATGGTCTCCGGCCCGGTCTGCCCGATCGTCCCGGCCTCCAGCACGGCGCGCGCGTAGTCCTCGGTCTGCAACAGGCCCGGCACGAAGTGCGGTTCGTACGAACGGATCAGCCCGGCGGCACCTTCCAGGCTCACGTACAGGCTGAACCACTCCGGCAGCACATCGTGGAACCGCTGCCACCAGCCCGGCTGGTTCGCCTCCTCGGTGAGCGCGACGAACGCGTCCGTCTCCTCCTCGGGCACCCCGTACGTCGTCAACAGCACCTGGACGTACGGCACTTTGAGCGCGACCTCGGCCATCTCCATCCGCCGTACGGTCGCCGGGGCCACCCGCAGGACCTGCGCGGCCTCCTCGCGTTTGATGCCGGCCGCCTCACGCAGCTCCTGCAGCCTTCTGCCCAGCACCACTTGACCCACCGTGGGCGCGGGCCGTCGTTCACTCACAGCCACGCCTCCCCATACGCGCCGAAGTCTGGGGGCAGTGTGCCATGTTCCGGCCATTGTCTCAGCGGTTCGGAGGTGATCATTCGTCAGTCCCCCAGCGCGTGCAGGTACTTGGCCGTCGCCGGATCGGCCGGGAGGAACGTCTCGATCGCCAGTTCCGAGACCGTCACGTCCATGGGTGTGTTGAACGTGGAGATCGAGGAGACGAAGGACAGCACCCGGCCGTCGTGCTCGATCCGCATCGGCAGCGCGAAGTACGGGACCGACGGGGCCGGTTCGTCTTCGTCGCCGGCCGCCTGGGGCGCCGGGTACGCCGCGACCTCCTCGTACAGCGCGCGCAGCGGCTCGGAGCGGTGCAGGGCGATCTGCCGTTCCATCTGCGCGAGGAGATGCCCGCGCCACTCATTCAGATTGCGGATGCGCGGTGCCATCCCCTGCGGGTGGAGCGTCAACCGCATGGCGTTGAGCGGGGGTTGGAGGAGGGACTCCGGTACGCCGTCCAGGAGCATGGTGATGCCCCGGTTCGCCGCGACGACGGTGTAGCCGGCGTCGACCACCAGCGCGGGATACGGCTCATAGCCTTGAATCAGCCGCTCAAGTCCTTCGCGCAACGCGTCCAACGCCGGGTCGTCCAGCGGGGTTTCCGGGTAGTGCGGGGCGTAACCGGCCGCCAGGAGAAGGGAGTTGCGCTCCCGCACCGGCACGTCCAGGTGCTCGGCGAGGCGCAGCACCATCTCCTCGCTCGGCCGGGACCGCCCCGTCTCGATGAAGCTGATGTGCCGCGCCGAGGAGTCGGCCCGCAACGCCAGCTCCAGCTGACTGACCCGCCGCCGCTCCCGCCAGGCACGCAGCAACGGGCCGACACCCCTGCCGGCCGGGGCGGCGGCAGCGGTGTCGGTGGCGGTCGGGACAATGGTCATACACACGACCGTAGTCGAAGGAGAGCGCACGTGAACGAGTCGAGGATCCCGTCCGGGCAGGCCGCCGGGAACTCCCTGGGGGAGGCCACGGCGATGTACCGGGCCAGAGTCCGCGGCTGCCTCCTCGGCGGCGCGGTCGGCGACGCCCTCGGCTACCCGATCGAGTTCGCCTCCCTCGACCGGATCCGCGCGAGCCACGGACAGCGCGGGGTGACCGGGTACGCGCCCGGTGCGCATGGCGCCGTAGGCCTGATCAGCGACGACACCCAGATGACCCTGTTCACCGTCGAGGCGCTCATCACGGCCCACGCGCGGGAGCGGGCGAAGGGGATCGGCGGCGCCTGGTCCATGCTGCTGCGCGAGGCCTACGAGCGCTGGCTGGAGACCCAGTCCAAGCCCGCACCGGGCGACAGCGCCACGTCCGGCCTGCTCGCCGAGCCCTGGCTGTACGCCCGCCGCGCCCCCGGCAACGCCTGCCTGTCCGGGGTCGCCCAGATGTACGCGCCCGACCCGTGGCTCCCCCTCGACGGCAAGCCCGGCCGCGTCAACCCCGACTCCAAGGGCTGCGGCACGGTGATGCGCTCGGCCCCCTTCGGCCTGGTCAACACCGCCGACGGAGCCTTCGACATGGCGGCCCGCGGCGCCCAGATCACCCACGGTCACCCCACCGGCTACTACGCGGCGGGCGCCCTCGCCGCCATCGTCGCGCACCTGGTCGCCGGGGACTCCCTGGAGGGTTCGGTCCTGCGCGCGCTATGCCTCCTGGAGCGCCATCCCGCCCACGAGGAGACCTCGGCCGCCCTGCGCGCAGCCCTCGACCTGGCCGCCGAGGGCTCGCCCACCGCCGAGAAGGTCGAGTCGCTCGGCGCGGGCTGGGTCGCGGAGGAGGCCCTCGCGATCGGCGTCTACAGCGCGCTCGCGGCGAGCGACGCGCAGGCCGCGCTGCTCCTCGCCGTCAACCACTCCGGCGACAGCGACTCCACCGGCTCCATCTGCGGCAACCTCCTCGGCGCCCGCTACGGCGACCACGGCCTGCCCCACAGCTGGGTCCAGCGGGTCGAGGGCCGCGCCACGATCGCCGCCCTCGCCGACGACCTCGCGGCGGAATGCGTACCGGGCTGACCTCCGGGCACCCGTCTGACCAGGGACGCGACCACCTGCCCGGGACCCGCGGCGGGTGGCGCGCCGCCTGTGGCACGCTGAAAATAAAACCCATCCACAAAACCTGATCCGAAGCCCGATCCGAACCCCGAGCCAGAGGAAGGAGCGAGGCCATGCCCGTCGCCCCGCTGTCGCAGAAGGAGATCGAGGACCGCCTCGCGGAACTTCCCGGCTGGTCCGTCGACTCCGACCGCCTCGCCCGCGCCTACCGTCTCGCCTCCCACTTCGCGGCCACCGCGATGGTCGTCCACATCGCCCAGGTCCAGGAGGAACTCGACCACCACTCCGACCTGACCCTCGGCTACAACACCGTCACCCTCACCGTGAACACCCACAGCGTCGGCGGCGCGATCACCGAGCTGGACTTCCAACTCGCGCGCAGGGTCGAGGACTTGGCGCCCGGACACGGCGCGGGCTGACCGGAGGCGAAGAGGGGAGACGGGGGGAGAGGCAGGGCAGAAGCGCGTGCTCGACTACGACAAGGAAGCCGACGCGTACGACGCGACCCGCGGCGGTGAGCCCCGCGCCGCCGCGGCCGCCGAAGCGGTACTGGGCCTCGTCCCGCAGAACGCCCGAAGCCTCCTGGACGTGGCCTGCGGCACCGGCATCGTCACCCGCCGCCTGGCCGGGGCCCGCCCCGGCCTGCGGGTGACGGGCCTCGACGCCGCACCCGCCATGGCCCGCACGGCGGCAGCCCGGCTCCCCGGTGCGATCCTCCTCGCGGACAGCCGCCAACTCCCCTTCCCGGACGGGGTGTTCGACGCGGTCACGACGGTATGGCTGCTGCACCTGGTGGACGGCCCGGAGGACGCCAGGGCGATCATCGCGGAGTGCGCGCGGGTCCTCCGCTCAGGCGGCGTGTACATCACCACGGTCGACAAGGCCGCCGCCCACGACGTCGGCAGCGACATCGACGCCGTCCTCGCACCCCGCCCACGCCGCCCCGCCCAGGACCGCACCGACCAAGTCCGCGCGTACGCGGGCGAGTTCGGCCTCCGCCCGGCCGGCACGGCCCGCTTCCGGGGCCACGGCCAGGGCCGCAGCCCCCGCAGCACCACCGCGGACCTGCGACGCGGCTGGTTCACCATGCTGCCACCCGGCGAACCGCTCACGGAACGGTTCGCTGCGGAACTGGAGTCGCTCCCGGACCAGGAACGGCCGCGCGCGGACCCGGAGTTCACCCTTCTGGCCTTCCGGAAATCGGCGGAAACACCCGGCAACTCGCCTGCGCACAGCGGCAACTGAGGGTACGCAACCCGTCCGTCCTCCATGGAGGTACGTCACGTGAGCCACCCGCACCCGCACGTACACGCAGACTCGCCCCAACACCCCCGCAGACGAAGGGCCGTACTCTCCGCACTCTTCACTGCCGCGGCCCTGGTCGCAGCCGGACTCACCACACTCACCACGGGCGGCGTCGCCGAAGCCGCCGCCGCCCGCCAGGTCGAAGCCCTCGACCGGGGTGTCGTCAGCGTCCACACGGACAGCGGCAACCTGGTCAGCTGGCGCTGGCTCGGCACCGACCCCGACGACGTGTCCTTCAACATCTACCGCGCCGGTACGAAGGTCAACTCGGCCCCGATCACCGGCTCCACGAACTATTTCCACGCCGGCGCGCCCGCCCAGGCCGACTACACGGTCCGCGCGATCGTCGGCGGTGTGGAACAGTCCGACTCGGTCCACGCGATCCAGTTCCGCACCGGCTACAAGGACGTCCCGATCACTCCGCCCGCCGGCGGCACGACCCCCGACGGAGTCGCGTACACCTACGAGGCGAACGACGCCTCCGTGGGCGACCTCGACGGCGACGGCCGGCTCGACTTCGTCCTCAAGTGGCAGCCCACGAACGCCAAGGACAACTCCCAGTCCGGCTACACCGGCGACACGATCCTCGACGGGATCACCCTCGACGGCACCCGCCTGTGGCGCATCGACCTGGGCCGCAACATCCGCTCGGGCGCGCACTACACACAGTTCCAGGTCTACGACTACGACGGCGACGGCAAGGCCGAGGTCGCCATGAAGACGGCCGACGCCACAGTCGACGGAACGGGCGCGGTCATCGGCAACTCCGCGGCGGACTACCGCAATGCGAGCGGCTACGTGCTGTCGGGCCCCGAGTACCTGACCATGTTCAACGGCTCGACCGGCAAGGCGATGGGCACCGTCGACTACGTCCCGGCGCGCGGCACGGTCTCCTCCTGGGGCGACTCTTACGGCAACCGCGTCGACCGATTCCTCGCCGGCACCGCCTACTTGGACGGCTCCCGCCCCTCCCTGATCATGGCGCGCGGCTACTACACGCGCACGGTGATCGCTGCCTGGGACTGGCGGAACGGCGCCTTCACCCGCCGCTGGACCTTCGACACCAACTCCTCGACCAACACCGGCAAGGGCTACGACGCCCAAGGGAACCACCAGTTGGCGATCGCGGACGTCGACGGCGACGGCAAGGACGAGATCGTGTACGGCTCGATGGCCGTCGACGACAACGGCTCCGGCCTGTGGAACACCAAGAACGGCCACGGAGACGCCCTGCACGTAGGCGACTTGGACCCCTCCCGCCCGGGATTGGAGGAGTTCAAGGTCGACGAGGACTCCTCGAAACCGTCCTCGTGGATGGCGGACGCGAAGACCGGCGCGGTCATCTGGTCCACGCCTCCCAACGGCGACAACGGCCGCGGTGTCTCCGGGGACATCTGGGCGGGCAGCGCGGGCGCCGAGTCCTGGTCGGCGTCGGAAAGCGGCGTCCGCAACCCCAAGGGCACGGTGGTGGCGAGCCGCAAGCCCTCCAGCACCAACTTCCTTTCCTGGTGGGACGGCGACCCGGTACGCGAACTCCTCGACGCCACCCACATCGACAAGTACGGCACGACCGCCGACACCCGCCTCCTGACCGCCTCCGGCGTCCACTCCAACAACAGCACCAAGGCGACCCCGGCCCTGTCCGGAGACATCCTCGGCGACTGGCGCGAGGAGGCCGTCTGGCCCACCACGGACAACACGGCCCTACGGATCTACTCGACCCCGTACGAGACGACCACCAGGATCACGACCCTGCTCCACGACACCCAGTACCGCACGGCCCTGGCCTGGCAGAACACCGCCTACAACCAGCCGCCCCACCCGAGCTTCTACATCGGCGACGGGATGACGACGGCGCCTCGGCCGACCGTATACACACCGTGAGACAGGTGGCCGCGCGCACCGCGGTGCGCGCGGCCACCCTCCGCGCTCAGGCGACCGTGCAGGCCTGGTCCCCCACATTGAACGCGCCGGGTCTCGTGTTCGCCCCCGACCAGCTCCCCGTGAACCCGAATCCCACCGAAGACCCCGCCGCCACCGTCCCGTTCCAGCTCACGTTCTTCGCCGTCACGGCCGCACCCGACTGGGTCCAGTCGGCGTTCCACAGCCGGCCGATCTGCTGCCCGTCGGCGAAGGACCAGCCAAGTGTCCAGCCGTTCCAGGCGGTTGACCCGGTGTTCGTCACCTGAACGTCCGCCTGGAAGCCACCCGCCCACTGGTTCGTGATCGTGTAGGTCACCGTGCAGACACCCGTGGGCGTCGGATCGCCCCCGCCGCCACCCCCGCTCCCTCCGTCACCGGCGTCGGAGGAGTCGCCGTAGACGACGCCGCGCCCGTTCGTCGACACATACACGCGGCCGTAGACCCTGGGGTCACCGGTGATGGCCGCACCCGTCCAACCCCATTGGTGCGCATCGTCGTTGATCCGCGTCCAGGTCGCGCCCTTGTCGGTCGAGCGGAAGATGCCGCGTACGCCGCCGATCTTCGCGCTGGTGTAGAGCGTCTGGTACGAGGAGCCGGTCGCCGCCTTGCCGAAGCCGACGGTGTCGGCCTGGTCGACGTTCGCGAGCTTGGCGAAGGTGGCGCCGCCGTCCGTGGAGTGCCACAGACCGTACGCCCCGTCGCTGGCCCCGCCCGCGAGCCAGACGTCCCCCTTCGTGCCGGGCAGCGCCTTGAAGCGCACGCTGTCACCGCTGGGGAGGCCGGTTGCCGCCGACGTGGTGAAGGTCGCCCCGCCGTCCGAACTGACGTAGAAATGGCCGGACTTGAAGCCGTAGAAGGTTTTCGCATCCACCCGGTCCGACTCGACGATCGCGCCCGCCGGGATACCACTGGACGCGGCCCAGGACGAGCCGAAGCCCGTCGTGTACTGCACACCCGCACCCGCCGGACTCCACACGAACCGACTGCCGTCAGCTGCCGCCGCGACGGTCCCGCCCCCACTGACACCCGAAGGGTCCGTCCCCGCGAACCAGTTGGCGCCGTTGTCCGTCGAGAACGCGATGTGCGCCCCCGAGTCCGCATTGCCCACGCGCACAACGGTGTTGGGATCGGTCTCCGCGAAGTCGAGGCTCGTGGTCGTCGTGAAGGTCGGCGAAGTGAACATCATCGAGGGGACCTTGGTCAGATCGGTGTGCCGGAACCCGCCGATGTCGCCCAGCGCGCTGAGGAGTTGGGCCCCGCCGGACGGGGGAGCGGCGAGGTCGTTGACGGCCGTCTCCTCCAGCCCCTGCACCATCGGCTTCACGGTGAACTGGCCGCCGCTGTCCCAGTTCGTCAGGTTCTCCGTGCCGTAGAGGGTCGCCCCCGTCCCGTACATCATGCGGTTCGAGTCGAACGGGTCGATCTCCAGCGACTCGGTCATCCAGCCGAGTTTCGGGGCTTGTTCGGGCGGCGACGGGTTCGCGCCGAAGGTGAGCCAGGGCGAGGACGACACGTCCATGGTGTAGCGGTTCGCACGGTTGGGATACGACGTGTAGTCCCACGCCTTCGTCCAGGTGGCGCCGCTGTCCGTGGAGCGGAAGATCTGCGTGTCCGGCCACCAGGAGCTGTACGCCGTCGCCATCACGGTCCCGGGATGCTGCCGGTCGACGGTCAGCCCGCTGAAGCCGTAGTAGGTGTCGGCCTCCGCGACCGGGCTGACGTTCGTCCAGGTGCCGGTCGCGGTCGCGTACCGCCACA
Source organism: Streptomyces sp. NPDC048504 (assembly GCF_043200035.1). Lineage (NCBI taxonomy): Bacteria > Bacillati > Actinomycetota > Actinomycetes > Kitasatosporales > Streptomycetaceae > Streptomyces > Streptomyces sp. NPDC048504. The sequence goes on from NZ_JBICXA010000010.1 coordinate 28,747, forward strand.
CCTGCCCCTTGCCACCGTCGTACGGGCCGCCCTTGTCGCTGTATGCGATGTACAGATAACCGTTGACCGCATCCAGTACACCCTTGTGCGCCAGGTACCCGGTGGGCTGCCCGGCCACCCGCGACCACGTGGCCCCCGCGTCCGTCGACCGGTACACGGCGTTGGCCTGGTCGGCGACCCCGACATAGATCGTCTTCGTCGCGCTGCCGGCCGTACCCGTCGACTCGTCGAAGGTGACCCAGACGATGCCCTGGTTGTCGCTGGCGTAGCCGCTCGTGTCGGTCGGATCCTGCACGTAGTTCCCGACGTCGGGGAAGTTCGTCACCTGCGACCAGGTGACCCCGGAGTCGGTGGACCGCCACAACCCCTTCCCGCTCGGCGCCCCCAGATACAGCACGCTGTCCTTGTGGGGATCGACGGCCAGCCGCTCCCCCATACCGCGCCCCGGCATGTTCCCGCCGAGCTTGAACGGCAGATCGGTCTTCTGCCAACTCCCGCCCCGGTCCGCCGACCTGAGCACGGCCCCGTTCGTCGGATCCCAACTGTTCGTGTACGTACCGACAGCCGCGTACACCTTGGCCGGATCAACCGAGTCCGACGCGAGACTCACCACCCCGGTATGCCCCCACTCGCCCCACCCGACCGAGTCCAACAAGGGCGTCCAGCTCTTCGTCGACTCCTGCCATCGATAGGCACCGCCGATGTCGGTACGGGCGTAGGCGAGGTTCTTCTCGCTCCGGTTGAAGACGATGCCGGGCACGAAACCGCCACCGTCGATCCGGGCGTTGTGCCAGGTGTACGTGTCGGCGGCGAGCGTGACTCTTGAGGGGCTGGGCGCCGCAAGGGCGGACGGACTGCCCACCAGCAGACCGGCGGCGAGGGCCAGTACAGCTGTGAGGATTCGGGTTCTTCGCACGGGAGGTCCTCTCATGAAGAGGGGTTCAAGACACGAGCGCCGGGCGGCCCCCAGTGCGGGTGGGGGCCGCCCGGCCGGTAGGCCCCGCCGTCAGGTGACGGGACCACGCACGCGGAACTCCGAGGCACTCTCCGAGAAACGGCGCTGTCCAACGCCCCGGTTTTGCTTTTAGGGGCGCGGGGAACTGCGCGACCAGCCACAACGGACCCGCAGCGAACAACGGCGCAACCCGCGGAGCGCCTCGCGGGGACTATTCAAGAAGCTCCGCATACGACCCCATGGCCAAGGCGACATCCGCCTGAGCCCAGAACCGGTGATACGTGAAGACAGGCGCGGCCCCACCCGCCAGATAACTCTGGATCTTCGACCAAGCCGGATCGTTCTTGTAGAAGGACCGCAACGAGGCAAACGTGGAAGCGGAGTTGACCGCGTCCCCGTTCGGCATCGTCCCGCTCCACCCACTCGGCACATACACACTGTCGTCGAACCGGTTGTAGTCCGCGCGAGTCTCCGGAACGGCAACACCCAGGCTGTCCTGGTAGTTGCCCCACATCCCGTCGAGCAGCGCCTTCGCGGTCGTCTTCGCCGCCGCGGAACCGGACTTCGCGGCGTAGTACGTCAGCGTCTTGGCATACGCGGCAGCCACACCCACGTCATTGGTGTAATCGGCCACGGTGACATGAAGTCCCGCATTGGCACCGGGACTTGACGCGTTCCACGTATCCGGCTGCCCCGACCACTGCAACGTCGAGGGGATCAGATACGTGCCGTCCGGATTGATCGTGGTCTTGGACAGCGCCCACGCCACCCACTTGTCGAGAACCGCCTTCGCGCTCGCGTTCCCCGTCTGCTGGTAGTACTCGGCGACCCGTTCCATCGACCACGCCTGGAAGCCGAACCACTGGTTGGACGGCGGGTCGTGATAGACGGGCTGCTGGTCGTAGTACATGCCGTAGAACGTCGACGTCCCGGCCGGCGGACTCGCGTACCGCCCCTGCCAACTGTTCGTCGCCCCACCGGCGATGGCACCCTCGCTCGACTGCAGCCAACGGTAGAACTCCAGCTGCCGCGACAGCGAGGTACCCCAATCCGCCGCACCCGTAGTGGACTTGGGCTTCAGGTCGGCGTACGAGCTCAACGCGTAGGCAGCCAACGGGTTTTGATAACCCCCGTGCACATGGCTGGACCCGATGCGCCAAGCCCACCCGGCACTGGTGTCATTGGCGCCGCCCCACGCGTAGTACCAGGACAGCAGATAGTCCGAGGCGTCCTTGCCGGTCCCGGCCGGGCACGTGGACGGCCCGACACAGTTGCCGATTTTCTTGAAGTACTTGTCGTACATGGCGTAGCGCAGATAGTCGCCCATCTTCGCCGCCTTGCCGACGGTCGTGGAGACATCGGAGCCCTTGCCCTGCTCCTTCGCCCACACGTCGGCCCAGTACGCGGCCTGCACGGCCCGCGCGTCGGCGTCCGGCGCGTCGGTGTACTTCCACTGCTTGGCGTACGAGGAGTCACCGGTGAAGAGGTCCAAGTACCCGTTCGTACCGCCGTACTTGAAGGCGTCGCAGGTCGGCTGCGGCACCGTTTCCCACACCGACTCCTGCGCTCCGCGCTGGAAGGTGTTGATGTACGACGGCCCGCTCGCCGTAGGCCCGGCCTCGCACCCGCCGCCCGGCGTGTCGCCGTAGCCGTAGGTGTTGTCGACATCCTCCAGCCAGTGCATACCGTAGACATCGTCCGTACCGTATGCGGTCTTCAGTTCACCGGCGATCGGATCCGATCCCACCGGCACCGAGGTGTCGAGCTTCGCCGGATACTCGTTCGGGGTGTCCAGTTCGGGCGCGTACGTCGCCGGCTTCGAGGCGTTGTAGAAGGAGTTGGTCGGCTGGTCGGCGTGGGTCGGGATCATGTACTTCTCCATGAGATCCCAGGCGCCGTTGAACTTGGACCAGTCGCCCGTCACCTTGCCGTACATCGCCTGCAGCCACAGCAGATAGCTGTACGCCTCCGACGTGGTCTCGTGCCCCTGGTCCGGCGCCTCGACGATCAGGGTCTCCACCGAGTGGTAGGGGATGCCCTGGGGCGAGAAGTAGCCGTTCGCCGGGTTGGTGATCTTGCCGTACAGATCCAGGAAGCGGGCGTCGTACGCGTTCGCCGCCGCCAGCTCCGTCACTGTGACCGTCGCCTTGGTGAACCCCGTCGCCGTCGACTCGAAGGACGCCGAACCGGTGCCCGACGCGTCGGCTGTGAGGGTCACCGTCTGCGCGGTGTTCCAGTTCGACGGCGTGAAGGTGAGCGTCCCGCCACCGGTGACCGACAGACCGGTGTTTCCGCTCGCCCGTGCCGTCGTGACCGTCACGTTCGACGACGGCTGCGTGGACAGCGACACCGCGTACGTGCCCGACTTGCCCTGCTGGACGCCGAGTTGGGCCGGTGAGGCCACCACCGCGGGTCCCGACGCGACCGTGATGCCGACCGGAGTCGACTCCCCGGACGCGCCCAGGCTGTCGTAGGCCTTCGCCACCAGCGAATGACTGCCCACTGTCAACCCAGAGGCCGCAAGAGAGTACGGCGAACTCGTGTCCGTGCCGAGCAGCGTGGTGTCGTCGTAGAACTCGACCTTGCTGATCGTCGCGTTGTCGGCCGCCGCCGCGGTCGCCGCGAGCGGGACCGCCGCCCCCTGCGTGTAGATCGCGCCCGCGCTCGGGCTGGTCAGCACGGTGATCGGCGGCTGGTGCGCGCCGGCGCAGGTGGTGCCGTTGACCGCGAACGAGGTGGGCGCGGTGTTGGTGGCGCTGTAGCTGAACTGCGCGCCGGTCGAGACGGCCGCGCCCGCGGCGATCGTCCCGTTGTACGACGCGTTCGTCACCGAGACCGCGCTGCCGGACTGGGACCAGGCGCCGTTCCAGCCGTTGCTGAGCTTCTGGTTGCCGGCGTAGTCGTACGTCAGGGTCCAGCCGTTGATCGCGTCCGTACCCCGGTTGGTGAGGGTCAGATCCGCGGTGAAGCCGGAGCCCCAGTCATTGGTCTTGTAGTCCACGCTGCACTGAACTGTCGCCGCCTGAGCGGGAGTTGTGCCGGTCGCGAGCATCGACAACGGAAGTGCGAGGGCCGCTACTACGGCGGTCCAGAGTCTCCGCGTTACGCGGCGTCTCCTTCTGGGGTGCATGTGCTGGTTCCTCCTTGCGGCTCGGAGAAGGTGGGGGCGGAGCAGCAACAAGCCTTGAACCAGTGGGAGCGCTCCCATCGTGAGGACGGGGGTGGGAGCCGTCAAGGTGCTTACGGAGTCGAAAAGATTCGACGGACGTGGGTTGAGGGAAAGTCAGCGAAAGTCTGTGACTCCCCTGTCCTTTGCCGTCACTTGGCGCTACCTTCCTGGACACCAGTGGGAGCGAATCCGTCAGTCGACGCGTCCGTGCGACGCGTCCGAGCTGCAAGGACTCGCTCATGCGACACCCCCCGCGTTCAATGCTTTTAGCCGTGGCCGGCGCGACCGCCCTTGTCGGGGCCATGGTCGTTCCGGTGGTCACGGCGTCCGGCGCCACTCCCGCGTGCACGGTGGAGTACTCGGTCACCAGCCAGTGGGACACCGGATTCCAAGGTGCAGTGCAGATCACCAACAACATGGCACCGGTGAGCAGTTGGAGCCTCAGCTTCGACTTCGCCGGCGGCCAGAAGGTCACCCAGGGCTGGAACGCCAAGTGGTCCCAGTCCGGTACGACGGTCACCGCCGCCAACGAGAGCTGGAACGGCTCGCTCGGCACCGGCGCGAGCGTCAGCGCCGGGTTCCTCGCCAACTGGTCGGGGAGCAACGCCGTACCGTCCGCGTTCAAGTTCAACGGCACGACCTGCAACGTCGATGCGGAGCCGACACCACCCACGTCGCCCCCGCCGACCTCACCGCCGCCGAGCGGCACAGCACCCGCACTGCACGTCTCCGGGAACAAGCTCGTGGACGCCGACGGCACCAACCGCCGTCTGCTCGGCGTCAACCGGTCCGGCGGCGAGTTCATGTGCGTGCAGGGCTACGGCATCTGGGACGGCCCGGTGGACGACGCGGCCGTCGCGGCCATCGCCGACTGGAAGGCGAACGTGGTCCGCATTCCCCTCAACGAGGAGTGCTGGCTGGGCCTTTCGAACATCAAGCCCGAGTACGCGGGCGCCAACTACATCGCCGCCGTGAAGGACCTGGTGGCGAAGGTCGAGGCGCACGGCATGACGCCGATCGTCGAACTGCACTGGACCTACGGGCAGTACACCGGCAACTCGGCGGGCTGCTCCGACGTGCACGCCACCTGCCAGAAGCCGATGCCGGACGCGCAGTACTCACCGTCGTTCTGGTCCTCGGTCGCCAGCACCTTCAAGGGTGACCAGGCCGTCGCGTTCGACTTGTTCAACGAGCCCTACCCGGACCGCGCGACCTCCACGACCACCCAGGCGTGGGAGTGCTGGCGGGATGGCGGCACCTGCCCCGGCATCGGGTACGAGGTCGCCGGTATGCAGGATCTCGTCGACTCCGTACGGTCCACCGGCGCCAAGAACGTGATCATGGCCGGCGGGCTCGCGTACTCGAACGACCTGAGCCAGTGGCTGACGTACAAGCCCACCGATCCGACCGGCAATCTCGTCGCCGCGTACCACGTGTACAACTTCAACACCTGCGCGAGCGAGAGCTGCTGGAACTCCACCCTCGCCCCCGTCGCGGCCCAAGTGCCGCTGGTGGCAGGGGAGATCGGCGAGAACACCTGCTCGCACGCCTTCGTCGACCAGGTCATGAAGTGGTTCGACGACCGCGGGCTCTCGTATCTCGGCTGGACCTGGAACACCTGGGACTGTTCCGCGGGTCCGTCACTGATCTCCGACTACGCCGGTACACCCACCGCGTACGGCATCGGGCTGCGCGACCATCTGCGCGCCCTCAACGGATAGGCGCCCTCAGCCAGACCGACAGCACCCGCAACCAACTTCCTTCACAGACAAGGAAACCCGCACTCATGAGCCGTACCAGAACAGCGTTGCTCGCTGCCTTGGTGCTCGTCGCCGGGGCCTCGGGGACGGCGGTCGCCGCCGCTCCCTCGGCGGACGTCGGCATCGCCGCGATCCCCTGCAGCGTCGACTACAAGGTGCAGAACCAGTGGGACACCGGCTTCACCGCCGCCGTCACGATCACCAACAACGGGGCCGTGAAGTCGAGTTGGGCCGCGAAGTGGTCGTACGCCGGTAACCAGAAGATCACCAGCGGCTGGAACGCGAAGATCAGCCAGAGCGGGACCGCCGTCACGGCGGCCAACGAGACCTACAACGGGAGCCTGGGGACCGGGAGTTCGGTCAGCTTCGGCTTCAACGCCTCCTACAGCGGCACCAACGCGCTGCCGACCACCTTCACCCTCGACGGCGTGACCTGCAACGTCGACGACGGCAGCGGCGGGGGAGGGGGCGGTGGCGGCACCGATCCCAGCGGGCGGGTCGACAACCCGTACGCGGGCGCCAAGGTGTACGTGAACCCGGAGTGGTCCGCGAAGGCCGCGGCCGAGACCGGTGGCAGCCGCGTCTCCAGCCAGCCCACCGGCGTCTGGCTCGACCGCATCGCCGCCATCAACGGCGTCAACGGAGGGATGGGCCTGCGCGCCCACCTCGACGCGGCGCTCGCCCAGAAGGGCACCGGCGAAGAGGTCGTCCAACTCGTCGTCTACGACCTCCCCGGGCGCGACTGCGCGGCCCTCGCCTCCAACGGTGAGCTCGGCCCGACCGAAATCGGCCGCTACGAGAGCGAGTTCATCGACCCGATCGCCGCGATCCTCGCCGACAGCAAGTACGCCTCGCTGCGGATCGTCACCACGATCGAGATCGACTCGCTGCCCAACCTCGTGACCAACACCGGCAGCAAGGCCACCGCCACCCCGCAGTGCGACACGATGCTCGCCAACGGCAACTACGTGAAGGGCGTCGGCTACGCGCTGAACAAGCTCGGCGCGATCCCCAACGTCTACAACTACATCGACGCCGGACACCACGGCTGGCTCGGCTGGGACGACAACTTCGCCCCCTCCGCGAACCTCTTCTACCAGGCCGCGAACGCCGAGGGCGCGACCGTGAACGACGTGGCCGGCTTCATCACCAACACGGCCAACTACAGCGCCCTGAAGGAGAACAACTTCACCATCAACGACAGCGTGGGCGGCGTCTCCGTGCGCCAGTCCAAGTGGGTCGACTGGAACCGCTACGTGGACGAGCAGTCGTACGCCCAGGCATTCCGCAACGAGTTGGTGTCCGTGGGCTTCAACTCCGGTATCGGCATGCTGATCGACACGTCGCGGAACGGCTGGGGCGGTTCGGCCCGGCCTACCGGTCCTGGTGCAACCACCAGTGTGGACACGTATGTTGACGGCGGACGCTACGACCGCCGGATCCAGGTCGGGAACTGGTGCAACCAGTCCGGTGCGGGTCTGGGCGAGCGGCCGCAGGCCGCCCCCGCGACCGGGATCGACGCGTATGTGTGGATGAAGCCGCCGGGTGAGTCCGACGGGTCCAGCACGGCCATCGCGAACGACGAGGGCAAGGGGTTCGACCGGATGTGCGATCCGACGTACACGGGTAACGCTCGTAACGGCAACAACATGTCGGGTGCGCTGCCGAACGCTCCGCTGTCGGGGCACTGGTTCTCTGCGCAGTTCCAGCAGCTGATGGCCAACGCGTACCCGCCGCTGTAGGTGCCGTTGATTGCGTCGCGTTTTTAGCTGCGGGCCGTATGTGGCTGGTCGCGCAGTTCCCCGCGCCCCTAAAGAGGGGCGCGGGGGTCAACCTTCGTTCGACAGGGCCCGGCGGATCGCCAACTCCACCACCGAATAGTTGCCGTTGGACCGTTCCAACTCGTACGGCACCGCCGGCATCAACGGTGGCTGGCCCATGAAACGGGGGTGGTCGCCATGGTGGGGCTGGGCCGCGTGGACCAGGAAGGGGTGGCAGAGGTAGACGTCGCCGGGGTTGCCGGTGGCGTGCGCGAGGGGGCGCCCGGCGGATGCCTCGGCCACCTTCGGGCCGAGTGTGAGCGACGAGGCGCCCTTCTCGCCGTACGGTTCGAGGACGCGTGGGACGTCGAGGTGGGAGCCGACCCGGATGCGCGTCGGCGCGTTCTCCTCCGTGACCTCGGTGTAGAGCATCAGCAGGGCCCGGCCGCGCGAGACCAGATTCGTGTACGGCCACTCGTGCTCCGCTCCCTCAGCTACATAGCTGCCCTCGATGTGCCAGCCGGCGTCGTCCGGTTCCGTCGGGTGCGGGAAGCGCAGGGGGAAGTTGCCGACCGAGTAGCGGGACTGCCATCGGCCGGCGCCCACCAGGAGGTCGAACGCCTCGTGCAGGGCCGGGGAGTTGACCGACGCGGCGAACGGTCCCTGGGCCATGTCGCCCACCCAGACCACGGGGTCCTTCCAGGTGCCGGGGTCCTCCGGGGCGTAACCCGTCTCCCTCCAGAGCAGCCGCGCGCAGTCCTCGGCGACCCGCGGTGGGAAGGCGCCCTCGATCTTCACGAACCCGTCTTCGAGGAAGCGTTCCACCATCACGTCGGCCGTGTCGTCCATACGGGCATGCTCGGCGACGGACGACCTGTTCCGCACCTCATTTTTTGCCGCTTCGGCAACGGAAGTGGCCGCCGGACGGTGCGTCGGCGCAGGCTGACGGCACGCGGACGAGAGGGTGACCACCATGGCGCACGACCACAACGAGAAGCACGCACACCACCACGACCACACCGACATCGACTGGGCCGTCATGGGCCCCCTGCTGGAGACGCAGGCGGAGCTGTTCTCACCCTTGTACGAGCGGGCGATGGCGTGGCTCGCGAAGGAGCGGACGGATCCGGGGCTGATCGTCGACGTGGGCAGCGGACCCGGTGTGGTCGCGTGTCTGTTCGCGGAGACGTTCCCGGGGGCCCGGGTCGTCGCGGTGGACTTCTCCGAACCGCTCCTGGAGCGCGCCCGTGCCCGCGCCGACCGACTGGGCTTCGGTGACCGCTTCGGCACGCTGACCGGTGAACTGCCCGAGGTCCTGGGGCAGTTGGAGTACCCCGCCGACCTCATGTGGGCCGGCCGCAGTCTGCATCACCTTGGTGACCAGCGGGCCGGTCTCGCCGCGTTCGCGGAGCGGCTCGCGCCCGGCGGCACCCTCGCGATCATGGAGGGCGGCCTGCCCTCCCGGTTCCTGCCCCGCGACTTCGGCATCGGCCGCCCGGGACTGGAGGCGCGGATCGACGCGATCGAGGCCGAGTGGTTCGCCCAGATGCGTGCCGACCTCCCCGGCGCCGTCACCGAGACCGAGGACTGGCCCGCCCTCCTGACCTCGGCCGGTCTGAAGCACACCGGCAGCCGCAGCTTCCTCCTCGACCTGCCCGCCCCGGCCCCGGACCGCGTCCGCGTCTACGTCGCGACCTGGCTGACCCGGGTGCGCGACACCTACGGCGAGGCGATGGACGCCGACGACCGGGCCGCCCTCGACCGGCTCGTCGACCCGCAGGACCCGGCGAGTGTGCATCAGCGCGCCGACGTGTTCGTGCTCGCCGCGCACACCGTGCACACGGCGGTGCGGGCCGGCTGAGACGACCCGTGATCTCGACGGCTTGACTTCGAGCCTGCTCAAGGTGATGAACTGCCCCTCCGACTGCGCGGAGTTCACCGACCCACGGGGGGACCATCACCATGAACGACAACTCTCACGTCGCGCTCATAACCGGCGGCGGCAGCGGGATCGGCGCCGCCGTCGCCCGTCAACTCCTCAGCGCCGGAGGCCGGGTGGCCGTCACCGGCCGCAGCGAGCAGCGCCTGTACGACTTCGCCGCCCAACTGGGCAACCCCGAGGGCCTGTTGACGATCCCCGGCAGTGCTGCCGAGTACGACGAGGTGCAGGCCGCCGTCGAGACGACGCTCAAGCAGTTCGGGCGGCTCGACGCGGTCGTCGCCAACGCCGGTGTCGCCACGCACGATTCGGTCGCCGAGGGCGACCCGGCCGGGTGGACCGAGATGGTGCTGACCAACGTCCTCGGTCCCGCCCTGCTGATCCGGGCGTCCGTCGACGCGCTGAAGCAGACACACGGCAGGATCGTGCTGATCGGCAGCGTCGCCGGGTTCGTGCACACGCCCGGCAACATCTACGGCGCGACCAAGTGGGCGATGACCGGTCTCGCCGAGAACACCCGGCGCGAGGTCACGGAGTTCGGCATCGGGGTGACCCTGGTCGCCCCGGGCCGGGTGGAGACCCCGTTCTGGGACGGCAACGGAAGCCTGCCGCCCGGCCATCTCCTCACCGCCGACCAGATCGCCGACACCATCCTCTGGGCGATCCGCCAGCCCGCCGGCGTCGACATCAACACCGTCGTCGTACGACCGATCGGGCAGCCCAACTGACAGACGTATGGGGCCCGTTGCCGCTGGGGAAAACGGCAACAGGCCCCATACGTGCGTCAGTTGTTCGCCAGGAACTGCTTCGCCAGCTGGTCGCCCAGGGAGACCGCCGCGCTGTGGCTCTCGATGGGGGAGACCGTCGAGTTCTTGAACAGGATGTACGTCACGCCGGAGTCGGCGCCGCCGGTCGCCGGGTCGGGGTCGATGCCGAGGGCCTTGGCCGTGGCGTACGAGGCCTCGCCGATGATGTTCGTGGGGCCGGTGTCGCCGACGACCGCGTACTCGACCTTGTTGTTGTAGACGACGGCGACCACGCCGCCGCCCTTGATGCCGTAGCTGGAGTACTTCCAGATGCTGCTGGAGCTGGGCACCACGATGTAGGGCAGTGAATCCGCCTTCAGGGGCTGGCCGTTGGACTGGTGGAACGCCGTGTCGTCCTGGTACCAGGGGTCGGCGTTCTCGTTGCAGTTGGAGGTGCGCTGGCCGTCGCAGTCGATGTCCATGTCGGCCTTCCAGAACACGGCGCCGTTCTTGCCGCAGACCGGGATGGTGGCCGATGTCTCGTCGTCGGTGCGGTACTTGCCGTTCGATATCTGCGAGCAGGACGTCACCTTGGAGAGCAGGTCGGCCGCGCTGACCGAGCCCTCCTGAGCCGACTTGGGGGTGGCGCCGGAGGCACTCGCGGGGAGCACTCCGGCGGCGAGCAGGGCGGCGCCTGAGGCCGCGGCGAGGGTCAGTGTTCGCATGCGCACTGTGGGGGACCCTTCTGTTAGGAAAGTTTCCTTACCGGGTGCGCAACAAGGTGGACCCGTCTGCATGCTCGCGTCAAGACCCTGGTACGAACCAAGTGGGCCGACGGCACGGAAAAACGACGCGCCCCGGAGCCGGCAGGCTCCGGGGCGCTCGCACTACCTGGGGTTCAGCCCATGTGCCTTGATTTCAGGCCGCGTTGAACGTCGACGGGTCGGGCCCCAGGCGCCGGTCCTCGTTCAGCGCGCTGATGGCCGCGAGGTCCTCGGTGTCCAGGCTGAAGTCGAAGACCTCGATGTTCTCCTTGATCCGCGACGGCGTCACGGACTTGGGGATCACCACGTTGCCCAGCTGGATGTGCCAGCGCAGGACGACCTGGGCCGGGGTGCGGCCGTGCTTCTGGGCGATGGCGACGATCGCCGGGACCTCCAGCAGACCGCGGCCCGAGCCGAGCGGCGACCAGGCCTCGGTCGCGATGCCCTGCTCCGCGTGGTACTCACGCGCCGCGCGCTGCTGCAGCTGCGGGTGCAGCTCGATCTGGTCGACCGCCGGGATGACCGAGGTGCCCTCGATCAGCCGGGCCAGGTGGTCGGGTTCGAAGTTGGAGACGCCGATGGCGCGCACGCGGCCGTCCGCGTACAGCTTCTCGAACGCCTTGTAGCTGTCGAGGTACTTGTCCCGGGCCGGGGTCGGCCAGTGGATCAGATACAGATCCAGGTACTCCAGGCCGAGCTTCTCCAACGAGACGTCGAAGGCGCGCAGCGTGGCGTCGTATCCCTGGTCGCTGTTCCAGAGCTTGGTGGTGACGAAGAGGTCCTCGCGCGGGACGCCGGACGCGGCGATGGCCTTTCCGGTGCCCTCTTCGTTGCCGTAGATCGCGGCTGTGTCGATGCTGCGGTACCCGGCCTCCAGCGCTGTGGCCACCGCCCGCTCCGCCTCGTCGTCCGGCACCTGCCAGACGCCGAAGCCCAGCTGGGGCATCTCGACACCGTTGTTGAGGATGATCGGGGGGACCTTGCTGCTCACGAGCTCTCGATCCTTCAGTCGTCGGGTGGTACTCATATCGTCAACGATCACGGGCCGCGCCGCATTCCTGACCGCGAAATCCGTCCGGACCCACCGGCGAGTAGGCGCCGTCCGCTGGAGATTGGCGAGAAATGCATCCGACCTTTTTCGGTCCGGACCATTGACCGCGGACCTTCATGCCGCAACGCTGAAGCACGCCATGGACGTGTCCGTGAACGCGATACGCCCATGTGAACATCTGCACCTGTTCGGACTCCGAGACCTCCCCACCCCTCAGGAGAGCAGGTATGCATACACGAGCTGACGCTGCCCGGGATCTTGTAGGCAGCGCATCGTATACAGGAAACGTCGGATGAAAAGGTGTGGTGAAGGCCTCGTCGACCACGGGTCCGCACGCCGAACGAACCTGCGAGGGCGAGCAGGTGCTCCTTCGCTTGGACCGACTGATCAGTCGGTCAATAGCAATGACGGGCGGCGCGGTGATCCCGGGCGCCGGGCCCGCGCCGGCGAACCCGCACAGCCCACTCGAACCGAACCGACGCGAAAGGGAGGAACATGAGACGCCGACGACTACGAGCGGCCTTGACCGCGGCAGCCCTCGCCACCGCCACCCTGACCGCGGCGGCCCCGCCGCTCGAAACGGTGGCGGCGGCGAGCCGCCCGGCCGCAGCGCCCGACTGGTCCGTGGCCGTGGTCGACTCCACCACGGCCCGCTACACACCGAGCACCATCGGCGGCTGGTCGTACCCGGTCGGCCTCTACCTCTACGGCCAGTACCTCACCTACAAGCGCACCCGCGACGCCCGCTACCTGACCTACATCAAGAGCTACGTCGACCGTTTCGTGAAGAGCGACGGCTCGATCGGCCAGTCCTTCGACAGCCTCGACAGCATGCAGGCCGGCCGCCTCCTGGTGATCCTGCACCACGAGACCGGCCAGGACCGTTACCGCAAGGCCGCCAAGAAGATCCGCGATCGCCTCGACACCTACCCGCGCACGGGCGACGGCGGCTTCTGGCATGCCGACAGCAGCAGCCGCGCCCATCAACTCTGGGCGGACGGCGTCTACATGGTGAACCCGTTCCTCGTCGAGTACGGCAAGGAGTTCGGCGACAGCGCGTACACGAACGACGAGGCGTCCAAGCAGTTGTACGTCTACGGCAGTCATCTCCAGGTCGCGAACGGCCTGTTGAGGCACGCGTACGACGAGTCGCGCACCGCGAGCTGGGCCGATCCGGTGACCGGACTCGCGCCGGAGCACTGGTGCCGGGCGGTCGGCTGGTACGCGATGGCCATCACGAACGTCCTCGACGCACTCCCCGCCGACCATCCGCGACGGCCCCAACTCCTCGGTATCCTGCGCCGGTTGGCGGCCGGACTGGAGAAGTACCAGGACCCGGCGACCGGCCGCTGGTTCCAGGTCGTGGACAAGGGTGCCCGCAGCGACAACTGGACCGAGACGTCCTGCTCCAGCATGTTCACCTACGCCCTCTCGCGCGGCGCCCAACAGGGCTACCTGGACCGGCACTACGCCGACGTCGCCCGGCGCGGCTACGAGGGCGTCCTCGCGCAACTCTCGGTCGGCACCGACGGCCGCACCGACCTCGCCGACATCTCCATCGGCACGAACGTCGGCGACTACGCGTACTACGTCGCCCGCACCCGGGCCGTGAACGACTTCCACGGACTGGGGGCCTTCCTGATCATGAACGAACAACTGCGAGGTGATTAGTGACATGAGCACGTCCAGAAGGGCTCTTCTGGGGGCCGCCGTGAGCGGAGCGGCCGGTACCGCGACGGGCCTCTTGGCCGCCGCCCCCGCGCACGCCGCCTCCTGGCAGCAGAAGTGGGCGCCGACCGCGGCCGGCGACGGCCTCGGCGCCTTCGAGACCGTCGAGGACGACCGCGCCGACTCGCACCCGGCCGGGCACCCGCACATCTACGCCACCGGAGACAACTGGCGCTTCACCATGCATACGGTCGACCGCGACACGTCGACCGACCGGCAGCGCCAGGAGGTCACCGGTCTGCGCACCGGCGGCAGTTACCTCAAGTGGACCCAGGGGCAGACCTGGCGGATCACGTACTCGATGTACATCCCCAGCTCCCTGAAGGCGACCACGACCTTCACCCACATCATGCAGATGAAGCAGCCCGGCAACGGCACCTCGCCGATCGTCGTGCAGTCCCTGCGCCGCGTGAACGGCGTGCAGACCATCGAGTTGAACCTGCCGGTCGCCGGAGTCCTGGTCGGCCGTACCGGCCTCGATCCGCTGCACGACCGGTGGACCGACGTCGACTTCCAGATCAAGGTCGGCGACGGCACGGCCGGTTCGGTCCGCTGGATCCTCAAGTCCGGTTCCACGACGGTGATCGACAAGTCGAGGACCGGCGTCGACACCTTCCTCGCCGACCGGGTGCGGCCCAAGTGGGGCATCTACCGCTCCCTCGGCGACACCTCCGGGTCCCTGCAGGACACCTACCTCCTGCTCACCGATCTCCGCGGCTACCAGCTCGTGTGAGGAGCACGCTCCATGAAACCCCCCGTGAAATCGCCCACGTATCAGCGCAGTTGGGCGGCGAGTGTGTTCTTCGCGTTCGCCGTCGTCCTCGGCCTCGCCCACCCCTCGGCCCTCGCGGCGGCACATCCCGCACCGCATGCGCCGCACGCCGTCGTGTATGACGTCCGCGACTACGGCGCCAAGGGCGACGGCGCAGCCAACGACACCCCGGCCGTCAACAAGGCCATCACGGCGGCCAATTCGGCCGGTGGCGGCACGGTCCGGTTCCCCGCCGGCACCTACAAGTCCAAGAACACCATTCACATGAAGAGCAACGTGACGCTCCAGGTCGACACCGGCGCCACGATCCAGGGCTCGTCGGCTGACACATACGACGCGGCCGAGCCCAACCCGTACGACCAGTACCAGGACTACGGGCACAGCCACTTCCACGACGCGATGATCTACGGCGACCGGCTCACCAACATCGGCTTCGTCGGCGGCGGGGTCATCGACGGGCTCGGCAACCTGGTCACCGGCAACCCCAAGGCGGGCCAGGCCGACAAGATCCTGTCGCTGACGCGCTGCGACGGACTCCGTATCGGTGACGGGCTCACCCTGCGCCGGGGCGGCCACTTCGCCGCGCTCGTCAACGGCTGCAAGAACGTCACCTCGGACCACCTGACCATCGACACCGCGAGCGACCGCGACGGCTGGAACGTCATCTCCACGACGAACGTCACCGTGACCAACGCCAGCATCAAGGCGAACGACGACGCACTCGTCTTCAAGAGCGACTACGCGCTCGGCGCCAAACTCCCCAACGGCCATGTGCGGGTGAGTGATTCGTATCTGTCGGCCAAGTGCTGCAACGCCCTCATGTTCGGCTCCGAGACCTGCGGCGACTTCACGAACTACCAGTTCCAGAGGATCCGGATCGAGGGCGCCGACAAGTCCGGCCTCGGCATGGTCTCCATGGACGGCGCGAAGATCTCCGACGTCCACTACCGCGACATCACCATGACCGGCGTCCACTCACCGATCATGGAGAAGATCGGCACCCGCAAACGCTGCGGCAACAGTCCGGGTGTCGGCTCGATCAGCGATGTCACCTACGACAACATCACGGCCACCGGCAACAGCCCCTCGTTCAGCCCGACTCTGTGGGGCGAGAGCGGTCACCGGATCAACGGGATCACGTTCACGAACGTCGACATCACCGTCCCCGGCGGCAACGGCACGATGTCCACCGGCGTGCCGAGCAACGACCCCAAGGACTACAACCCCAAGGCCATCGGCACCCGGCCGGCCTACGGCTGGTATCTCCACAACGCCGACAACGTCCAATTCACCGACAGCTCGGTGAAGTTCGCGGCGAACGACGGACGGCCGGCGGTCGTCGCCAACGCGGCGAGCGGCATCCGGTTCACGGGCTTCACCGCCCAGCGCGGCTCCAACTCGCCGTACGACATGGGCTTCCAGGACGTGAACGGCTACTGCGTGAGCGGCGCCGGCGCGCCACGGGTTTCGAGCACGGGATCAACGGAGAACTGCGGAACCACGGCTGCCCGGCCCCTCGATCTGGAGAACCCCCGCCAGGACTTCCTCCGTCACTCCGTCGGCGGCCTCTTCCTGCACTGGGGTCTGCGCACCGCGCCCGCCCACACCAGTTGCACCGGCTGGGAGAGCGATGTCACGAACGGCGGCTGGACGCCGGACTACTGGGTGAACGAGGCCCGAAAACTGCATACGCAATACCTCGTACTGGCTACATTCCACAGTCGCCTCGGCTACGCCCGCCCCTGGCCCTCGAAGATCCCCGGATCCTGCTCCACCAAGCGGGACTTCCTCGGTGAACTGATCACGGCGGCGAAGGCCAAGGGCATGAAGGTCGTCCTCTACATGACCGACGACCCGCAGTGGCACGACGAGGGCGGCCACGAGTGGCTCGACTCGGCCGCCTACTCCGCCTACAAGGGCAAGAACGTCGACCTGACCACCCGGGACGGCTTCGGGCAGTTCAGCTACGACAACTTCTTCGAGGTCATGGACCGCTATCCCGACCTCGGCGGCTTCTGGATCGACAACGACAACGCGTACTGGGAGAGCCACGACCTCTACCAGCAGATCTACCAGAAACGCCCCAACTACACGCTCAGCAACAACAACGAAGACACCCCGATCATGGACATGATCAGCAACGAGCAGAAGACGGGAATGTCGCCCGCATACAATTACCCGCAGGCTGTATACACCGCTCAACCCCGCCTGACGGAGGCCGACTTCAAACTCCCGTCGACCGGAGCCTGGTGGTACGACGGCTCCGACCCGTCCGTCGACCGCGCCCTCACCCTCGGCCGCCTCGTCACCAACGCAGGCTCCTCGGTCAAGGCGCTGATGGCGGAGACCGCCCAGGTCAACGGCAGATTCCCGGCGAACCAGACCGCCTTCAACACCTTCGCCGACTCCTACCTCGACCCCATCTGGGAATCCCTGCACGGGACCGAGGGCGGCGGCTACATGTACGGCGGCCTCAAACCCGGCTTCTGGAACGACGGCGCCCACGGCGTCACCACGATCAGCCGGACCGACCCGAACCTCCAGTACGTCCACGTCCTGACCCCGCCCGGCACCAGCACCCTGCGCATCCGCGACAACGGCTACCGCATCGCCTCCGTCACCAACCTCCGTACCGGCGCGGCGATTTCATGGTCCCAGTCCGGTGGAGTGCTCACGCTCAGCGGTCTCGGCGGCTGGGACCCGTACGACACCGTCTTCAAGGTCACGACCGCCGGCCGCCAGGGCATTCTGTCCGGCGTCACCGTGAGCGCGAGCGCCTCGGCGAGCGGGCACGCGGGTTCGGCCGCCGGGGACGGGAGTTACCTCACCTACTGGGACAACGGCAAGACCCTGCCGGTCAACCTCACCTTCGACCTGGGCAGTTCGAAGAGGACGCAGTACATCGGGCTCAACCAGCGCGAGGACTCCGTGGCCTACGCCCGCTCCGACACCGAACAGTCGGCGCGGATCAAGGACTACAAGGTGTTCCTGAGCAACGACGGCACGAACTGGGGGAGCGCCGTCAAGACCGGGCAGCTCCCAAGTCGCCGCGGAATCCAGGGCATTGACCTCACCGCGGCCAACGCCCGCTACGTCCGCCTCGAAGTCGACTCCACCTGGGCCGCGTCGACCGACACCACCCGCTACGAGCGGCTGCGTATCGACGAGGCCTGGATCGGCACGTCCTACGCGACCCCCGCGACCCTCACCCCCATGTCCGACAACGGCCAGTCGCTGCGCCCCGCCATGGGCTGGAGCAGCTGGAGCTATGTCCGCCGCACGCCCACCGAGGCCAAGATCAAGGCCCAGGCAGACGCCCTGGTGTCGAGCGGCCTCAAGAACCACGGCTTCGTGTACGTCAACCTCGATGACTTCTGGCAGAAGTGCGACGCCAACGGCTTCACGGTCGACTCCTACGGCCGCTGGGCCGTCGACACGGCCAAGTTCCCGTCCGGAATCAAGGCGTTGGCCGACTACATCCACTCCAAGGGACTGAAGTTCGGCTTCTACGTCACCCCGGGCATCGCCAAGAACGCGGTCACCGCGAACACGCCGATCGAGGGCACCTCGTACCACGCGAAGGACATCGCGGACACGACCAGGACCGAGAAGAACTACAACTGCAAGAACATGTACTACATCGACTACGGGAAGCCGGGCGCCCAGGAGTTCGTGAACTTGTGGGCGAAGCAGTTCGCCTCCTGGGGCGTCGACTACCTGAAGATCGACGGCGTGGGCAGCGCCGACATCCCCGACGTCCAGGCCTGGGACAAGGCCCTGCGGGCGACTGGCCGGCCCATCAACTTCGCGCTGTCCAACAACCTTCCGATCGCCGATGCCGCCACCTGGCGTTCGCTGGCGAACAGTTGGCGCACGCAGGGCGACGTCGAGTGCTACTGCGGCCCCGGCGCCAACGGCAGCGGCTATCCGCTCACCGACTGGTCGCACGTCTCCGCACGCTTCAACACCGCCGCCTCCTGGCAGCCGTACGCCGGTCCGGGCGGCTGGAACGACCTGGACTCCCTGGAGGTCGGCAACGGCGACCAGGTGGGCCTGACGGCCGACCAGCGGCGCTCGCACTTCACCCTGTGGGCGATGGCGGGCTCGCCCCTGCTGCTCGGCACCGACCTCACCCACCTCGACACCGTCGACAAGGCGATGCTCACCAACGACCGCCTCATCGGCGTCGACCAGGACGGCGTCGCCGCGAAACGCGTGGTGAACAGCGGCGTGAAGCAGGCCTGGAGCAAACGCGAGAGCGACGGCGCCTACGTGGTCGCCCTGTTCAACACCGGTACGTCCGGCAGCGCGACGGTCTCCGTGAACTGGTCGCAGGTCGGCTTCACCGGCTCCGGCGACGTCACCGACCTCTGGTCCGGCTCCCACAAGGGCACCATCGCGGACTCGTACAGCGCGACGCTACGGCCGGGCGAGACCCGCCTGATCCGTGTGAACCCGGTCGACAGCACCCTGAGGGGGCACTCATGACACGCGGCAGAACACCGGCGCGGGGCACGCGAGGCCTCACGCCGATCCTCTCCCTCGCCCTCACTCTGGCGCTCGCCGCGCCGCTCGCCGGTCTCACCGGCACTGCCGCGCACGCGGCGAGCACCGACTACCAGGCCGAGGACGCCGCCGTCGTCCAGGGCACCGTGGCCACCAACCACACCGGTTACACGGGCACGGGCTTCGTCGACTACACCAACGTCACTGGTTCGTATGTGGAGTTCACGGTGAGCGCCGCCGCTACCGGCACCGCGTCGGTCGCGCTGCGCTACGCCAACGGCACCGCCACCGACCGCCCGTTGGACATCTCCGTCAACGGCACGGTCGTAGCGACCGCCGTCTCCTTCCCCGCCACCGCCGACTGGAACACCTGGGTGACGAAGACCGTGAACGTCCCCCTGACCGCGGGCACCGACAAGATCCGGGCCACCGCGACCACCGCGAACGGAGGCCCCAACCTCGACCGCATCAGCGTCGGAACGGCTTCCGACGGCCAGGCACCGACCCGTCCCGGCCAGCCGAGTTGCCCGGACATCGGCGAGGACGGCCTGACGCTGGCCTGGGGCGCCTCGACCGACAACGTGGGCGTCACGGCGTACGACCTCTACGAGCACGGCAACAAGATCGGTGAGACGCCCGGGAGTTCGACCAGCGAGGCCCTCACCGGGCTCGCCCCGAACACCACCTACGACCTGACCGTCATCGCCCGGGACGCGGCCGGCAACGCCTCGGCGGCGAGCCCGGTCGTCGACTGCACGACGAAACCCAGCTCCGACACCAGCCCGCCGACCAAGCCCGGTACTTTGTCCGCGGTCGACAGCACATCGAATACGGTCGACCTCACCTGGGGCGCGTCCACCGACGACCGATCGGTTGTCGCATACGACATCCGCAGCGGGGACACCGTCTACAAGACGGTCACCACCGGCACCTCGACCACCCTCACGGGCCTCGCCTGCGACAGCCCGTACTCGCTGAACGTCGTAGCGCGTGACGCGGCCGGCAACCTCTCCGAGCCGAGCAACACCGTCACCTTCACCACGAAGGCCTGCGCGACCGACGGCGGTGTCCCCTCGTCGATCGCCACGCTCTCCACCGGCTGGACCATCCCCTGGGGCACCTACTGGATGCCCGACGGCCAGAGCGCTCTCGTCACCGAGCGGGACGACTTCCGGGTCTGGAAGACGGCCAAGGACGGCACCCGGACCCAGGTCGGGACCGTGCCCAACGTGGTGACCACCAACGGCGAGGGCGGCCTCCTCGGCGTCGCCGTCGACCCGAAGTGGGCCACCAACCACTACGTGTACTTCATGCACACCGCGTCCGAGGGCAACCGCGTCGTCCGCATGACGTACAACGGCACCACCCTCACCGGCTACACGGTCCTCCTCCAGGGCATCAAGAAGAACCGCTACCACAACGGAGGACGCCTCGCCTTCGGCCCGGACGGCTACCTCTACGTCTCCACCGGCGAGGCCCAGACACCCGACCTCGCCCAGGACAAGACCTCCCTCAACGGCAAGATCCTGCGCATGACGACGGACGGCAAGCCGGCCCCCGGCAACCCGTTCGGCAACTACGTCTACTCGTACGGCCATCGCAACCCGCAGGGTCTCGCCTTCGACCGCAACGGCCGTCTGTGGGAAGCGGAGTTCGGCAACAGCTCCAAGGACGAACTCAACCTCATCAAGCCGGGCGCGAACTACGGCTGGCCCACCTGCGAGGGGAGTTGCGGCGTTGCCGGGATGACCAACCCCAAGGCCACCTGGAACGTCGACGAGGCCTCGCCCAGCGGGATCGCGATCGTCCGCAACGTCGTCTACATGGCGTCCCTGCGCGGCGAACGCCTGTGGCGCGTCCCCATCAACGGCGACAACGAGAGCGTCGGCACCCCGACGGCGTACTACGTCGGAACGTACGGACGCCTGCGCACGGTCACCAAGGTCCCCGGCGCCGACCAGCTGTGGCTGTCGACCACCAACTGCGACAACAACGGAAACCAGGCGGACGGATCCGACAAGATCTTCCGCGTGAACATCGGCTAGGGCAGCGGGAGTTCAGGCCCGGTACAGCGCCTCGACCTCGTTGGAGTATGTGTTCTCGATGGCCTTGCGCTTCAGCTTCAGGGACGGGGTCAGCAGACCGTGTTCCTCGGTGAACGGCTGGGCCAGTATCCGGAAGGTGCGGATCGACTCGGCCTGCGAGACCAGGGTGTTGGCGGCGACCACCGCGCGCCGCACCTCGGTCTCCAGGTCGGTGTCGCGCACCAGCTCGGCCGGGGACATCTGCGGCTTGCCGCGCATGGTGAGCCAGTGCTCGACGGCCTCGTGGTCGAGGGTGACGAGCGCGGCGATGTAGGGGCGGTCGTTGCCGACGACGATGCACTGCGAGACCAGCGGATGGTCCCGCACCCGCTCCTCCAGCAGCCCGGGCGCGACGCTCTTGCCGCCGGAGGTCACCAGGATCTCCTTCTTGCGCCCGGTGATGGTGAGATAGCCGTCCTCGTCGAGGGAGCCCAGGTCACCGGTGGCGAGCCAGCCGTCGTGCAGGGTCTCGTCGGTGGCCTTCTGGTTGTTGAGGTAACCCTGGAAGACGTTGGGTCCGTTCAGCCAGATCTCGCCGTCGTCCGCGATGTGCACGGTGACACCGGGGATGGCCTGGCCGACCGTGCCGTAGCGGGTGCGGTCGGGCGGGTTGGCGGTCGCGGCGGCCGTCGACTCGGTGAGGCCGTAGCCCTCGTAGATCTGGACGCCCGCGCCCGCGAAGAACAGTCCGAGGCGGCGGTCCATGGCCGACCCGCCGGACATGGCGTTGCGGATCCGGCCGCCCATGGCGGCCCGCACCTTGGAGTAGACGAGTTTGTCGAAGAGCTGGTGCTGCATGCGCAGGCTCGCCGAGGGGCCGGGTCCGGTGCCCCACGCCTTCGCCTCGATGGCGTCCGCGTACTTCACCGCGATCTCGACGGCCTTCTCGAACGGCCCGGCCTTGCCGTCCTTCTCGGCCTTGCGGCGGGCCGCGTTGAAGACCTTCTCGAAGATGTACGGCACGGCGAGGATGAACGTCGGCTTGAACGCGACGAGGTCGGGCAGCAGGGCGGCCGCGTTCAGCTGCGGCTGGTGGCCGAAGCGGACCCCGCCGCGGATCGCCGCGACCTCCACCATCCGCCCGAAGACGTGCGCCAGCGGCAGGAACAACAAGGTCGCCACCTCGTCGCCCTTCTTCGAGTGGAAGACGGACTCCCAGGAGTCGATGACCGTGTCCGCCTCGTACATGAAGTTGCCGTGCGAGATGACACAGCCCTTGGGTCTGCCCGTGGTGCCCGAGGTGTAGATGATCGTCGCGGTCGAGTCCGGGGTGACGGCCTGGCGGTGCCGGTGCACCACCTCGTCCTCGATGTGCGCGCCGGCGTCGTACAACGCCTGCACGGCGCCCGTGTCGAGCTGCCACAGCTGGTGCAGCGCGGGGAGACGGTCGATGACGGTGGCGATGGTCATCGCGTGGTCCTCGTGCTCGACCATCGCCGCCGAGACCTGCGCGTCGTGCAGCATCCAGAAGCACTGCTCGGCCGACGACGTGGGATAGATCGGCACCACCTGGGCGCCGATCGTCCACAGCGCGAAGTCGAACAGCGTCCACTCGTAGCGGGTACGGGACATGATCGCGACCCGGTCGCCGAAGCGGATGCCCTGCGCGAGCAGGCCCTTGGCGAGGGCGAGGACCTCGTCGCGGAACTCGGCGGCGGTCACGTCCCGCCACTCGTCCTGCCCGTCCTTGCGGCCCAGGGAGACGTGGAGGGGGTCGTCCTGGGCACGCTCGAAGACGACGTCGGCCAGACCGCCCACCGGCGGTGCCAACGCCAACGGAGGGTTGTTGTACTCGCGCAAACCCCGCTCCCCGCTCCTGTTGGCACTCCCCTACAGCGCCGTGAAAGCTACCCCACCGGGCGGAAGGGCGGGAGGGGGTGGGAAAGGGAGCGGTGTTCATGTCCGCACTGGTCAGCAGCGGAAAATGCCCTCACAAGGGGAAGGGTCGGACAGAAATCCTTACGGTTCCGTAGGTTTCGGGCCCGTAATCTCCACTGAATCTGTACGACCCGATTACCCGTGGCGTCCCGGTGACGGGACGTCACCGGTGTGACGCCTTCTCCTCCCCGGTCAGCGTCCGCGCGACGGATTCCGTCACTTCCGCCGTCTCGACGCGGCCGGCCGTCACGAGCGCCGAGTCGAGCCCCGACGCGCACGCGGCCCGCAGCACGTGCTCGGAGAACGTCCCGCGCAGGGTCAAACGGCTGACGTATCGGACGCTTCTCCTCAACTCGCCCTCCTCAAAGTAGGTTCAAGATAAATCATGCGCAAAACCAAGCACCCGGAGATGGGAATCACAGTGTTCGGCGATCGACTGTGGCTCGTCCAAACCGATGCCGCAGGGATTTCCCGAAAGATCTTTTGGAACTAGTCTTCGGAAGTCCTTCCGGTGAGCCCCCTGAAGGGAATGTCGAATTGAAGACCAAAAACGCTCACCGCAGGTCGCTGGGACGTCACCGGAAGGTGGTCATGGCCTTAGCGGCGGCGACGACCCTCCTCGGTGGCGCGATGTACGCCAACGCGAACGCCGCCTCCGTCACGCCCGACCCCTCCACCAGCGCGTCCCCGACCACCCCCGGATCGACCTCCCCGACGAACCCTGGATCCACCTCCCCCTCCACGCCGGCCTCCGCGTCCGCCCCCGAGCCCACGGGCACGGCCGGCACGGGCTCGTCCGTATCGGAAGTGGTCGACGCCGCCAACGCGTTCCTGAAGACCCTGGACGACGACCAACAGGCCGACGTACTCCTCGACTTCACGCAGGCGAACGCCATCGCCTGGTCGAACGAGGCGTGCGGTGCGGACTGCCGGGTCGGCATCGAGCTGAGCACGCTCAGCGACACCCAGCTCGCCGCCGCCGAGGCGGTGGTCGAGGCGGCCACGGGCACCGGGACCGGCACCGGCTACGACCAGATCAGCCAGATCCTGGCGGCCGACGACGTCCTCGGCGAGACCGACAGCAGCTACGGCAGCGGCAACAACTACCTCGCCCTCCTGGGCACCCCGAGCACCTCCGGCACCTGGCAACTGCACTTCGGCGGCGACCAGTTGGCCGTCAACCTCACCTACAAGGACGGGGAGGTCGTGGGCACCACCCCGTACTTCGCCGGAGTGGAACCCGCCACCTGGACCGACGACGACGGCACCACCTACGCACCCCTGTCCGGGATGCACGACGGGATGGAGTCGATGCTCGAAGGCCTGAGCGACGACGAGCTGTCGGAGGCGGAGCTCTCCGACTCCACCACCGACGTCGTGCTCGGCCCGGACGAGGACGGCGACTTCCCCGACACCAAGGAGGGCCTCGCGGTCAGCGAACTGACCGACGACCAGCAGCAGTTGGTGCTCGACGCCATCACGCCGTGGGTCGAGGCCGCGGACGACACGACCGCCGCGTCCACCCTGAGCACCTACAAGTCCGAGCTCGACGACACCTACATCTCGTACTCGGGCACCACCGCACTGGACACCGCGGGCGACTACGTCCGCATCGACGGACCCGGTGTCTGGATCGAGTTCTCGGTCAAGGACGGCGTGGTCGACACCAGCCAGCTCAACTACAGCTCCGTGTACCGCGACCACGACACCGATTACGGAGGAGAGTTCTCGTTCTCCTGAATCGTCCGCCGATGACATAACGGGCGGCGCTGCTTCCGGCGGCGCCGCCCGCTGTCGGGAATTCCATCACGGCCGGCCGAGGAATTCATGGACGTCGGCATTCTTGTAGAAGTCGGCTTACGTTTTCCGCATTGAAAAACAGAAACTACGGGCCGCGCCGGTGCAATCGGTCCCCACCCGCCAGAATCGCCGCCGCCAACGCATCCGCGGCCCCCTGTGCCGAAACCCGCCGCCGCCCGTGCACCAGCACGAAGTCGACCTCGCCCAACTCCGGCAGCCCCGCCCGCTCGGGCATCCGCACCAGCCCCGGTGGCACCAGCCCCCGCGAGTGGGCCATCACCCCCAGCCCCGCCCGGGCCGCGGCGATCAGCCCGTTCAGGCTCCCGCTCGTGCACGCGATGCGCCACGCCCGCCCCTGCCGCTCCAGCGCCTCCAGCGCGAGCGCCCGGGTGATGCCGGGCGGCGGATAGACGATCAGCGGCACCGGGCGATCCGCGTCCAGGCGGAGCCGTTCCGCACCGATCCACACGAGCTTGTCGTGCCAGACCAGTTCGCCCCGCGGGTCCTCGGCGCGGCGCTTCGCCAGCACCAAGTCCAGCTTCCCGGCCGCCAGTTGCTCGTGCAGCGTGCCGGACAGCTCGACCGTCAGCTCCAGGTCCACCTCGGGATGGTCGTAGCGGAAGCCCTCCAGGATCTCGGGCAGCCGGGTGAGGACGAAGTCCTCGGACGCGCCGAAGCGCAGGCGGCCGCGCAACCGGGTGCCGGTGAAGAACGCCGACGCCTGTTCCTGCACCTCCAGGATGCGGCGCGCGAAGCCGAGCATCGCCTCGCCGTCCTCCGTCAGCTCCACGGAGTGGGTGTCCCGGGTGAACAGCTGCCGTCCCGTCGCGTCCTCCAGGCGCCGCACGTGCTGGCTCACCGTGGACTGGCGCAGCCCGAGCCGCCGGGCGGCCTGCGTGAAGCTCAGCGTCTGGGACACCGCGAGGAAGGTACGCAGGTGGGAGAGGTCGTACATGGCATACATCGTAGCCGGTTATCGCGAAACGTGATGGCAGTCAGAGCGGTATGACGGATTCCCGATCAAGAGTCCGGAGAGGAGGATGGGGAGGGCACGAGTCCGCGCCGGACGACGGACCGGACGTACAGCGAGACAAGCGAGACAGTGGAGCACAGTGAAACGCCTGCGATGGCCGCGTCGGATGCCGGTCGACCCCTACATCCTGCTGCTGCTCGGGACGGTGGGCGTCGCCGCACTCCTCCCCGCGAGGGGTACGGGCGCCGACGTCGCCTCGGGCGCGTCCACGGCCGCGATCGCCTTGCTCTTCTTCCTCTACGGTGCGCGCCTGTCGACTCGTGAGGCACTGGACGGCCTCAAGCACTGGCGGCTGCACACCACCGTCCTGGCCTGCACCTTCGTCGTCTTCCCGCTGCTCGGCCTGGCCGCCCGGGGGCTCGTCCCGGTGATCCTGACCCACCCCCTCTACCAAGGGCTGCTGTTTCTCACCCTGGTCCCGTCGACCGTGCAGTCGTCGATCGCGTTCACCTCGATCGCGCGCGGCAATGTGCCCGCCGCGATCTGCGCGGGCTCCTTCTCCTCGCTCGCCGGCATCGTCGTCACCCCGCTGCTCGCGGCGGCGCTGCTCGGCAGCAGCGGCGGTGGTTTCTCCGCCGATTCGCTTCTCAAGATCGTGCTGCAACTCCTGGTGCCGTTCCTGGCCGGGCAGGTGCTGCGGCGCTGCGGAGTCAAAAGGGGCCGCGCGAAGCGCGTCGAGCAGGGTGGTGGTGGGCGACGGGAGGGCGGGTTCATCACCCGGCACAAGAAGATCCTCGGCTACGTCGACCGCGGCTCGATCCTCCTCGTCGTCTACACCGCGTTCAGCGAGGGCATGGTCCAGGGCATCTGGCACCAGGTCAGCGCGATCCGTCTCGCCGGACTGCTCGCCGTCGAGGCCGTCGTCCTCGCCGTGATGCTCACCCTGACCTGGTACGGCGGCAAGGCGCTGCGCTTCGACCGGGAGGACCGGATCGCCATCCAGTTCGCCGGCTCGAAGAAGTCCCTCGCCTCCGGACTGCCCATGGCCAGCGTCCTGTTCGGCGCCCACGCCTCGCTGGCCGTGCTGCCGCTGATGCTCTTCCACCAGATGCAGCTGATGGTGTGCGCGGTCATCGCCAAGCGCCGCGCCCGCGATCCGCTGCCCGAGGTCACCGAGCCGGCGGCCCCAACCGCAGGGTCACGAACCGCGGTCGGTACAGGGACACGTTCCGGCTGAGGTTCAGCGCGGCCGAAGTGGCGGTCGCGTCCAGCCAGTTGACGTCGTAGCTGAGGACGAGCCGGTCCTCGTCGCCCAACTCCGTGTGGACCTGCGGGTTGTACGCGGCGACCTGTCCTCGCGGCAGCGGCGGGCTGAAACTCCTCGTCGGGCCGTGCCACGGTCCGGTGGGCGAACAGGCCCAGTACGAGGTGACGGTGGTGAGCCCCCGGCTGCCCGCGGCCATCGTGAACAGGACGTACGTCCCGCCGTCCCGCACCACCGAGAACGCGCTGCCCACGCCGGTGTGTCGACCATCGCCGAGCACCGGCCGAGGCCCGGCCCGGGTCGTCCACGCCGAGCCGTCCCAGTACTCCCAGGCACCCGGCTCCCCGAGCCGTCCCTCCGGCACCCGTGCCACATACGCCGAGGAGGTCGGCCGGGCCGCGGCCTGTGCGTCGTTCCCGCCGAAGACGTAGGTCCAGCCGCCCACCGCGACCGTCGTCGTCCCGAACTGCACACGCCGGGACGGGTCCTGGACCAGCTCCTGGCCGAAGACCTTCACGATCGACTCCACCCGCAGATCCGGCAGCGACAGCGTGGCGACCTCGGTCGCGATCGGAACGCCGTAGATCCACGGGTACGCCCCCGCTGTCCGCGTCCACAGCAGCACCCGTACGACCGACTCGGGCGAGCCGGGGGAGCGGGGCTCGACGCGGGCCGCGACCGGCCAACGCCACTCGTTCGGGGCGGGATCGAGGAACAGCGGTGCGGGGAGCGTGAGTTGGGGGTGGCCGTCCCGCATCACCACCGCCGAGTTGCGCACCAGCGGCGCGCTGGTGTCCCGCCAGGTGTACGACTCGCCGACCGGGTTGGGCGGGGCGTACACCTGGCCGAGGTAGGTGTCGGAGAACAGCCACAGCACCCGGCCGTCCGGCAGCCGCACCGAGTGGGTGCCGTCGCCGCCGGTCCAGTCGTCGGCGCGGGACTCGTCGTCGCCGTACGCGGCGAAGGAGTCGGTGAGCCTCGCGTCCGGAGACCAGGAGCGCACCGTACGGGCCGTGCACGCGCCGCCGCCCTTCCGGTCGTGGTGCCCGGGGAGGGCGGTGAGCAGCACGGCGGCGAGAACCAGGGTCAGCAGCAGACCGACCCCGGCTCCCCTCCGCTGTCGTGCTCGTCGGTCCTCGGGCACGTCCGGGACGTTAGTGGCTGCCGCTCACATGGTCCATGGGCAGCCACAGGACGGTCCCGGCGGGGGACGGGTGCTGCGCGGCCAGTTCGTCGTCCGTCAACAGCCGGTCCCAGACGTGGACTTCGTCGATCGACCCGGTGAAGTACTGCATGCTGTCCATGCGTTGGCCGATGTGTACACCGAACGGAGAGTTGCGGCTGACCGAGCCCACGATGTCCGCGGTGCTCACCGTCGTGCCGTCGACGGACAGGGTCAACTGCCCACCGCCGCGCCGCAGTACGGCCTGGTGCCACTGGCCGTCGTTGTAGGCGCCGGCGGTCACCACGGAGATGGTGTGGACGGTCGTCGCGCCGGCCCGGGTGGTGATCAGCGCCCGGACGTGGTTGCCCGCGGGCTCGCCGCGCAGCCAGACCTGCGGTTCGGTGGTGCCGACCCCGCCCATCCACAGGAACGGCTGATCACCGGTCGTGGCGGTGTAGCGGAACCAGAGGGACACCGTGAAGTCCTTTGTCCCCAGCGGGAGTCGGTCGCTGTACGGCAGGCGCACGGCGTCGTCCACGCCGTCGAAGGACAGGGCGCCGCCGGACACGCCGTCGGTCTCCTGGGCGCCTCCCAGGACCGCCGCGCGTTGGGCGTGCGGGGCGAGGTCGGCGGTCGTCGGGTCCGGGCCCCGACGCGGTTGCAGCCAGGCCTCGTTGAAGCGGGCGAAGCGGATCTCGTCGGTCGCGGTCACGGCGCCGCCCTCGTAGAGCAGCCCCACCGTGTCGCCGTCGATGCGCGCCATGTCGGAGTAGCCCGACCAGTCCTTCGTCACGACCGTGCCGCGGTCCACGCTGTCCCAGGTGCGGCCGCCGTCGTAGGAGGAGCGGATCATCATCGTGCGGCGGCGGTCGGGGTCGGCGTCGCAGGCCAGCAGGATGCGGGAGCCGACGCCGAGCGTCGAGCACTGGACCTGCGGGGCGTACAGGTCGGGCAGGTCGCGGAAAGGCGCGGTGAAACTGTCGCCGCCGTCACGGCTGACCGCCTGGGTACGGTGGCCGAGGTCGGTTCCGTCCTGCTCGCGGCCGCTCACCAGGATCGAACCGTCGGTGCGCTCGGTCAGGGTCATCTCGGACGGCTTCTGCCGCCACGTCCCGTCGGCCGCGATCGGGTACGAGTCGGTCGCGCCGATCCTCCAGTGGTCGCCGCCGTCGTCGCTCACGATCAGCGCCGCGTTGTTCGCGGTGACCCGACTCCCGTCCCAGGTCTCGGTGTTGACGCCGAACACGAGCCGGCCCTTGTGCCGGCCATGGGTGAGCTGGATGCCGTGCACGGGTCCTGTGGCGTACCAGGAGTTCCAGTTCGGGGGCAGGATCTCGTCGCTCAGGTCACGCGGCTGCGACCACGTGAGACCGTCGTCGTCGCTGTACTGCATGTGCGGGGTGCGGTCGCAGGGGACCGAGCAACTGGCGCTGTCCGTGCGGCCCGTGTTGTACGTCTCGGCGAGCAGGATGCGGCCCGTCCTGCGGTCCACGATGGGTGCCGGGTTGCCGTGCGTGTCGCCGCCGCCGTGGTTGACGACCTGCAGCGGGCTCCAGGTGACACCGTCGTCCGTGGAGCGTTTGACGACGATGTCGATGTCGGCGGCGTCACCGCAGTTGAGGACCCGGCCCTCGGCGAACGCGAGCAGGGTGCCGTCGTCGGTCCTCACCATGGCCGGGATCCGGAAGCAGGCGTAGCCCGCGTCCTGGGGAGCCTTGAAGAGGACCTGTTGGTCGAACTCGGGGCTGGGAGAGGTGGTTTGGGCGGTGGCGTGCGCGTGGCTCGGGAGCATGAGCAGCGCGGCCAGGGTGAGTGCGGCGGTGAGGGTGGATCTCAGACGTGCGCGAAGACTCGACGGCATGGTGGTGCTACCTGCCCTTCATTCGTCTGGACATCCGGACATCCCACGTCCAACGGGCGCGTCACAGACGTTAGTTGGGGCCTCCGGCGCCTCACAAGAAGCGTGCAGTGCCCGGCGCCCCATAACTTCGCAACGCCGGGCGGATGGTGAGTGTTCGTCAGGTGGGGACGGGGTGCCTCAGGGGCGCAGCACGACCTTGCCGAGGTTGCTCCGCGACTCGATCACCTCGTGCGCCTTCGCCGCCTCCGCCAGCGCGAACTCCCCGTGCACGGACGGTTTCAGGGCGCCCTGCGCGAACAGCCTCCACAGCTCCTGCCGCCACCGCTCGTACAACTCCGGCTTCCCGCGCGCGATCCGCGCCATCTGGAACCCGATCACGGACTTGGCGCCCACGAGAAGGTCGTACGCCCGGCTCGTCCCGCCACCCGAGCTGTACGCCACGAGCCGCCCGCCCGGGGCGAGCGTCGCTATGGCCGGGGTGAGCAACTCGCCGCCCACCGCGTCGAGTACGTAGTCGACGGGCTCGCCCCAGCCAGGCCGGTCCAGGTGGTCGTAGGTGATCATCTCGTCGGCGCCCAGCGCCCGCACGAAGTCGCTCTTCGCCGGATCGGAGACCGCGCCCACGACCCGCCCGGCACCCCGCGCCCTGGCCAACTGCACTGCCAGATGGCCGACTCCGCTCGCCGCGGCCGTGATCAGCGCGGTCTCGCCCGGTTCGGGTCGGGCCGCGTCCAGCGCGCCCAGGGCCACCAGTCCGCTGCGGACGAGCGCGACCGCGTCGACGGCGGAGGCGGCGTCGGGGATGGCGGAGGCCATCACCTCGTGCAGGACCGCGAAGTCGGCGTACCCGTGCCCGAAGCAGAGCCCGGTCACCCGCTCGCCCGCCCGGAAACGGGTCACGTCCTGTCCTACGGCGACCACCTCGCCCGCGATCTCGCCGGCGAGCGGGATCGGCTCGGCCGCCTCGGTGACCTTGCGGACGACGGGCAGGGTGACCCCGATCGCCTCGGTACGGACGAGGAGTTCGCCGGGGCCCGGTGCGGGGGCGGGGACGTCCTCCAGGAACAGCGGGCCGCCAGTGGACTCGTACCGGACACGACGCATCGCACCTCCAGAATCGTTGGGAGGTCCAATGGTATTCGGAATGTCGTTGGGAGGTCCAACGATTTTTCGTTAGGCTGCCCGTATGCCCGAAGCACCTCTCTCCGCGATCCGCTCCCTCCCCAGTTGGCTCCTCGGCCGGGCAGCCGCCCGGGGGCGGGCGCTCGTCGCCGACGCGCTGGCGGCCGAGGGGCTGAAGATGTGGCACCACGTGGTGCTCTCCGCCGTCCGCGACCTCGCACCGGTCGCCCAGGCCGACCTCGGCCGCGGTGTCGGGCTCGACCCCAAGGATCTGGTCGGCGTGCTGAACGACCTCCAGTCCGCCGGCCTCGTCGTACGGGAGCCCGACGCGAAGGACCGCCGTAAGAACGCGGTGTCGCTGACGACCGAGGGCGCGCGGCTGCTGAAGCGCTGCGAGATGGCGGCCCGTGCGGCCAACGAGCAGCTCCTCGCCCCGCTGTCGGAGGCCGAACGCGACCAGTTCATGGGCCTGTTGATCCGGATTTCCGGTACGGACGGCTGACGGCAGCTAACGTTCCGTCATGACCCCACCCCAGACTGTCGAATCCCGGCCGGCTCTCGACCCCGAGCGCACCGCCCTGGTCCTCGTCGACCTGATGGACCGCATCGTCGCGCTGCCGCTCGAACCGTACAAGGGAACCGAAGTCCTCGCCGTGGCCGAGGAGTTGGCGGCCACCTTCCGCTCCGCCGGTGCGCCCGTCGTGCTGATCCGGGTGGAGCGTCCCGGCATCACCGAGCAGCCCGCCGGCAGTGGACTCGCCGACGGGCTGTTCCGGGACGGTGACCTGGAGATCGTGAAGCGGACGATCGGGGGCTTCCAGGGCACGGGACTTGAGGAGCGACTGCGTGAACGGGGCGTCGACACCCTGGTGTTCGGCGGGATCGCCACCAACCTCGGTGTGGAGTCCACCGCGCGTGCCGCCGGCGACCTGGGCCACCGACTCGTCTTCGTCGAGGACGCGATGAGTGCGCTCACCGCGGCCGAGCACCAGGCGTCGGTGAAGCTCGACTTCCCGCGGCTGGGGTCGGTGGTCACGGCGGGGGAGGTGCGCTTTGGGACGAGCGACTGAGGCGGGCTGCGCGCCGGGCGGCTGAAGCGGGCTTCAAGTCGGTTGGCCGACCGGGTGGTTGACGCGGGGGCGGAGCGGTCAGACGAGGACCGTGCCGCCGTCCACGACCACCGTCGAGCCGGTCGTATAGCCGCCGCGCATCAGATACAGATACGCCTCGGCGATGTCCTCCGGCTCGCCCACCCGGGCCACCGGCAACGACCCGGCGGCGGACTCGAACAGCCCGTCCCGGAGTTCGTCGTCCAACTCCCGCCACAGCTCGGTGCGGACCACACCGGGCGCGACCACATTGACCCGCAGCGGGGCCAGTTCCAGGGCCAGCGCCCGGGTCAGCGACTCCATCGCCCCGCACAGCGCGGCGGCGACGGTCGTGCCCGGCAGCGGCCTGCGTCCGGCGGTGCCCGTGGTCAGGACCACGGAACCGCCCTCCCGGATCGACGGGGCGCCGTACTTCACCGCCGTGTAGGCGCCCCACAGCCGGGTGTCCAGGAAGGCGCGGGCCCGCCCGAGGTCGGACTCGGCGAGGCTCTCCATCAGCAGCGCCTCACCGGCCGTGTAGACCAGATGGTCGTAGCCGCCGAGCCCCGTGAAGAAGGCCCGCACCGCGTTCTCGTCGCTCGCGTCGAGCACCCGCCCCTCGGCGTCCTCCGGGAGCCGTTTCAGCGCCGCGTCCACGCTCTCCTGCCGGCGCGAGGCGACGACCACCCGGGCGCCCTCCCGTGCGGCCGCCTCCGCGACCGCGAACCCGATTCCCGCCGTACCGCCGATGACGACGATCCGCTGTCCTCGCAGTCCCATGTCCTGCCCCTTCCGGGTTGTGCGCGTTGCTGTGACGCCATTCAGCCTGCGGCCGTCGTCGCCCCGCCGTCCAAGACCTCTTTCGACGGTGGCGATACCCTGAAGGCATCGCCGACGGCGCACGGAAGGGCGGCACCCATGGACCTCGACCTGCGCAAGGTGCGCTACTTCGTGGCGGTGGCCGAGCTGCTGCACTTCGGGCGCGCGGCCGAGCAGCTGCACATCGCGCAGCCGGTGTTGAGCCGTCAGATCCGGGCCCTGGAAAAGGACTTGGACGCCACTCTCTTCGAACGTGACAGTCACGGGGTGACGTTGACGGCGTCCGGGCGCCAACTCCTCGACGACGGGCGTGCGTTGCTCGCCTCCGCGAACGCGACGCGCCGCAGGGTACATCGGTCCGCGCGGGGGCCGCACCGGCTCGTCGTCGGCTTCCGCGCCGGTGTCGTGATCACCCACACGCTGCGGGCCTACGGTGCCGCCCACCCCGGCATCGAGGTCAAGGCCCGCCGGGTCGAATGGGACGACCAGGAGCAGCTGATCCTCGACGGCACCGTCGACCTCGCCTATCTGCGCCGCCCGATCCGCGAGCAGGGCCTCACGCTGCTGCCGCTGTTCACCGAGGCCCGGGTGGCGATGCTGCCCGCCGACCACCGCCTCGCCGGCAAGCAGGACCTCGTGCGGGCCGACCTGGACGGCGAGACCTGGCTGCGGTACGCCAACCCCGGCCCGGACGACGTACCGATCCGCAGCATCGAGGAGAAGTTCGAGGCCGTGGCCTCCGGTGCGGGCATCACCCTCGTCCCCGTCTCCGTCGCCGAGCAGTACTCCCGCCCCGACATCACCTACGTCCCCGTGACCGACGCGGAACCCGACGAGGTGATCCTGGCCTGGGAGGCGGCCCGCCGGTCACCCTTGATCACGGCGTTCGTGGAGACCGCGCAGGTCGCCAGAGGCTGAGGGCGCGGTTCTCGCGGGGGCCGCGAGTGAGGGTGAGGCTGAGGCGGGGCCCCTGCGGCGCAGGGGGCGCTCCCCGCCGGTCGGGGCCCCGCCGCCGTGACGCGGGGCGCGGATCTCAGCCCTGGGCGGCCGCGGCCCGCAGGGCGATGCGGTCCTCGCCCGCGTACACGTTCATGTTGCTGCCCCGCAGGAAGCCCACCAGGGTCAGACCCGTCTCCGCCGCCAGGTCCACGGCGAGCGACGAGGGCGCGGACACCGCCGCCAGCATCGGGATCCCGGCCATCACGGCCTTCTGGGCCAGCTCGAAGGAGGCCCGGCCCGACACCAGCAGGATCACCCGGGACAGCGGCAGGTCGCCGTTCTGCAGGGCACGGCCGACCAGTTTGTCGACCGCGTTGTGCCGGCCGACGTCCTCCCGTACGTCCAGCAGCTCGCCCTCCTCGCTGAACAGGGCCGCCGCGTGCAGACCCCCGGTCCGGTCGAAGACCCGCTGGGCCGCGCGCAGCCGGTCGGGGAGGCCCGCGAGCAGCGAGGGCTCGACACGGACCGGGGGAGTGTCGGCGATGGGCCAGCGCGCCGTCGTACGGACCGCGTCCAGGCTCGCCTTGCCGCACAGACCGCACGAGGACGTCGTATACACGTTGCGTTCCAACGTGATGTCCGGAATGACGACGTCGGGAGAGGTCCGTACGTCCACCACGTTGTACGAGTTCGAACCGTCTACGGTCGCCCCCGCGCAGTACACGATGTTCTGCAGATCGTATGCGTTGGCCAGTACACCCTCGCTGACCAGGAACCCGGCGGCGAGCGCGAAGTCGTCGCCGGGGGTGCGCATGGTGATCGCGAGCGGCTTGCCGTTGAGCCTGATCTCCAGGGGTTCCTCGGCGACGAGCGTGTCCGGGCGGCTGGTGACCACGCCGTCCCGGATACGGGTCACCTTGCGTCGTTCCGTGACTCGTCCCATGTCCTGATCAGCCCCGGTTCTGTACGTGCTGGTGGCCGAAACGGCCCTTGCTGCGGAGGGTGCCGCGGGTCACCGGGCCGTCGTGCGGCGAGATGACCTTCCCGCTCTCATTGTCCTGCATGTGCGGAGTGGGCTCGCGGCCCACTCGTATCTCCTCATGCGGCACTCCTCAGCGCGAGCAGGTCCGAGATGGCATGCACGGTGCGCAGGGTCGGCACCTCCACACCGGTGATCTCCGCCAACTCGACCACCGCGGCGAGGAGTACGTCGAGTTCGAGCGGCTTGCCGCGCTCCAGGTCCTGAAGGGTCGAGGTGCGGTGGTCGCCGACGCGTTCCGCGCCCGCCAGCCGCCGTTCGATGGAGACGCCGACCTCGCAGCCCAGCGCCCCGGCGACGGACAGTGTCTCGGTCATCATGATCTCGATGACCTTGCGGGTGCCGCCATGCAGACACATCTGCCGCATGGTGGCGCGGGCCAGCGCGCTGATCGGGTTGAAGGAGATGTTGCCGAGCAGCTTGAGCCAGATGTCGTTGCGCAGATCCGGCTCCACCGGGCACTTCAGCCCGCCCGCCCGCATGGCCTCGCTCAGCGCCAGACAGCGCGCCGAGACGCTGCGGTCGGGCTCGCCGACGGAGAAGCGGGTGCCTTCGAGATGGCGCACAACTCCCGGTCCCGCCAGCTCCGTTGCCGCGTAGACCACACAGCCGACGGCCCGTTCGGGCGCGAGCACCGCACTGACCGCGCCGTCCGGGTCGACACTCTCGATGCGCTGCCCGTCGTAGGGCCCGCCGTGCGCGTGGAAGTACCACCAGGGGATGCCGTTCTGGGCGGCCACGACCGCCGTGGTGTCGTGCAGCAGGGGCTCGATCAGCGGCCCGCACGCCGCGTACGAGTTGGCTTTGAGGCCGAGGAGGACGAAGTCGACCGGGCCGATCTCGGCCGGGTCGTCGGTGGCATGGGCGCGGGCGGTGAAGTCGCCGCGCGGGCTGAGGACTTGGACGCCGTGCTGCCTCATGGCCGCGAGATGCGGTCCACGGGCGACGAGATGCACATCGGCGCCCGCACGGTGCAGCGCGGCGCCGACATAGGCACCGATCGCACCGGCGCCGAGGACTGCGACTCTCACTGGAGACTCTCCGTTCGGTCGAGGGAGTACCGCGGAGGTGGGTGCCGCCCCGACGGCGCCGGGCGGAACCCTGGCCGAACAGTGTCGACGAAATATTGTCTACAGTATGGAAGATGGGTCGGCAAGAGTTCGGACAGGGACGGTGCGCTGTGCCCCTGATCGCGCTGTATCCCTGAGCCCGCGGCCCGGGCCGCGCTAGCGTCGGGTCCATGATCGTATGGCTCAACGGCACCCACGGCGCGGGCAAGACCACGACCAGCCCGCTCGTGCAGCGACTGCTCCCGGATTCACGGGTGTTCGACGCCGAGAAGGTCGGCGAGACACTCATGGACATCACGCCGGGACTGCCCGCGACGGACAACTTCCAGCACTGGCCGCCATGGCGACCACTCGTCGTCGAGACCGCCCGCCGCGTCCTCGACTACACCGGCGGCACCCTGGTGGTGCCCATGACGGTCCTGGTGGAGCAGTACTGGCGTGAGATCAGCGCGGGTCTCGCCCAACACGCCATCCCCGTACGGCACTTCGTCCTCCACGCCGACCAGGACACGCTCCGCGGGCGTATCGCGGGTGACACTGTCCTTGGCCCCAACTCCCCGTTCCGTCTGCGATACCTGGAGCCGTACGCCGAAGCGGCCCGCACCTGGCTCCATCGTGAGGCGGAGGTCGTCGACACCACGCACCTCACCCCCGCCGAGGCCGCCCGGCGGATCGCGGAGTCCGTCCAGGGCTGAGGCTCGCCCGCCGGACGAGAACAGGCGTGGGAGAGGAGCGAGTTCAGACGCGCGAACCGGGGCGCGAGGCGGGAGTCGGAACTCCGCGGCGACCGTTCGGCGCACTCTGCATACCGCTCATCGCATACGGTCGACGCGCCGCCTTCTCAACTCCCTTGCCACTCCCTACCGTCCGGGATCATGAGTCCCCCAGTCGCACCCCCGGCGTGGAGCCGCTGGCTGGTTCCGCCCGCCGCCCTCTCGGTACACCTCTCCATCGGCCAGGCCTACGCCTGGAGCGTCTTCAAGCCGCCGCTCGAATCCTCACTGAACCTCAGCGGCACACAGAGCGCCCTGCCCTTCCAGCTCGCGATCGTCATGCTCGGCCTGTCGGCCGCGTTCGGCGGCACCCTCGTCGAACGCAACGGGCCGCGCTGGGCGATGACCGTCGCCCTCGTCTGCTTCTCCTCCGGCTTTCTGATCTCCGCGCTCGGTGCGGAGACGAAACAGTTCTGGCTGATCGTCCTCGGCTACGGCTTCGTCGGCGGGATAGGCCTCGGCATCGGCTACATCTCACCGGTCTCGACCCTCATCAAGTGGTTCCCGGACCGCCCCGGCATGGCCACCGGCATCGCCATCATGGGCTTCGGCGGCGGCGCGCTCATCGCCTCCCCGTGGTCGGCTCAGATGCTGAAGTCGTTCGGCTCCGACAACACCGGCATCGCCCAGTCGTTCCTCGTACTCGGTCTTTCGTATGCGGTATTCATGACACTCGGCGTGTTCCTCGTGCGGGTGCCACGCACCGACAAGCCCGTCGAGAACGCGCCCAGCGTCCTCTCCGGCGTGCAGGTCTCGGCCAACAGCGCTGTACGCACCCCGCAGTTCTGGTGCCTGTGGGTCGTCCTGTGCATGAACGTGACCGCGGGCATCGGCATCCTGGAGAAGGCCGCCCCGATGATCACGGACTTCTTCGCGGACTCCTCCACCCCCGTCACGGTGTCGGCCGCCGCCGGCTTCGTCGCGCTGCTCTCCGCGGCCAACATGGCGGGCCGCATCGGCTGGTCCTCGACCTCCGACCTCATCGGCCGCAAGAACATCTACCGCGTCTACCTCGGCGTCGGAGCGGTCATGTACGCGCTCATCGCCCTGTTCGGCGACTCCTCGAAGCCGC
Source organism: Streptomyces sp. NPDC048504 (assembly GCF_043200035.1). Classification (NCBI taxonomy): domain Bacteria; kingdom Bacillati; phylum Actinomycetota; class Actinomycetes; order Kitasatosporales; family Streptomycetaceae; genus Streptomyces; species Streptomyces sp. NPDC048504. The sequence goes on from NZ_JBICXA010000010.1 coordinate 66,844, forward strand.
TGTTCATCCTGTGCGCGCTGGTGATCCTCTCCTTCTACGGCGGCGGTTTCGCGACCGTGCCCGCCTACCTGAAGGACCTCTTCGGGACCTACCAGGTCGGCGCGATCCACGGCCGGCTGCTCACCGCCTGGTCCCTGGCCGGTGTCCTCGGACCGCTGATCGTGAACTGGATCGCCGACCACCAGAAGGCCGCCGGCAAGCACGGCGCGTCCCTCTACGACACGTCCTTCATCATCATGATCGGGCTGCTCGTCATCGGCTTCGTCGCGAACGAGCTCGTCAAGCCCGTCAACGTCCGCCACCACATCCCCGCCCCGAGGGAGGCCGCCGATGTCGAACGACAGCAGTCAGAGTCCGCCTGACCGACGGCCGCTCATCGCCTTCGCCTGGCTCTGGGTGGGCGCACCGCTCGCGTACGGCCTGTACGAACTCGTCCTCAAGGCGAAGCAGCTGTTCACCGGCTGAATGTTCGGGCGACACCGCCAATCACAGGATGGATGACAGAAGCCGACAACCCGGACGGTTGTTTCCTGTGGCATCACCTGCCGTCGTACCCGCGAGTCACTGGCAAGACTGGTGGATCCCGCTACCCAAGGCAACGAGGGGGACCACCCATGAACGGCACGCGGATCGCCGCCGTCGGCCACTACCAGCCCGCCAAGGTACTCAGCAACGAGGACCTGGCGGGCATGGTCGACACGAGTCACGAGTGGATCACCTCCCGGGTGGGCATCCAGACGCGACACATCGCCGGGCCCGACGAACCCGTGGACGAGCTGGCCGCGCACGCCGCCGCCAAGGCCCTCGCCGCCGCGGGCCTGACGCCCGGGGACATCGACCTGGTCCTGGTCGCCACCTCCACGGCCATCGACCGCTCCCCGAACATGGCCGCGCGCGTCGCCGCCCGCCTCGGCATCCCGTCGCCCGCGGCCATGGACGTCAACGTCGTGTGCGCCGGCTTCACCCACGCCCTGGCCACCGCCGACCACGCCGTCCGCGCGGGAGCGGCCACCCGGGCCCTGGTCATCGGCGCCGACAAGATGTCCGAGGTCACCGACTGGAGCGACCGTACGACCTGTGTCCTCGTCGGCGACGGAGCGGGGGCCGCCGTCGTCGAGGCCGCCGACGAACCCGGCATCGGACCGGTGCTGTGGGGTTCCGTGCCCGAGATGGGACACGCGGTACGGATCGAGGGCACGCCCCCGCGGTTCGCGCAGGAGGGCCAGAGCGTCTACCGCTGGGCCACCACCCAGCTCCCGCCGATCGCCCGCAAGGCCTGCGAGAAGGCGGGCCTGACCCCCGCCGACCTCGCCGGCGTCGTCCTCCACCAGGCGAACCTGCGCATCATCGAGCCCCTCGCCGAGAAGATCGGCGCCGTCAACGCGGTCGTCGCCCGCGACGTCGTCCAATCGGGCAACACCTCGGCCGCCAGCATCCCCCTCGCGTTCTCGAAACTCGTCGAACAGGGTGCCATCCGCACCGGCGACCCCGTCCTGCTGTTCGGCTTCGGCGGGAACCTGTCGTACGCCGGCCAGGTCGTCCGCTGCCCGTGACCTGCGCACCCGCTCAGGTATGACCTCGGATGTGACGAGGCCGACTTCCGCACCCTCTGGCTACTGTGCGCCGTAGACTGTAGACGATAGACAATCGATACTTGGTCGTACGGCCATGTACGGCGACTGTCTGCTGGCTACTGTCTGCAAAATGCCGATGTTGCCCAGGAGGGGGACCGCGATGTTGTCGCAAGGACTGCCGCAGGGGGCGGTGCCCAAACTCGAACGCCCGGGCCCGCTGCGTGACCGCGTCTACGAGGCGTTGCTCGAACTCATCACCACCCGCGCCCTGCAGCCCGGTCAGCATCTCGTCGAGAGCGAACTCGCCGGGCACCTGGGGGTGTCCCGGCAGCCGGTGCGCGAGGCGCTGCAGCGGCTCAACACCGAGGGCTGGGTCGATCTACGGCCCGCCCAGGGCGCGTTCGTGCACGAGCCGACGGAGGAGGAGGCCGACCAACTCCTCACCGTACGCACGCTGTTGGAGGCCGAGGCCGCCCGCCTCGCCGCCGTCAACGCGGGCAGCGCCGGGATCACCGTCCTGGAGGAGCTGTGCGCGGAGGGTGAGCGCGCCGTCGACGCCGACGACGTGGACGCCGCCGTCGCCATGAACGCCCGCTTCCACGCGAAGATCATGGAGCTGGCGGGCAACGCCGTCCTCGCCGAACTCGCCGCGCAGGTCGACCGCCGGGTCCGCTGGTACTACACGCCAGTGGCCCGTCAGCGCGGCCTGACGTCGTGGATCGAGCACCGCACCCTGATCGACGCGATCACCGCCCGCGACGAGCTGCGTGCCGGCCTGCTGATGCGTGAACACACCGAGCACACCCGGCGGTCGTATCACGAGCGCGCCAAGTCCTGAGCCCGGTACGCCTCCTGACGCGCCGACAGGCATGAAGGCGATGGCCCTCCCCTCGGGGAGGGCCATCGGGCAGGGGCAGGTCCAGGTCGGCGACCGTGTCGTACGAACTGTCAGGCCGCGGGCTGTGGTTGAGGAACCTGGGTCAACTCCCTGTCGCCGCGCCCCGGTTGACGCAGCAGCAACGCGATCGCCGCCGCCACCATCGAGACTCCGCCGGCCAGTGCGTACGCGCCGTTGTAGCCCCAGGCCGCGACCACCATGGAGCCGAGTCCGCCGCCGAAGAGACCGCTGACGAGCTTTCCGCTGTACACCAGGCCGTAGTTGGTGGCGTTGAAGTTCTCGCCGAAGTAGTCCGGGGTCAGCGCGGCGAACATCGGGTAGAAGGCGCCGCCGCCGAAGCCGGAGAGGAAGGCGAAGAACAGGAACAGCCACTCGCTGCGCAGATGGCCGGCCCAGATCACGCCGAACTGGGCGAGGCCCAGGACCAGAATGACGAAGACCAGGGTGAGTTTGCGGCCCCACAGGTCGGACAGCCAGCCGACGACCGCGCGGCCGATGCCGTTGATGACGGCCATGATGCCCATGGAGGAGGCCGCCACCAGCGGGCCGAAACCGACGTCCTTGGCGAAGTCGACCTGGAAGGAGATCCCGAAGATCGACACCCCGGCGGTCAGCACGATGGACAGCCACATCAGGGGCAGCATGCCCGTGCGGATGGCCTCCTTGGGGGTGAACTGCTTTACGGCGGGCGGGTTCTTGGCGAGGCTCGTCGCGCTCTTGTCGTTGCCGCCGTAGGTCAGCGGGTCGATGTCGGCGGGCCACCAGTTCTTCGGCGGGTCCTTGAAGAAGAACGCGCACCCGAACACCACGATCAGGATGTAACAGCCGATCAGGTCCAGGACGCGGTGGTAATTCCCGGTGTCGAAGGCGTAGTTGAAGATGAAGATGAACGGCAGCGAGCCGTAGGCGAAGCCGCCGTTGACGAACCCGGTGCGGGCGCCCCGCCGTTCGGGGAACCACTTGCCGACCATGTTGATGCAGGTCGCGTAGACCAGGCCTGCGCCTATGCCGCCGATGACGCCGAAGCCGATGATCGCCAGCCACACGTTGTCCAGGTGGGACAGGGCGAGGAAGCCGAGGACGCACATCACGGAGCCGACGTACATCGCCCTGCGGGCCGACAGGATGCCCTTCTCCCGCATCCAGCCCGCCGGGAAGGCGATGCCGGCCTGGAAGAAGACCCAAATGCTCAGGATCCAGAAGGTGTTGCTCTGCGTCCAGCCGTGCGCGCTGGACAGCGTGTCCTCCGCGGAGCCGTACGCGTACTCGAAGACACTGATCGCCATCATGGCGATCCACGGCAGATAGATCATGATCTTGCGTGAGTGGCCGAGGATGTCCCGGTCGGTCTCGCCGACGCGGTAGACGCGGCCGTGGGCGTCGGTCACTTCACGGTAGGGACGGTTCGCGGCGCCGGATTCGTTCGTGGTGATGGGATCTGCGGTCATGTCACGCCATCTCCTCGCCGAGCGGGTGCGGATTGGGCACGATGCGCCGGGCGTTGGGCCTGCCCGGAGCCTTGAGGAAGAGCGCCAGCACCGCGGAGGCCAGGCCCACCGAACCGGCCAGGACGAACGCGCCGTGGTAGTCCCACTCACCCACGACGACCGCGCCCAGACCGGAGCCGACGAGCCCCGAGATCAGCTTGGAGCTGTAGACCATCCCGTAGTTGCTGGCGTTGTTGTTCTCACCGAAGTAGTCGGCCGTCATGGCCGCGAACAGCGGGAAGATCGCCCCGCCGCCGAAACCCGAGACCATGGAGCAGAACAGGAAGAACGGCATGCTGCCCATCTGGCCCGACACCAGCACGCCGAACTGCGCTGTGCCGAGCACGAGACACACGATGATCAGCGTGTGGCGGCGGCCGAAACGGTCGGAGATCCAGCCGATGACACCGCGCCCGGTGCCGTTCACGATCGCCTTCAGGGACATCGCCGTGGCCACGATCCCGCCCGCGAAGCCCATGTCCTTGCCGAACGGCACCTGGAAGGCGATGCCGAAGATGTTGATGCCGGCCGTGCACAGCAGACAGAACCACATCATCCAGAGCACGGGGGTACGGGCGGCCTCCTTGGGTGTGTACTGCTTGACCGCCGGCGGGTTCTTCTCCAACGCCCGCCGGATCCTGGGGTCTTGGGCCGCCGTGAGCGGATCGACGTGCGCGGGCCACCAGTTCTTCGGCGGATCGCGGAAGAACCAGCCCGCCGAGGCCACCACCAGGCACAGGCCTACGCCGACCAGGCTCAGCAGCACCTTGTAGTTGCCGAGGTCGAGCACGGAGGTGAAGAGGAACACGAACGGCACGGACCCGTAGGCGAATCCGCCGTTGACGAAGCCCGTCTTGCCGCCCTTGCGCTCCGGATACCACTTGCCGACCATGTTCACGCAGGTCGCATACACAAGACCGGCGCCGATACCGCTGCACATGCCGAAGCCGAAGTAGGCGACGAGCACGTTCGGCGCGAACGCCAGCGCCAGATAGCCCAGCAGGGTGCCGAGCGCGCCGATCAACATGGCCGTACGGGCGGGGAGTTTGCCACTTTCTCGCAACTGCCCGGCCGGGAAGGCCACGGCCGCCTGGAAGAACACCCAGACGCCCATCAGCCAGAAGATGTGTCCACTGCTCCACAGATGCGCGTCGTGGAGCGTGTCCTCCGCCGACGTGAACGCGTACTCGGCGGAGCTGATGCCCATCATGCCCACCCAGGGCAGGACGACCATCCACTTGCGCGCCCGGCCCATGATGTCGACATCGGATTCACCGATGCGGTACACACGGCCGTGACGGTCCGTCACCTCCCTGTAGGGGGCGGACGTTTGGTAGTCCGTTGGTGCCATCGCTCAGTGCCCCTTGCGTCGAAAGTTCTGGCCAGCGCCCCCTGTCCAATGCCTTTCGCGTGCGCACGGGTCCCCGGGGCCGGCCGACCGCACTGTCGGCCGGCCCCGCGTCGGCTCACGTCATGAACCACCGCCCAACAGCCCTGCCGCGCGGGCCCATCGGTATTTCGCGCCGAGCACGGCCACCGGCTTCTCGGTCGTGTACGGGTACGCCACGACCCCGCGCTCGTACAGGTACTGGCAGGCCTCCTCGACCTCGACGTCACCCGCGAGTGACGCCACCACCGGCTTCTCGATGCCGCGTTCCTTGAACTCGGCCACTACGCGGGCGGTGAGCTCCGCGAAGACCATCGGGGGAGTGACGATGGTGTGCCAGTAACCGAGCACCAGCGCGTGGATGCGCGGGTCCTCAAGTCCCAGCCGGATCGTCGCCTCGTACGTCGACGGCGGCTCGCCCCCGGTGATGTCCACCGGGTTGCCCGCGGCCCCGAAGGGCGGGATGAACTTCCGGAAGGACGCGTCCAGATCCGGCGGAATCTCCATCAGGGAAAGGCCGTTGTCGGTCACCGCGTCGGAGAGGAGTACGCCACTCCCTCCGGCGCCTGTGATGATAACTACGTTGTCACCTTTGGGAGTTGGCAGCACGGGCAGGCCGCGCGCGTACTCCAGCATGTCGTTGAGCCCGGGGGCGCGGATGACCCCGGCCTGTTTGAGGATGCCCTCGTACACCGCGTCGTCGCCCGCGAGCGCGCCCGTGTGCGACCCGGCGGCCTTCGCGCCTGCCGCCGTACGACCCGCCTTCAGTACCACAACTGGCTTACGGGGTACGGTCTTTCGGGCTGCCTCCACGAAGGCGCGGCCGTCCTTGAGGTCCTCCAGGTGCATCGCGATGCACTCGGTGTGGGGGTCCTCGCCGAACCAGGTCAGCAGGTCGTCCTCGTCCAGGTCCGACTTGTTGCCGAGCCCGACGATCGCCGACACCCCCGTCTTCGTGGTCCGCGCGAACCCCAGGATCGCCATCCCGATGCCACCGGACTGCGAGGTCAGCGCCACCCCGCCCTTCACGTCGTACGGCGTGCAGAACGTGGCGCACAGGTCCTGCCAGGTCGAGTAGTAGCCGTAGATGTTCGGCCCGAGGAGGCGCACGCCGTAGCGCTCGGCGATCGCCACGATCTCGTCCTGGAGGGCGACTTCGCCGGTCTCGGCGAACCCGGAGGGGATGAGGACGGCGTTGGGGATGTTCTTGCGTCCCACCTCCTCCAGTGCCGCTGCCACGAACTTGGCGGGAATGGCGAAGACGGCCACATCCACCTCACCGGGAACGTCCGTGACACTCTTGTACGCCTTGCGGCCCAGAATGTCATCGGCCTTGGGGTTCACCGGATGGATCTCCCCGGCGAAGCCGCCGTCGACGAGGTTGCGCATCACCGAATTGCCGATCTTGCCCTGCTCGTTCGAGGCACCGATCACGGCGACCGAGGTCGGCTCCATCAACCGGCGCATCGTCGTCAGGATTTCGTCGCGTGTATACCGTCGACGGGGTACCGGCTGCGACTCGGCGAGGATCACCCGGATGTCCGCGGCGACCGCACCCTCCGGAGTCGCGATCACCGGGTTGAGGTCCACCTCGGCGATCTCCGGGAAGTCCGCGACCAGTTGGGACACCCGGCGGATCTGCTCGGCGATCGCCCACCGGTCGACGGCCGGTGCGCCGCGCACCCCGCGCAGGATCTCCGCCGCGCGGATCGAGTCCAGCATCGACAGCGCCTCGTCCGGGCTGACGGGCGCGAGCCGGAACGTCACGTCCTTGAGCACCTCGACGAGCACCCCGCCGAGCCCGAACGCGACGACCTTCCCGAACGTCGGGTCGGTCACCGCGCCGACGATGACCTCCTGCCCCTGTGGCAGCAACTCCTGTACCTGGACACCCTCGATGCGGGCGCCGGCGTCGTACGCCCGCGCGTTGTCGACGATCCTGTGGAACGCGGCCCGTACGTCCGCCGCGCCCTCCACTCCGACGATCACTCCGCCGGCGTCGGTCTTGTGCAGGATATCGGGAGAGACGATCTTCATCACGACGGGCCCGCCGAACCGGGCCGCGAACGCCACCGCCTCGTCGACGTCCGTCGCCAACTCCTCGCCCGGTACGGCGATCCCGTACGCGTCGGCGATCACCTTGCCCTCGGGCGCGGTCAGCGCGAACCGCCCCTCGGCCCGCACGGAGTCGAGAAGCGCCCGCACCTTCAGGACCCGGTCCTCTGCCATCACGTCAGATCACCCCGTTCGACTTGAGGAGGCGCAACTCTTCGTCTCCGAGACCGAGTTCGCCGATGTAGACCTCTTCGTTGTGCTCGCCGAGCAGCGGTGAACTGGTCACGTCCACAGGGGAGTCGGAGAGCTTGAGCGGGCTGCCGACGGTGACGAACTCGCCGCGTTCGGGGTGCGGCACCGTCACGACCATCTCGTTGGCGACCAGCGACTCGTCCTCGATGATCTCCCTGGTCGAAAGGATCGGCCCGCACGGGATGTTGTGGGCGTTGAGCCGCTCCAGAACCTCCCACTTGGGCAGCGTGGACGACCACTCCTCGATCAGCTGGAACATCTTGGAGAGCTGGGGCAACCGGGCCTCGGGCGTGGACCACTCGGGGTCCTCGGCCAGCTCGGGCCGGCCGATCAGCTCGGTGAGCGGCTTCCAGCCGACCGGCTGCACGATGACGTACACGTAGTCGTTCGGGCCGCCCGGCGCGCACTTCACCGCCCAGCCGGGCTGACCACCGCCGGACGCGTTGCCCGAGCGGGGCACCTCGTCGCCGAAGTCGTCGTTCGGGTACTCGGCGAGCGGCCCGTGCGCCAGACGCTGCTGGTCGCGCAGCTTCACCCGGCACAGGTTCAGCACGGCGTGCTGCATGGCGACGTTGACCCGCTGACCTCGGCCGGTGCTCTCACGCTGGAAGAGTGCCGCCAGTATCCCGGCTACTGTATGCACTCCTGTGCCTGAATCACCGATCTGAGCGCCCGTCGCCAGCGGCGGCCCGTCCTCGAAGCCGGTTGTCGACATCGACCCGCCCATCGCCTGCGCGACGACCTCGTACGCCTTGAAGTTGGTGTACGGGCCGTCCCCGAAGCCCTTGATGGACGCATACACAATGCGGGGATTGATCTCCTGTATGCGATCCCAGGTGAACCCCATACGGTCGACCGCGCCCGGCCCGAAGTTCTCGACCATGACGTCGGAGCGCCGGATCAGCTCGGTGAGGATCTCCTTGCCGCGCTCGGTCTTGGTGTTGAGGGTGATGCTCCGCTTGTTGCAGTTGAGCATCGTGAAGTAGAGCGAGTCGACGTCCGGGAGGTCGCGCAGCTGCTTGCGCGTGATGTCGCCGGTCGGTGCCTCCAGCTTGACGACGTCGGCGCCGAGCCAGGCGAGCAGTTGGGTCGCGGAGGGGCCGGACTGGACGTGCGTCATGTCGAGGACGCGGATGCCCTCAAGTGCCCTGGCGGTCATGGCCGTTCACCTCACTTGTACATCGTCTGGTTCATGGTTCCGGGGGCGTACGCGTCCGGGTCGACCCAGACGTTGATCAGCGACGGCTTGCCCGACTCGCGGGCGCGTCGCAGCGCGGGGCCGATGTCGGCGGGGTCGCGGACCTCCTCGCCGTAACCGCCCAGCATCTGGGCGAACTTGTCGTAGTGGACGTCGCCGAGGGTGTTGCCGACCCGCTCGCGTTCCAGGCCGTACTTGGCGGCCTGGCCGTAACGGATCTGGTTCATCGAGGAGTTGTTGCCGACGATGCCGACGAAGGGCAGGTCGTAACGGACGAGGGTCTCGAAGTCCCAGCCGGTGAGGGAGAACGCGCCGTCGCCGAAGAGCGCGACGACCTCCTTGTCGGGCCGTGCCTGCTTGGCCGCCAGCACGAAGGGGATGCCGACGCCGAGGGTGCCCAGCGGGCCCGGATCCATCCAGTGGCCGGGCGACTTGGGCTGCACGACCTGGCCGGAGAAGGTGACGATGTCGCCGCCGTCGCCGATGTAGATGGAGTCCTCGGTGAGGAAGTCGTTGATCTCGCTGACCAGGCGGTAGGGGTGGATCGGTGACGCGTCCGACTTCAGACTGGGCAACCGCTTCTCGATCGCGGCCTGTTCGGCGGCGCGCAGCTCGTCGAGCCACTCCTTGCGCCTGGACGCACCGCCGTTGAGGCGTCCCGAGGCGGCTTCCGCGACCGACTTCAGCACGAGCCCCGCGTCGCCGACGATGCCGAGGTCGATGTCGCGGTTCTTGCCGACGGTGCGGTAGTCGAGGTCGATCTGCACGACGGTCGCGTCGGGGGAGAGCCGCTTGCCGTAGCCCATGCGGAAGTCGAAGGGCGTGCCGACGATGACGATGACGTCGGCGTTGGAGAAGGCGTACCGGCGCGACAGCTGGAAGTGGTGCGGGTCGCCGGGCGGGAGGGTGCCGCGCCCCGCGCCGTTCATGTACGCGGGGATGTTGAGGGTGCGGACGAGGTCAATGGCCGCCTCGGTGCCGCGAGTTGTCCACACCTGGCTGCCCAACAGGATCGCCGGCTTCTCGGCGTGGACCAGCAGGTCGGCGAGCTTCTCGATCGCCTCGGGGTCGCCGGCCGAGCGGGTCGAGGCTCGGTACGCCCCGGGCTTCGGCACCCGCGCCTTGCCCACCGGCACCTTCGCGTCGAGGACGTCGCGCGGGATCTCCAGGAAGGAGGGGCCGGGCGCGCCGTGGTAGCACTCGCGGAACGCCATCGACACCATGTCGGCGGCGCGTGCCGTGTCCGGCACGGTCGCCGCGAACTTGGTGATCGGCGTCATCATGTCGACGTGCGGCAGGTCCTGGAGGGACCCCATCTTGTGCTGGGTGAGGGCCCCTTGGCCGCCGATGAGCAGCATCGGGGACTCGGCGCGGAAGGCGTTGGCGACACCGGTGACGGCGTCGGTCGTACCGGGCCCCGCGGTGACCACCGCGCAGCCGGGCCTGCCGGTGATCCGCGCGTAACCGTCCGCCGCGTGGGCTGCCACCTGTTCGTGGCGTACGTCGACGACTTCTATGCCCTCGTCGACGCAGCCGTCGTAGATGTCGATGATGTGGCCGCCGCACAGGGTGTAGATGCGGTCGACCCCCTCGGCCTTCAAGGCTTTGGCGACGAGATGACCACCGGAAATCACGTCCTGGGTGTCGTCGGGCATGGCGAAGTCCTGTCCCTTCGTAGGGGTTGGAACGCTCTCGCGGTACATTGCATACAGTCGACGAATACTGTATGAAGCTTGTTATCCCGCATCCGGTGGGTGGTGTCCAGGGGGCGTGCGGCACTTTTAAGTCAGGAGCCGAGATGGACCTGTACGAGCACCAGGCAAGGGAACTCTTCGAGGAACACGGCATCTTGGTGCCCCGGGCCGAGGTCACCGCCTCGTCCAAGGAGGCACGGGAGATCGCTCGCAGGCTGGGTGGGCGAGTGGTGGTGAAAGCCCAGGTGAAGACCGGTGGACGAGGCAAGGCGGGTGGGGTCAAACTCGCCGCCGACCCGGCCGCCGCCGAACTCACGGCCCGGCAGATCCTGGGCATGGACATCAAGGGCCACAGGGTCGGCAAGGTGATGCTGGCCCAACCCGTCGACATCGAGAGCGAGTTCTACGTCTCCTACGTCCTCGACCGCGCGGCCGGCCGCTTCCTCGCGATCGCGTCAGCCGAGGGCGGTATGGACATCGAGGAGATCGCCGCCAGCCGACCGGATGCGGTAGCCCGTATACACATCGACCCGGCCGAGGGAGTCACCTCGGCCAAGGCGGGCGAGATCGCCGCAGCGGCCGGCCTGCCGCCGCAGACCGTCGACGTCCTCGTGCGGCTGTGGGAGGTGCTGGTCCGCGAGGACGCAGTCCTCGTCGAGGTGAACCCGCTCGTCCGGACGAAGCAGGGGCAGATCCTCGCCCTCGACGGCAAGGTCACTCTCGACGACAACGCCCGTTTCCGGCAGGCGCGTTGGGGTGCCGAGGGGGCGGCGCACGACGATCCGCTGGAGGCGGCCGCCGCCGCGAAGGGGCTCAACTACGTCAAGCTCGACGGCGAGGTCGGCATCATCGGCAACGGCGCGGGCCTGGTCATGTCGACGCTCGACGTGGTCGCAGGCTGCGGCGCCCGGCCCGCCAACTTCCTCGACATCGGCGGCGGGGCGTCGGCCCAGATCATGGCGGACGGGCTGTCCGTCATCCTCTCCGACCCGGCCGTGAAGTCGGTGTTCGTCAACGTCTTCGGCGGGATCACCGCATGCGACGCGGTGGCCGACGGCATCGTACGGGCCCTGGGATCCGTGCAGTTGACCAAGCCGCTGGTAGTCCGGCTCGACGGAAACAACGCGGCCCGGGGCCGGGCCATCCTCGACGGGCACGCGCATCCGCTGGTCCAGCAGGCCACCACCATGGACGGCGCCGCCCGCCGCGCCGCCGACCTCGCCAACGCACGCTAAGGAGCCGGGACATGGCGATCTACCTCACCAAGGAGAGCAAGGTCCTCGTCCAGGGCATGACCGGCGGCGAGGGCATGAAGCACACCCGCCGGATGCTCGCGGCCGGCACGAACGTCGTCGGCGGCGTCAACCCGCGCAAGGCCGGACGTACCGTCGACTTCGACGACCGAGCCGTGCCGGTCTTCGGGTCGGTCGCCGACGGTATGCGGTCGACGGGAGCCGATGTCAGCGTCGTGTTCGTGCCGCCCGCCTTCGCGAAGGCGGCCGTGATCGAGGCCGCCGACGCGGGCATCGGCCTGGCCGTCGTCATCACCGAGGGCATCCCCGTCCACGACTCGGTCGCCTTCACGGCGTACGCCACGTCGAAGGGCACCCGGGTCATCGGCCCCAACTGCCCCGGCCTGATCACCCCCGGCCAGGCCAACGCGGGCATCATCCCCGCCGACATCACCAAGCCGGGCCGTATCGGCCTGGTCTCCAAGTCGGGCACGCTCACCTATCAACTCATGTACGAACTACGGGACATCGGCTTCTCGACCTGCGTCGGCATCGGCGGCGACCCCGTCGTCGGCACGACCCACATCGACTGCCTCGCCGCGTTCCAGGACGACCCCGACACCGAACTCGTCGTCCTCATCGGGGAGATCGGCGGCGACGCGGAGGAACGCGCCGCCGCGTACATCCGCGACCACGTCACCAAGCCGGTCGTCGGCTACATCGCCGGCTTCACCGCACCCGAGGGCAAGACCATGGGCCACGCGGGCGCCATCGTGTCGGGCTCCTCCGGTACGGCGGCGGCGAAGAAGGAGGCGCTGGAGGCCGTAGGAGTGAAGGTCGGAAGGACGCCGACGGAGACCGCGCGGCTGGTGCTGGACCGGCTGGATCTTCCGTAAGAGGCACTGGACCCTCCTGTGAGCGGCACGTGACGTCACTCATAGTTGAGGTGCCGTGACTGTTGCGCTCCTTCGAGCGCAACTAGCTTCATCTGTACGACAGTTCGTACGTTGGACCGTTCCTGCCTCACCCCGCCCCGACTGTGCACCGAGAGCGGAGCCGAAGCATGGCATCAACCCTTAGCCCCAGCCTCACTGTTCATCCCCCGACCCTCAAAGCGGGCACGTCCTGGAGTGACGCCTGGCGGCGTTGTCTCGCCGTCGCGCCCGAGGCGTTCCAGGACGACCGTGTCCTCAACCTCTGGAACGCGGCCTGGCAGCGGGACGGCCGGGCCCTGCCCGCCACCAGTCCCGTCGACGGCAGCCCGATCGCCGGCCCGCCCCGCTTGGACCGGTCCACCGCCCACCAGGCCGTACGCGCCTCCCTCGACCAGCACCGCGCCTGGCACCACGTCCCGCTCGACGAGCGGCGCGCCCGCGTGGCCGCCACGCTGGATGCCCTGACCGAGCACCGCGAACTCCTCGCGCTGCTGCTGGTCTGGGAGATCGGCAAGCCATGGCGGCTCGCGCAGGCGGACGTGGACCGGTCCATCGACGGTGTGCGCTGGTACGTCGACGGCATCGAGCCGATGCTCGCCGGCCGCACCCCGCTCGACGGCCCGGTGTCCAACATCGCGAGCTGGAACTACCCGATGAGCGTGCTCGTCCACGCCATGCTCGTGCAGGCACTGGCGGGGAACGCGGTCATCGCCAAGACCCCGACCGACGGCGGCGTCGCCTGCCTCACCCTGGCCGCCGCGCTCGCCGCGCGCGAGGGGATTCCCGTCACCCTCGTCAGCGGCAGCGGAGGCGAACTGTCGGAGGCACTGGTCCGCGCGCCCGAGATCGGCTGCGTCTCCTTCGTCGGCGGCCGCGACACCGGAGCCGCGGTGGCCACGGCCGTCGCCGACCTGGGCAAGCGGCACATCCTCGAACAGGAAGGACTCAACACCTGGGGCATCTGGAACCACACGGACTGGGACACGCTCACCGCGGTCATCCCCAAGCTCTTCGACTACGGCAAGCAGCGCTGCACGGCGTACCCGCGCTTCGTCGTCCAGCGTGAGCTGTTCGACGAGTTCCTCATGGCCTACCTCCCTGCGGTCCGAACTCTCCGTGTAGGCCACCCTCTTGCGGTCCGGCACGCCCAAGACCCGTATCCGGAACTGGACTTCGGGCCGGTGATCAACGCGGCCAAGGCGAAGGAACTCCACGACCAGGTGGCCGAGGCGATCGACCGCGGCGCCGTACCGCTGCACCGCGGCAAGCTGTCCGAGGCCAACTTCCTTCCAGGGCAGGACACTTCGGCGTACGTCCGTCCCGTCACGCTCCTCAATCCGCCCCCGTCGTCCCCGCTGCACCACGCGGAACCGTTCGGCCCGGTCGACACCATCGTCCTGGTCGACACGGAGGCGGAACTGCTCGCCGCGATGAACGCGTCCAACGGCGCGCTGGTCGCCACCCTGTCCACCGACGACCGCGCGACCTACGACCGACTGGCCCCGCAGATCCGCGCGTTCAAGGTCGGCCACGGCAAGCCACGCTCCCGCGGCGACCGCGACGAGCTGTTCGGCGGGTTCGGCGCTTCCTGGCGGGGCGCCTTCGTCGGCGGCGAACTCCTCGTCCGCGCGGTGACACACGGACCGGTGGGGGAGCGGTTGCCGGGCAATTTCCCGGAGTACCAGCTCATGCCGTGACCGGCGGCCGGGCGGCACTCGCGTCCACCGGGTGCCGCCCGGCGATGATCTCGTGGGCCAACCACCGCGCCACACCCCGCGGATAGGGACGCGGCAGACTCAGCACGATGTGGTTCATCCCGGCGTCGACGAGCCGGCCGACCGTCTCCCGCGTCGCTGCCGGATCGTCGTACGACACGAGGACCTGCACCGAACGCGTGATCCCGCCCGGATCCCGGCCCAGTTCGGCGCAGTGCGCGTCGAGGACGCGGGCACGCTCGGCGACGTACTCGACGGTGTTGTGCGGCGGCCCTGGAACGTTCCAGATGTCTGCGTGCTGGGCGACCAGCCGCAGAAGCCGGGTGCCCCAGCCGCCGATGAGCAGCGGGGGACCGGGCCGCTGCACGGGCTTCGGCTCGCACCGCGTGCCCCGGAGCCGGTAGTGGCGGCCCTCGAAGTCGAAGACGTCCCGGGTCCACATCCCCTTCAGGATCTCGACGGTCTCCGCGAGCCGCGCGAGGCCCTCACCCGGCGGGACCAGTGAGAGGCCGTACGCCTCGTACTCCGCGATCGCCGGATTGGCGCCCTCGACGCCTCCGGCCCCCGGCGGCTGATGCGTGCCGCCGACCCCCAGCCCGAGCACGAGACGTCCGCCCGAGATCACGTCCACCGTGGACGCCATCTTGCCGAGCAGGGCCGGCGGACGGACGCGGTTGCTGGTGACGAGGAGCCCGAGCCGCAGCCGCCGCGTCTGCGCGGCGAGTGCGCTGAGCACGGTCCAGCCCTCGTGTATCTGCCCGTCCTTCGGTCCGGCGACCGGCAGCAGGTGGTCCCACAGCCAGGCATCCGCGATCTCCGGAACGGTGTCGGCCTCCAGCCAGACCCGTCGGATGTCCTCGTACGACACATGCATGGGGGTGGTCTTGATCCCGAAGCGCACGGTGGTCGTGTCTGCCTTGTCCGTCATGGCCGTCAGCTTAGCCAATCGTCAGGCTTGCTGACGATCAGATGGAGGATTCAGTCGGGATACAGTCGACGAATGGCCAACGATCAGCAGCCCACCCCCCTGGAGTCCCGGCTCGGCTACCTCCTCAAGCACGCCCAGGCGAAACTGGCCAGGACGTCGGCCGAGGCGCTGGCGCCGCACGGAGTGGACGGCCATGAGCTGGCCGTCCTGGTGGTGCTCGCCGAAGGGGAGCCGTTGTCGCAGGTCGAGGCCGCCGGGCGGCTCGGGGTCGACCGCACCACGATGGTGTCGCTGATCGACGGCCTGGAGGACCACGGCCTGGTGGAGCGGCGGCGCAGCCCCCAGGACCGCCGTAAGAACATCGTCGAACTGACACCGGCGGGTCAGGACTGCCTGTGCCAGGCCGAAAAGGCGCGCCGCGCGGCGGAGCGCCGTTTCCTCGCGCCGCTCGACGAAGAGGCGGCCGCGTCACTTGTCCGGGCACTGCGGACCCTGGTGCTCAGGGAGCGGGACTGAGTGCCGGAAACCGGCCCGTTTCCGTAGCCGATCGTTCACCCGTGGTGGCGACTTCCCGCAGGTCGCGGGCCTGTCGCGGCAGGCTCTCCCAGGGGTGGATATGCAGGTGAAAGGCGCTCCGAAAGCTTGGTATTGTTGTCCATGTCGCCGCGGGGAACACCCCCGGCCAGGCGGCAGACACCTAGTCCGGGTGGCGGAATGGCAGACGCGCTAGCTTGAGGTGCTAGTGCCCTTTATCGGGCGTGGGGGTTCAAGTCCCCCCTCGGACACTCGCAGTACGCATACAGGTGCTGGCCGATTCTCGGTCGGCACCTTCTGCGTTTCATGGCCCTACGTCAGCCGCGCCATGCATGGACTCCGGTCACAACTCTTGACGCATGGTTCACGCGGATGAAGCATGCATCGGCGAGAGAGCGCTCCCAATTCCCTCCACCGTTCATTTCCTGAACCAGGAGTGTCGCCCCCCATGCCTCCTTCCCCCACAGAAGCGTCGTCTGCGTCTGCGTCTGCGTCTGCCTCGTCCTTCGGCCGAACTCCCCTTGCCCGCCGGTCGGTTCTCGGTGCGGTGGCCGCGGCGGCGGCCGCGCCGGGGCTGCTCGCCCTTTCGTCACCGTCGGCGTCCGCCGCTCCCGACCGCGCCCTGGATCTGCCGGGAGGTGGTGATCTCGGCCCGAACGTCATCGTGTTCGACCCGTCCACCGCCGGTATCCAGGCGAAGCTGGACGAGATATTCGCCCAGCAGGAGACGGCGCAGTTCGGCACGGGCCGTTATCAACTGCTGTTCAAGCCGGGCACGTACAGCGGGCTCAATGCCCAACTGGGCTTCTACACCTCGATCTCCGGGCTCGGTCTGTCTCCCGACGACACCTCGATCAACGGGGACGTGACCGTCGACGCGGGCTGGTTCAACGGCAACGCCACGCAGAACTTCTGGCGTTCGGCGGAGAACCTCGCTCTCACCCCGGTCAGCGGCACCAACCGCTGGGCGGTCGCGCAGGCCGCTCCGTTCCGGCGCATGCATGTCAGGGGCGGCCTCAACCTCGCGCCCACCGGCTACGGTTGGGCCAGCGGCGGCTACATCGCCGACAGCCGGATCGACGGCCAGGTCCAGCCGTACTCGCAGCAGCAGTGGTACACCCGGGACAGTTCGGTCGGCGGCTGGCTCAACGCCGTCTGGAACATGGTGTTTTCGGGCGTAGAAGGAGCTCCGGCGCAGAGCTTCCCGAGCCCGCCGTACACCACGCTCGACACGACACCCGTCTCCCGCGAGAAGCCCTTCCTCTACCTCGACGGGAGTGACTACAAAGTCTTCCTGCCCGAACTGCGCACCGACGCGCGCGGGGTGACGTGGGGCAATGGCACGCCCCGAGGCACCTCGGTTCCGCTGACCCAGTTCTACGTCGCCCAGCCCGGCGTGACCGCGGCCACCCTCAACCAGGCGCTCACGCAGGGACTTCACCTCCTGCTGACCCCGGGGATCTACCACCTCGACCAGCCGATCCAGGTCAACAGCGCGAACTCCGTGGTCCTCGGGCTCGGTTACGCCACCCTGATCCCCGACAACGGCGTCACGGCCCTGACCGTCGCCGACGTCGAGGGCGTAAGGCTCGCGGGTTTCCTGATCGACGCGGGTACCGTCAACTCGGAGACACTGCTGGAAGTTGGCCCCACGGGAGCGTCGGCGGACCACTCGGCCAACCCGACCACCGTGCAGGACGTCTTCGTCCGGATCGGCGGCGCGGGCGCCGGCAAGGCCACCACCAGCATGGTCATCAACAACCGCCACACCATCGTCGACCACACCTGGGTCTGGCGCGCCGACCACGGCGACGGTGTCGGCTGGGACACCAACCGCGCCGACTACGGCCTCCTCGTCAACGGCGCCGACGTGCTGGCCACCGGTCTGTTCGTGGAGCACTTCAACAAGTACGACGTCCAGTGGAACGGCGAGCGGGGTCGGACGATCTTCTTCCAGAACGAGAAGGCGTACGACGCCCCGAACCAGGCCGCGATCCAGAACGGCGACATCAAGGGGTACGCGGCCTACAAGGTCGCCGACTCCGTGGCCACGCACGAGGCGTGGGGGCTCGGCAGTTACTGCTACTTCAACGTCGACCCGACGATCGTCCAGCACAACGGATTCGCCGTTCCGGACACCTCGGGCGTGAAGTTCCATGACGTGATGGTCGTCTCGCTGGGTGGCCAGGGCCAGTACGAACACGTCATCAACGAGACGGGCTCGCCGACCTCGGGAACGGACACAGTGCCGTCCACGGTGACCTCGTATCCCTGACCGGACACGGCAGATCCCTGACTCCGTTGTGAGGGGCGGGTGTTGCGCGAGGGCTGGACACCCGCCCCGAGGGGTGCTGTCATCCCCTCACGGCGCACTTTCCCTCGCCGGAAAGGCAGTTGGCCCAGCACCCGCCCATGCGGCGGCCCGCCCCGCACACCGTGCCGTCCGCTGCTCTCGGTTCTGTCGGCACGAAGCATGTTCTCCGTGACACCCCGTCAGCATGGCTTGCTGACAACGATGTCGAACGCTCGTCGCCCCATCGAAGGAGCCCCCCATGCCCCATCCCGAAGATGACGACCGCCCTCCCCTCACCACCGGACTGCCACCGCTGTCCAGACGTGACCTGCTGCGCTGGGGAGGGGTGGCCGCCGCAGGTGTCATCGGGGGCCTCGGCATCGGTGGGTCGCCCGCGCATGCCGCCAACTCGGCTGCAGGCGCCGCTGCTTCGACGTTCAGCCCGCTGCGCCCGCCCGCCACCCCCCTCGCCGTGCGGTCCCCGTACCTGACCACCTGGCTGGCCGGGGACAACCTGGCCGGCACCTGGCCCACCTTCTGGAACGGTCGGATCACCGCGCTGGCCGGTATCGCCCGCATCGACGGCACACCGTACGTGTTCCTCGGCGCCCCGGCGCTGCCCAGTGGTCCGACGCTCAGCACGATGACGCAGACGTCGCTTCAACTCACGGCCACCCGGTCGATCTTCACGCTCACCGGAGGCGGCGTCACACTGACGGTCACCTTCTTCTCGCCCGTGGACCTCGGCAACCTGCAGCGCCAGTGCGTGCCGCTGAGCTACATCAGCGTCCAGGCCGCCAGTGGTGACGGGGCGAGCCACACCGTGGACGTGCATGTCGACGCCTCCGCCGAGTGGGTGCACGGCGACAGCTCCACCCAGGTCACCTGGGCCAAGCAGGCGACCGGCAGCATGACCGCCCTGACCTGCCAGCCGGCCTCCCCGGGAATGCTGGCCGAGAACAACGACCAGGCCTCGTGGGGTTCGCTGGTGCTGGCCGCGCCCACCGCGAGCGGGCTGACCTGGCAGATCGGCCAGGACACCGTCGTACGGGCGGCGTCGGCCGCGAACGGGACGCTGGCCGGCACCTCCGACACCGCCCAGCCCCGCGCGATCAACGACCGCTGGCCCGTGCTGGGCCTCAACCAGAACCTGGGCACCGTCACCGCGGCCGCCCCCTCGGCGGTGTTCCAGATCGTCGTCGGCCATGTGCGCACCCCGGCGGTGAGCTACCTCGGCACGAACCTGAACCCGTGGTGGACGCACCACTGGAGCTCGTGGACCGCCATGCTCGACTGGTTCAACGGCGACCGTGCCGCCGCCCTGACCGCCGCCGTCGCCTTCGACAAGGCGATCCACGACGACGCCGTAAGCGCTGCGGGCGGCGGTGACACCGGCGAGCACTACGCGGCCGTCTGCGCCCTGGCGGTGCGTCAGGCCGTGGCCGGGACTGAACTCGTCGACCGCAACGGCTCGCCGTGGGCGATGCTCAAGGAGATCTCCTCCAACGGCAACTTCTCGACCGTAGACGTGATTTACCCCGCGTCCCCCGCCTACCTGCACCTCTCGCCCGCGTATCTGCGGCTGCTGCTCGAACCGCACTTCTTCTACGCGGAGCAGGCCGGCTGGCCCAAGGTGTACGCCGAGCACGACCTCGGCTCCAGCTACCCGAACGCGACCGGACACCTGGACGGCAACGAGGAGGCCATGCCGATCGAGGAGTCCGCGAACATGCTGATCATGGCGGCGGCCGTGGCCCAGCGCCTTCCGGCGGCCGACGCGGCCTCCTTCGCCACCGCGCACTACGCGATCCTCCACCAGTGGGCCGAGTACCTGGTGGCCAACGCCCTCGACCCGGAGAACCAGAACCAGACCGACGACTTCACCGGCTGGATCGCGCACAGCGCCAACCTCGCGCTCAAGGGCATCATCGGCATCGGCGCGATGAGCGTGATCGCCAAGGCGGCGTCCAACTCCTCCGACGCGACGCACTACTTGACGGTGGCCCGCGGCTACATCAGCCGGTGGGTCACCCTGGCCCAGGACTCCTCCGGCACGCACCTCAAGCTCGCCTACGACCAGGACGGCACCTGGAGCCTGAAGTACAACGGCTACGCCGACCGCCTGCTGGGCGTGGACCTGGTGCCGACCGGGGTGGCCACGCAGGAGGCCGCCTGGTACCTGTCCAAGGCGGGTACCTACGGCGTGCTGCTGGACCCGCGCAACGACTACACCAAGACCGACTGGGAGGTGTGGACCGCGGCCTGGCTCGCCGACCACGCCGACGCCCGCGCCATGCTGATCAACGGTGTCTACGGCTTCGCCAACAGCACGCCGTCGCGAGTGCCGTTCACCGACTGGTACGTCGTCGCCACCGGCGCCCAGCGGGGCTTCGCCGACCGCCCCGTGATCGGCGGTGTCCTCGCCCTGATGAACGCCCCGGCGGCCGACTCCGTCGCCTGGAAACGTATCCAGAACAAGAACTCCGGCAAGCTGCTCGCCGTCAGCGGCATGTCCCTCGCCGACAGCGCCGAAGTCACCCAGTACGAGGACAACGGCACCGCCGACCACCTGTGGACCGTGGTGGACAACGGCGACGGCACCGTCAAGATCTACAACCGAAACAGCGGCAGACTGCTCGCCGTCCACAACCAGAGCCTCGACGACGGCGCCCACGTCCAGCAGTACAACGACAACGGCACCCAGGACCACCTCTGGCGTTTTGTCGACAACGGCGACGGCTGGATGAAGATCGTCAACGTGCACAGCGGCAAGCTCATGGCCGTCGACGGAGCCTCCCAGGCCAACGGCGCCCAGGTCACCCAGTGGAACGACAACGGCACCTCCGACCACCTCTGGCGGCTCGTCTGATCCACCCCTGTCGCAGCCGACCTCGATGAACGCTCGGTGCGCGGGGTGTCCCGTCCGGGCCACCCCGCGCGCGAAGTCATGTCGCACATCTAGTCATACCGACTAGTCGGTACTAGCCTCCGCTCGAACGGAAGGAGCCCCCACCTCCCACCGCCTCCTCTGTCCCCGCCCGTTCCAAAGGGAGCCGTATGCCCTCCGCCTCCGCACCATTCGACACACGAGGCCCCGGTGCCGACGCGCCCGGAGCCGGTGCTCGCGGCTCGCTCGCCCGGCTGTACCGCCGTGACCTCGCGGCGTATCCGGCCACCGGGCGGCGCATGTCGTATCTGGCGATCGTGGTGGTCACGACCGTCGTGCTCTACTACATGCTCTACATCCAGTACGCGGTGGCGACGTCGATCATCACGCACTTCGACATGACCTACCGCTACTTCGTGTGGGTCTCGGTCATCGGCAACGCGGTCGGAGCCTTCGCCTCGCTCGTGGCCGGCCTCGCGGACCGGTGGGGGCGCGCGAACCTCGTTGTCTACGGTCTGCTCGTCGCCGCCCTTCTGGTCTTCTTCGGGCTGCCCAACGCCGGTGACAAGACGACGTACTTGGTGCTGTTCGCGGTCGTGAGCTTCATCGAGGGCATCGTGCTGGTCGCGACCCCGGCACTGATCCGGGACTTCTCACCGCAGCTCGGCCGCGCCACCGCGATGGGCTACTGGACGATGGGTCCGGTCATCGGCAGCCTGGTCGTCACCTCGGTGACCAGCAGCACGCTCGACACCGCCGGCTGGCAGGACGAGCTGCGCTATTCCGGGGCGGCCGGGCTGGCCGTGTTCGTCGTCACCCTGTTCGCCCTGCGCGAGCTGTCGCCGGGCCTGCGCGACCAGATCATGGTGAGCCTGCGCGACCGCGCCCTGGTCGAGGCCCGCGCCAAGGGACTCGACACGGAGGCCGTACGGCGCGGCGAGTGGCGGCAGATGCTGCGCCTGGACATCCTCGGTTCGGCCTTCGCGATCGCGGTCTTCCTGCTCCTGTACTACGCCGCCGTCGGCAACTTCGTCGTCTACTTCTCGACCACCTTCGGCTACAGCGAGCAGCGCACCAACGGCCTGGCCAACTGGTACTGGGCCGCGAACGCCCTCGCGCTGATCGTGGCCGGCCTGCTCTCCGACCGGCTGCTGGTGCGCAAGCCCTTCATGATCATCGGTGGGATCGGCGCCATCGTGGCGACGGGGATCTTCGCCTCGCTGGCCACCCACGCGACGACCGGTTACTACACCTTCGCCTGGCTCTTCGTCGCGATCGGCGTGTTCAGCGGGGTCGCCTACGCGCCGTGGATGGCGAGCTTCACCGAGACCGTCGAGAAGCGCAACCCGGCCGCGACCGCCGCGGGGCTCGCGGTCTGGGGCTGGACGGTACGGATCGTGGTCGCCGTGTCGGCGGCGTTCATCCCGGTGCTGGTCACCTCGGTCACCCCGCTCGTCGAGCACGGCGCCGAGGTGGCGGTCGCGCAGAAGCAGGCCGCCCCGGCGCTGGCGATCGTCGACGCCCACCCCCAACTCTTCGCCGAACTGGGCAAGTACACGCCGACGACGACGCCTCCCGCTCTGGCGGCCCAAGCGGTGAAGGAGGTCGGTGCCGCCGATCTGGCCGTCGTGCAGAAGGCGCAGCCGCAGCTCAAGGTGCTCAAGGAGTACGGGCCGGACGTGCAGAAGGCCGTGAAGAACGGTCCCGGGGAGTGGCGCACCTGGTGGTGGATCTGCGTGGGCGGGCAAGTCCTCTTCCTGCCCTTCGTGTTCGTGATGGCGGGCCGCTGGAGCCCGAAGAAGGCCCGCGAGGACGCCCGGGCCCACCAGGAAGCCGTCGACCGCGAACTGGCCGCGCTGGCAGGGAGCGAGGCCTGACCGACGTATGGAACGACGCCGCGGCCTGGGCGCAACTGCCCGGCCGCGGCGCATTGGTGACGTAGTGTCAACTCGGTTCTGGCCGTGTCGATTTGCTCAGCCGAGGGTGAAGTCGTCAGCGGTGACGTTGGATTGGCCGTACCAGCCGTGGACGAAGACCGTGACCGCTCCGCTGCTGCCGGTGGTGAAGGTGACCTTGAGCTGGTTCCAGGCCGAGCTGTTCGACC
This sequence comes from Streptomyces sp. NPDC048504, assembly GCF_043200035.1. Taxonomy (NCBI): domain Bacteria; kingdom Bacillati; phylum Actinomycetota; class Actinomycetes; order Kitasatosporales; family Streptomycetaceae; genus Streptomyces; species Streptomyces sp. NPDC048504. The sequence continues at coordinate 90,017 of NZ_JBICXA010000010.1, forward strand.
AGGTGCTCGCGGAGGCGCCGCCGGTGACGCCGATGTAGGCGTACGGCCCCTGGACCCAAGAGGTCAGCGTGTAGCTCGTGTTGGGGGACAGGGTGACGTTCTGGTCGCACTCGCCGGTGCCGCCGGCGCTCGGGGTGACCTGGAGACTGTGGCTGCCGCTGTGGACCGGGGTGGAGACCACCGCGCTGCCGCCCGTGCAGGTCCACGGGCTCAAACTGCCGGTTTCGAAGCTCGCGTTGGTCAGCGAGCCGCCGCCTCCACCTCCGCCTCCCGTGGTGGTGACCGTGAGGGTGTAGGCCGCGCTGTGGCTGCCCGTCGCCGCCGTACCGGTGACGGTGATCGGGTACGTGCCTGCCGCCACCGACGAACCGACCGTCGCCGTCAGTGTCGAACTGCCGCCGGACGTCACGGAGTTGGGGCTGAACGAGACACTGACGCCGGACGGTGCGCCGGACGCGGCGAGGCTCACGGACTCGGCACTGCCGGATGTAACCGCCGTAGAGACGGACGCGGTTGCCGAACCGCCCTGGGTGACCGAGGCCGAACCCGGTGACAGGGACAGGGAGAAGTCGCTGGTGGTGCCTCCGCCGCCGCCCGAACTGCCCTCGTAGGGCACGAACGCGTCCGTGAACGCGAGGCTGTTCTGGCTGATCTCACTGCAGGTGGGAAGGGAGTTGGCGCTTCCGCTGCACGCCTGGTCCCGGGTGATCGCCCAGAACGCCAGTCGGCCGACGCTGTTCTGCGCGGCGAAGCTCTCCACGGTCTGGGCATCGGCCAGTGTGAAGGTGGAACCGTCGTCGTTCTTGCCGATCATCGGTGTGATGCCGAGGTTGGCGTAGGTGTAACCGGAGTCGACGGACTGCATCTGCGCCAGCGTGGCCTTGGCCGCGGAGACCGCACCCTGGCCCATCTCGGTGCCGGTGCCGGCGTAGTAGTCCATGGCCATGATGTTGACGACGTCGATCTTGATGCCCGCGTTCTTGGCGGCCTTGAGGATGTTGACGCCGTCGCCCGTCAGCCCGCTCGTCAGCACAGGCAGGGTCATGGAGAACTGCAGGTTGGGGTTGGACGCCTTGAGGTCCTTCATCGCCTGCATCTGGCGGGCCGCGGCCGCGGTGTCCGCGATGGCGGCGCCCTCGATGTCGAAGTCGAGCTGGGTGACGCCGTAGTCGTTGATGATGGCCTGGTAGCCGGTGTCGATGCTGCTCTGGGTGGAGCAGGTCCACGCCAGGGGTTCGCCGCTGGCTCCTCCGGAGGAGACGATGACGGAGGCGCCTTCGGACTTGGCCTTGGCGATCAGGGGGTCGGTGTAGGAGTCGTTGCCGATGGGGAGCGTGTCGCCCCAGATCTGGTTGCAGCCGACGCCGAGCACGAAGGCCGCGGTGTAGGCCTTGAGCTTGTGTCCGGTGATGGCGGTGTCGAGCAGTCCTTCCTGACTGTTCGACATGTCCACGTAGGGAGCCACGGAGTAGACGCTGCTTCCCGCGGCGCTGCTCGCGGGGGGCCAGGGCGACGGTGACGCCGGTGGCCGCGAGCGCGAGGGCGGAGACGGTAGCCGCGAATCTTGCCAGGCGCATGACAGTTCCCCTTTCGGGGTGCCCGCTGGGGGAGAGGGGGCTCAGGATATTGGTACATACCAAACAGCTCGTGGAGCCCTCCGTCAAGAGGACTAGACCAACTTGGTTCGGTTGGGTCGGGTCGCGTCAACTCCGGGTAGGGGAACGGCCGTAGAGGCTGTGGCTCCCTGTTCGGCTCGCGGGTTCTCCGCAGGTGTGCGCTCGTCCTGACGGCGCGAAAAGCGCCTCTGTTCGGGAGCTAAAACTCCCGCAAAGACTCGGGCAGTTCAGTCTGCTCGGCTCGGCTCCTGGCCGGTCTCGCGCGGGGGAGCGGGGCGGGTCTACGTCCTTGACGGCCTGGGCCTGTGACGAAGTGGTGGCCGAGTTCGGAGTCGCCGGACCCGCCCCGCCCGCCGCACCCGCCGGACCAGCAAGGTTCGCCGGATCCACCGGGATCCGGCAGCGCTCACCCGCCCCGCCCGGCGCCCCGGGTCGCCCTGGTCGCACGCTTCCGCGCGAGCACGGCACCCGGCCCCGGCGCGCCTCCGCCAACCCCGCCCGCCCAGGAACTCCCCTTCCAGAAACCCCCGCTCGCCTCGTTGACACACCATCACCACGCGCGTTTCACTCGACACTCGTGCATGGCAACGTTGTCAGGCCGTGGGAGCGACCAGGAACCGTTGCCTGTCGCCGGCGTGCCGGTGTTCTCCGGTGCGCCACCACCTGATCTGCGAAGCACGAACCGCTGCGGAGGCGACCGATGGTGAGACCCCGACGTTCAGCCGTGCCACGTGACCGCAACAGATTCCGTCAACGCCTCGCCGCGGTCTGCGTGTTGGGCCTGACCGCCCTTCCGCTCACGGCGATCGGCAGCGCCCAGGCCGCGAGCGCCGCGACGCCCGCCCTCGTGACGGACCCCGCGTCCCTCGTCAACCCGCTCATCGGCACCTCCGGTGCGGTGGACACCTTCCCCGGTCCCGACATGCCGGCCGGCATGGTGCAGTGGGGTCCCGACACGACGCCCAACCGCCCCGACGGCGGCGGCTACGAGTACAACGACACCAAGCTCTCCGGCTTCAGCCTCACCCACGTCTCGGGACCCGGCTGTCCCGTCGCGGGCGACCTGCCGATCCTGCCGGTGACCGGTTCGCTGTCGGGCGACCTCGGCAGTACGTCCGTCGGTTTCAGCCACGCCGACGAGCAGGCCGCCATCGGGAGTTACAAGGTCACCGACGCGAACGGCGTCAAGACCGAGCTGACCGACACCACCCGCGCCGGTCTCGGCACCTTCACCTTCCCCGCGGGTCAACAGGCCAACCTGCTCTTCAAGTTGAGCGGCGGCGCCACGCAGGTCGACGGGACCCGCGTCCAGGTGGTCGGCGACAAGGAGATCAGCGGCGCGATCGACAGCGGCCACTTCTGCGGCGCGAGCAACAGGTACACACTGCACTTCGACATCAAGTTCGACCAGCCGTTCACCGCGAGCGGCACCTGGGTCGGCAGCACCATCAATCCCGACGCGACGTCGCTGAAGGCCGGCAAGGCCCAACTCGCCCCGCAGGTAACCAAGTCGGCCCCGTTGAAGGAGAAGCACTTCACCGTCCCGGCGAAGCCCGCCCCCACGATCCACGGGACCGGTCCACAAGCCAAGGCCAAGGCCGCCCAGCCGCCCACGACCGGCGCGAACGGCATGTACCTCACCTTCGACACCACCGCGCACCCCACCGTCAGCGCGAAGGTCGGCGTCTCGTACACGAGTGACGCGGGCGCGGCGAACAACCTCGCCACCGAGATCAAGAACTGGAACGTCGGCGCCGTGGAACGGTCCAACCACGACGCCTGGAACGCCGTACTGAACAAGATCCAGGTGGGCGGCGGATCCGCCGACCAGCAGACGCAGTTCTACACCGCGCTCTACCACGCGCTGCTGCACCCCAACGTCTTCTCGGACGACGACGGCCAGTACATGGGCATGGACAACCAGGTCCACACACTGGCCAAGGGACAGAAGGCGCAGTACGCCAACTACTCGGGCTGGGACACCTATCGCTCCCAGACCCAGCTGATGGCGCTGGTCGAACCCAAGGTCACCGCCGACGTCGTCACCTCGATGCTCAACGGCTATGACCAGACAGGCCTGTTGCCCAAGTGGGCCTCGAACAACGGCGAGAGCTACGTCATGGTCGGCGACCCGGCCGCCGGCATCATCGCCGACGCGTACGCCTTCGGCGCGACGGGCTTCGACACCGACAAGGCACTCGCCGCCCTCCAGCACGAGGCCACTGTCCCGAACAACGACCGCCCCGGCGAGTCGGTCCGGGACGCGAAGGGCTACCTCCCGCTCGACGAGAACGACTACAACTGCTGCAACTTCTATGGACCGGTCTCCACGCAGTTGGAGTACGACTCCGCCGACTACGCCCTCGCCGCCTTCGCGAAGTCGCTGGGCAAGACGTCGGTCTACGAGAAGTTCGCCACCCGCGCCCAGGACTGGATGAACGTCTTCAACCCGCAGACCGGTTACATGCAGGCCAAGAACAAGGACGGCCAGTTCGCGGGCGGTTTCACCCCCGGCACCTCCAACGGCTTCGTCGAGGGCACCTCCGCGCAGTACACGCCGATGGTCCCCTTCAACCTGCAACAGCTCATCCAGGCGCGCGGCGGCACCAAGGCGTACTCGTCCTACCTGGACAGCCTGCTCGACGACATCACCGCCCCCGGCAACACCGACGCCGACCTCAGCAACGAGCCCAGCGTCGAGATCCCCTGGGAGTACGACTACACCGGCCAGCCCTGGAAGACGCAGGCGGCCGTCCGTGAGGCGCAGCAGAAGCTGTACTTCAACGCTCCGGTCGGCTCGTTCGGCAACGACGACCTCGGCGCGATGAGTTCCTGGTACGTCTGGTCCGAACTCGGCATGTACCCGGAGACCCCGGGCACGGACACGCTGGCGCTCGGCAGCCCGGCGTTCCCGTCCGCCAAAGTGACCTTCGGCAGCGGAAAGACGGTGCTGATCAACGCGCCGCAGGCCGCGCCCGACGCGCCGTACGTGCAGTCGCTCGCCGTCAAGGGGCAGGCTTGGAACGCTCCATGGCTGACGTACCAGAAGTTCCAGGGCGCGGGCACGCTCGACTTCACGCTCGGCACGCAGCCCAACACGGCCTGGGCGTCCGCCCCTTCGGCGGCCCCGCCGTCGGACACCACGGGCGGCGGCCGGGTGCTGGCCGCGACCGGTCCCGCCAACGGCCTGGTGCTCCAACCGAGTTCGGCCGGTGACGGCACGCTCGACCTGACCAACCTCGGCAGCGCGGCCGTCACGGTGGACTGGAAGGCGACGGCTCCCTCCGGCGTCACGCCGGCCCCGGCGTCCGGCTCGCTCACGGTGCCCGCCGCAGGCAGTGCCGAGGCGAAGGTCAAGGTGACGGCGGGCGCGGACGAGGGGCTCTTCCCGGTCACGTTCGCGCTGACCGACCACAACTCCGGTGCGGCACTGTCCGGGGCGACCCTCCGGGTGGCCGTGGCCAAGGCCGGTGCGCTGTGGCCGTACAACACGAACGAGGGCATCTATCCCGACGGCGCGACCTTCTCGGGCGGTTTCGACGGCGGCGGTTGGGCCTTCTCGCAGAACGCGCTGACGGCCGCCGGCGTCACGAGCGGCTCACCCCTCACGGTCGACGGCATCAACTACACCTGGCCGACGGTGACGTCGGGCCAGCTGGACAACCTGGAGATGGCCGGCCAGACCATCTCGATGCCGGCCGGTATATCGGGTGCGTCGCTGGGTCTGCTCGGCACGGCGACCAACGCGCCGACCGACGGCAGCGGTGTCTCGGGCGCGGTGACCGTCACCTACACCGACGGCACCACCTCGCAGGGGACGGTCGCCTTCCCGGACTGGACCCTCAACGGCGGTTCCAGCAAGCCGATTCCGGGCGACACGACCGCCGCGACGACGGCCTACCGGAACACCGGGAGCGGGGGCCGGGACAGCGTGAAGACCTACGTCTTCGCCGCGAAGGTCCCGTTGGACCCGTCCAAGCAGGTCGCGTCGATCACGCTGCCGGTGACGGGTTCCACGGGCACGGATCACTTGTTCTCGTACGGCTTCGGCCAGTAGCCAACAGCCAACAGCCAAGAGTTAGTCAGCGAAGGTGGACCAGGATCCGGCCCGCGTTGGTCGGGTCCTGGTCCACGCGGGCGTAGAGCTTCTTGATGTGCTTCTGCGCCAGCACGGCCAGCACCCGCTTCTTCAGCTGGCCCGTCCCCTTGCCCGGGATGATCTGGACGGTGTCGACCCCGGTCGCGGCGGCTTTGAAGAGGGTCTGCCGCAGGGCCGTGTCGATGTCGCGATCGCTGCGGAAGTAGGGGTGCAGATCCAGGGTGATCAGGGCCATCGCCTCCGAGGTGTTCTCCAACTTTGGTTCCACGAAACGGTCGTCCCGTAGCGCGAGGAGGGATCCTCGCCTCGACCCTAGGCTCGATCACATCGAGAGAGCGACAGCTCTTCCGTGGCACCGGCCGACGCCTGTCCAATTCCCCGAGAACGATGAGGCGTTGTGTCCCCTTTCGGATTGATCGGATCGAACGGTTTCCCGGGCAGGCAGTCCCGGACGCGCCGCGCCGCCGCCGGAGTCCTGGCCGCCTCGGCCGTCGTCCCCACGCTGAGCGCGCCGACCGCGGCGGCCACCTCCACCGACGGGCCCGCCTATGTGGCGCTCGGTGACTCCTACGCCTCCGGGGCCGGACTGGCAGGCGTGAAGGACAAGGAGTGCGACCGTACGACCGGCGGCTACCCCAGTCTGATCTCCAAGTTCGCCACGTTGGCGGGGCGGAACCACACGTTCGACGACGTCACCTGCAGCGGCGCCACCACGAACAACTACTGGAATCCCAGGGGTAGTAAGGCTCCCCAGACCGACGCGCTCACTCCCCGCACGAGACTCGTCACCCTGACCATGGGCGGCAACGACGTCGCCTTCAGCAGCGTGCTGGCCACCTGCGCCCGCGTCGCCGCGACGGACCGGGAGGGCACCCCCTGCAAGCAGTACTTCACGGCGGAGGGCAAGGACGTACTGGCCGACCGCGTCGCCACCATGGAGGAGCGCGTCCACGACGTTCTCGCCGACATCAGGCGACGCAGTCCGCACGCCAAGGTGATCGTCGTCGGGTACCCCGCACTCTTCCCCGACAACAGCGTCGGCTGCGCCGAAGTCCCCTTCGCCCAGGGCGACTTCGCCTATCTGCGGGACACCACGAAGCGGGCCAACGCGGAGCTGCGACGCCAGGCGACGGCCGAGGGCGTGCACGCGTCCTACACGGACACCTACACGCCGACGGTGGGCCACGACATGTGCCGGCCCCGCGAGGAACGGTGGGTCGAGTCGCTCACCCCCGCCGCGGACACCGCGGCCGCGCACCCCAGTGAGTCCGGCCAGTTGGCCATGGCCATCGCCACGCTGCGGCAGATCTACAAGCCGTAGACGACAGACGACAGACGACGCCGGACGGACGGCAGCGCCCCGAGGCGTACATCCCCAGACTGACAGGCCGCCCGGATATCCGCCGGAGGCCCGATGACGCTCGCTCGGTCCTGCCTGCGAGGTGGCGGCCATGGGAGAACCCAGAGAACTGACCAAGCGTCATAGACGGTCCTTAGCAAGTCGGTTGGCGGCCGTCGTGGCCGTCCTGTGTCTCACCACGGCCACTGTCGCCCTGTTGCCCGCGTCCTCGTCCGCCGTGACGGGGAAGGGCGGCGAGACGGTGGCCGAGGGCGGTCACACGGTCCGGATCAGCCGGACCGAGTACGGCGTCCCGCACATCCTGGCCCAGGACTTCGACGGGCTCGGGTACGAATACGGGTACGCGTTCGCGCAGGACAACGTGTGCGAACTCGCCGACCACGTGGTGACGTTGAGGGGTGAGCGGTCCCGGTTCTTCGGGTCCGACGGAGAGCCCGGCGAGGGTGAGGTGGGCGGCTCCAACCTCGCGAGCGACACGTACTACGGCGGGCAGCTGCGCGCGGGCACCGTCCGCCAACTGCTCGCCCAGAAAGCCCCGTTGGGCCCGACGGCGGAACTGCGCCGGATGGTCGAGGGATACGCCGCCGGGTACAACCGCTATCTCCGCGACACCGGCGTCGACCACCTGCCGGACCCGACGTGCAAGGGCAAGCCCTGGGTACGGCCGATCACCGCACTCGACCTGTGGAACGTCGTCTACGACGTCAACAGGGTCACCGCGACAGTGCCGTTGGTCCCGGACATCGGCGACGCGAAGCCTCCGACGACGACCGCCGACGGCAAGAACACGGCCGCTTCCAGCGCGACAGCCGCGACCCTCGCCACTGCCACTGCCACTGCCACTGCCACTGCCACTGCCACTGCCACTGCCACAACCACAGCCACAGCCACAGCTCCCGGCATCGGCAGCAACGGCTGGGCCCTGGGCCGTGACGCCACTCGCACAGGCAACGCCATGGTCCTCGCCAACCCCCACCTCCCCTGGGCGGTCGGCTACTTCCGTTTCTACCAAGTGCAGTTGACGATCCCCGGCACCCTGGACGTCACCGGTGCCGGCCTCTACGGCACACCCCTGGTCGAGATCGGCCACAACAGCACCCTCGCCTGGACGCACACCGCGACCGACGCCCAGCACGCTTCCCTCTACGCGCTCAAGCTCGCACCCGGCGACCCGACCAGCTACGTGCTCGACGGCAGGACCGTGCCGATGGAGCGTCGTACGGTCCCGGTCACCGTCCGGGACGCGAACGGTGACCTCTCGACCGTCCAACGGACCCTGTACTCCTCGCACTTCGGGGCCGTCCTGTCCACCGGCTGGACCGCGACGACCGCCTACGCGATCCGTGACGTCAACGCCGGCAACCTGCGCTCCATGAACACCTGGCTGGCCATGGGCAAGGCGCGGAACCTCACCCAACTCCGCGCCACCCAGGACGAGTTCCAGGGCATTCCCTGGACCTACACCCTTGCGGCCGACACCAGTGGCGGCACGTACTTCACCGACTCCTCGGCCGTCCCGCACCTCACCGATGCCCACTCGCCCACTGCACCCTCCCGGACGACTCGGGGCCGAGCGCCCTGGACGGTTCGACGTCGGCCTGTGCCTGGGGGAGTGACCCCGACGCACTCGTCCCCGGCATCTATGGACCCGCGCACCAGCCGAAGTTGAGCCGCACCGACTACGTCGCCAACTCCAACAACGGCCTCCAGTACGTCAATCCGGAGGCGCAGATCACCGGCCTCCCGGGCGTGTACGACACCGATCCCCACCTCGACGGACGGGCCCAGCTCGGACTCCGCATGATCGCCCAACGCCGGGACGGCACCGACGGGTTGGGCGCCCCGGGCTTCACCGAAAGCACCCTGCGCGACTCGATGCTCGGCAACCGCGTCCTGTCGGCCGAGACGGGCCGCGACGACATCGTCGGCCTGTGCCGCGCCCACCCGAGCCTGACGGCCACGGACGGTACGGCGGTCGACGTGCGGCAGGCTTGCACGACTCTCGCCCGCTGGGACACCCGCGCCGACACCACCAGCCGGGGCATCGTGCTCTGGAGCGCGTTCTACAACCGTCTCCTCGACGGCGGTCCGCCCGACACCTGGCGCCGCGTCCCCTACGACCCCGCCCAACCCCTCACCACACCAAGGGGATTCAACGGCGAGGACCCGCGCGTCCAACGTTCCCTGGCCGACGCGGTCCAGGACTTCGCGGCCCGTGACCTCCCGGTCGACGTCGAACTCGGCGCCGTACAGAAGTGGGACGGCATCCCGCTGCCCGGCTGTGACGCGGGCTGTTTCGACGTCGTGGAGGCGAGCCCCGACTCGGGCACCGGCACCCCGACCGTCGGCGCCTTCGGCAGCAGCTTCCTGATGACCGTCGAACTGACCCGCGATGGGCCGCGCGCCCACACCCTCCTCACTTACGGCCAGTCGGCGAACCCGACATCGCCCCACTTCTCGGACCAGACCCGCCTGTTCTCGCGCAAGCAGTGGGTCACCGAACGGTTCACCCAAGCGGAGATCTCCGGCGACCCGGGTCTGGAGGTGACGACTCTGCGCAGGTGACAGGGGTCGACGTCGCGCGGGCCGGTCGTAACTCGGCGGCCGGGGTGTGGGGTTGACTGGTCTATACCCTTGACTGGTACATACCAATACGGTTCAGTGAGGGGCGTCATCCCCCACCACGGCCGCCCCCCACGCCGGGACCGGTCCAACCGGCCCGTGCGCACCAAGGCTCCGCTTCGCCCTGCCCCTGGCGGGGTACGGCCGTGCTCCACAGAGGAGTTGAACCCTGTGTCGAGACGCCGCATCGCCGCAGTACTGACCGCACTCGTCCTCGGTAGCCTTACGCCCGTGGTCCTTCCCGCCGCAGGCGCGTCCGCCGCCTCCTGTTCCAGCTATCCGAACTGGGTGGCCGGCCAGTCGTACGTCACCGGCCAGATCGTCCGGTACACCGACGGCAAGGCGTACATCGCCGAGCACGACAACCCGGGCTACGACCCCGTCATCAGCACCTGGTACTGGGAGCCGTACGCCTGCGACGGCTCCGGCACGCCCGTGGGCAACTTCGTGGTGAGCGAGGCCCAGTTCAACCAGATGTTCCCGAGCCGGAACTCCTTCTACACGTACAGCGGTCTCACCGCCGCCCTCAGCGCCTACCCGGGTTTCGCGAACACCGGCAGCGACACCACGAAGAAGCAGGAGGCCGCCGCCTTCCTCGCCAACGTCAGCCACGAGACGGGCGGGTTGGTGTACATCGTCGAGCAGAACACCGCCAACTACCCGACGTACTGCGACTGGAGCCAGTCGTACGGCTGCCCCGCCGGTCAGGCCGCCTACTACGGGCGCGGTCCGTTGCAGATCAGCTGGAACTTCAACTACAAGGCGGCGGGCGACGCGCTCGGCATCGACCTGCTGGGCAATCCCTGGCTGGTGCAGAACGACTCGGCCGTGGCCTGGAAGACCGCGCTCTGGTACTGGAACACCCAGAGCGGTCCCGGCTCCATGACCCCGCACAACGCGATGGTCAACGGCGCCGGCTTCGGCCAGACCATCCGCAGCATCAACGGCTCGATCGAGTGCGACGGCAAGAGCCCCGCCCAGGTGCAGAGCCGCGTGGACGCCTACACGCGGTTCACCTCGATCCTCGGCACCAGCACCGGGGCCAACCTCTACTGCTGATCGTGCGGTACGGGCACCGGCTGGACCGTTCCAACGGCCGGTGCCCGTCCCACCCGCGCGTTCCAGGGAAGGTACGTTCCCGCAGGTCAGCACCTGTGTGAGCGTTCCAGCTTCCCGTTTCCCCCGACTGTTCTGGCGGCTGGGACGAATCGCCGCGCAAGCTGCGGTTGTTCGCAGCGAGACCCACCACGAAACCCGGTGGCTCGCCTTCCAGCACCGCACTCAGGGGGAACCCGATCATGTCCGACACCGTCTTCCGCCGCCGTACGGCACTCCTCACCGCGACCATCGCCGCGGCCGCCTCGCTCGCACTGACCGCCTGCGGCACCGACCTGGACTCGGCGGCCGAGAAGACCCCGACCGTCGCCGCCGACAACGGCATCTCCTCGACCGCGACGCCCAAGGCGGACGCCGGGGACACCAAGGCCGCGGCCTCCGGTACGGACGCGGCCGTGACCTCGAACTCGGGCCGCAGCAGCACCACCGCCAAGGGGTCCACCGGGTCCAAGGGGTCGACCTCAGCCATCGTCACCTGCGCCGGCGCCAACACCAAGGTCACCGCGCAGACCGTTACGCGTCCGCTGAACCACCTGCTGCTGACCGTCAAGAACACCGGCTCCAAGACCTGCTACCTGTACGGCTATCCGGCCCTGAACTTCCAGGACGCCCAGTCCGTGCCCCCGGTCGACGAGGACACGCAGCCGCAGGCGGTCACCACGCTCCGCCCCGGACAGTCGGGCTACGCGGGCGTCCTCCTCTCCGCCGCCGACGGCAGCGGCTCGGGCGGCCGCACCGCGAAGACGCTCAAGGTGATCTTCCAGAACCGCGCGCTCGACTTCGTGGGCTCGGGCGTCAAGGTCGCACTGCCCAGCAAGGGCGTCTACATCGACAGCTCCCTGACCACCACCTACTGGCTGACCGACCCCCAGGACGCCCTCAACTAGGCAGTCCGTGCCGCGAAGTTCCCTGCCGCACAGAGAGGACGCAGGTGTGCCCAGTACATCGAACAACGTGAACCGGCGGCCCGATCCCGGAGCGCCCGCGCACGAGCACTTCGAGGTGGTGTGGCACACCTCGTCCGACGGCGCGTTCAAGAGAGCGGGCGTGCTGGTCTGGGAGATCATCGGCATCGCGGTCGGCCTGCGGTCCGCCGACGAGGTGCAGCCGAGCGCCATCGAGATCCGCGCGTGCGAAGGCCCGATCGTCGTCAGGTTCACCTACGGCGACGACCGCGAACTCGCCCGCAGGCACAGCGCGTTGGTGGAACGCCGGCTCTGGAGCTGCACGGTGGGGGAGTTCCTCGCCTTCCTCCGTGAGACGGCCGCGCCCCCGGCGACGCAACCCGAATCACCGGATTCACCTCTCTTGGACTGTGCGTAGCCGGACCCATTCGAACCACTTGAACCAGTCGAGGAGACATCCCCCATGTTCGACAGCTCCCCTCCGGCGGACCGGCGCCTGAGCCGCCGTGTCACAGCGCTCGCCGTGGCCGGTACGGCCCTCTCGCTCGCCGTCCCCGTCTCGGCCACGGCCGTCTCCGGCGCCGGCCGCGCCGCCGCTGCCCCCGACCCGGTGTCCTCCTTCTCGTTCACCGCCCAGGAACGCAAGGACGCCCTCGCCTACTGGAGCCCGGCCCGGATCAAGGCCGTAGGAAAGTCGGTGGACCTGGGCCCGACCGGGCCGAAGACCAAGACGTGGACCGGTCCACAGCTGAAGACCGTGGGGCGGATGTTCATGGTCAACGCCGCGGGGGCCGACACCTGGTGCACGGCCACCGCCGTGACGAGCGCCAACCGTTCCGTGGTGATGACCGCGGGACACTGCGTCCGCCGCTCCGCCTCACCCGACAACACCAACATGTCGATCGTCTTCGTCCCGGCCTACAGCAAGGGCAGGCAGCCGTACGGGGCCTTCGCGGTGCGTACCGTCCTGACGCCGCGGACCTTCGCGGAGGAGGGCACGAACGACGTGGCCGCGATGGTCGTCGACGCCGACAAGAGCGGTCGTAAGCTCACGGACGTCGTGGGCGGGACGCCGGTCGCGTTCAACCGGGCGGTCGGCGGCACGATCTCCTCCTTCGGCTATCCCGCCACCCATCCGCAGCTCGGCGAGGAACTCCTGCGCTGTGTGGGCGCGGCGAAGAAGGAGAACGGCCAGCAGATGATCCCCTGCGACATGACCGGCGGCTCCAGCGGCGGCCCGTGGCTGGCCGACTTCAAGGAGGCCACCGGGAAGGGCACCCTCGTGTCGGTCAACAGCGGGCTGGACGGCTTCACGCCGACCAAGATGTACGGCGAGATCCTCGGCGCCACGGCCAAGACGATGTACGGGCGGGCCGAACGCGGCTGATCCCCGGGCCCTTTGAGGAGGGCTGCCCCCGCCGACAGGGGCAGCCCCGCGCGCATACCGCCAGGGGAGGTGCGGTGCCGGATGCCTTGCCATGACAGCCGTGGGGTTGACCAACACTGCCGGCCCCGACACTTCCCGTTCCCCTGGCGGTAGGACCAGCTTGGGGCGGCGGGCGGGTGCGGGGGGAGTGAACTCCCGTAGATCGGTGGCGATATGGGTGCACGTAGGCGTCGGCGCGGGGCTCGGAGGGGGTACGTAGGTACCGGGTACCTACGCCGACTTGGTGCCCTCGGGCTGGGCCGCGGCCAGGATCTCGGTACGGGAGGCGATGCCCAACTTGGCGAGGATGTGCTCGACATGGGCGTCCACGGTGCGTTTGGAGATGACGAGCCGTTCGGCGATCTCCCGGTTGGACAGGCCCTGGGTGACGAGCGCGGCGACCTCGCGTTCGCGGCGGGTGAGGGGGTCGGCGGGGCGGGTGCCGGACGTGTCGGGGCGGGCCGTAGGGATGCCGGGCGGTTCGTCCGCGTCCGTGCGTACGGCGTCCAGGAGTTCGCGGCCCGACATCCGGGCGCCCGCCTCCCGCCACCGCTCGTACTGTTCGGCGCCCAACGCCGTTCGTACCGCCCGCTGTTGGGACTCCTGTTCCTCCAGCAGGCGGGGCAGCATGCCGACCGGGTCGCCGCCCAGCCGTCGCGCGTGCTCGGCGTATCCCATCAGCCAGCAGGCCCTGACGTACCGCTTCTGCCCGGCCGCGTGCCAGGCGAGGCCCAGCGACGCGAGCGCGGCCACGAGTACCTCGCCGATCTCGCTCGCCGCCTCCAGGCCCCGGCGCAACGCCGTCGCGCTCTCCTCGGGGCGGCCGACGAGCCAGAGGATCACGCCCTGGACGGAGAGCGTGGAGCCGTACAACTGGCGTTCGCCGCGGCCCTCCAGATACGTGAGGCCCGTCTCGCACCACTCCAGCGCGCGGTCCGTGAAGCCCAAGGCGGCGTACAGCAGGGCGCCTTCGTAGTGGACGACGCCGATGCCCAGCGCGTCGTCCGCCGCGATCATCCGTCGCCGGACCGCTTCAAGGGCGGACGCCCCTTCCTCGACGGCCCCGCCGAGCAGCGTCAGGGCGCCCAAGTAGCCCTCGCTGAACAGCTCCACGCGGCTCTCGCCGACGCGGCGCGCCACGTCGAGGGCCTGCGGGAACCGGTCCAACGCCGTCTCCAGATCGGCCGTCCAGACCCCGAACACCCCGGTCATGAACAACCCCCAGGCCCGCGTCGCCGAGTCCTGCGGGACGAGGCCGAGCCCCTTGTCGATCCAGTACCGGCCCTCCGACAGCGTGCCCGCCGCCCGCCAGTAGGCCCCGAGCCGCGTCGCCAGCCACAGCGCGTCGCTCGCCCGTCCCTCGGTGGCGCAGCCGTACTCCAGGGCGGCCCTCACGTCGGCGATCTCCGCACGTACGGCATGGTGCAGTTGGACCTGGCCCCGGCCCATCAGACCGTTCCAGAAGCGGCCGACGAGTTCGTCGTAGTGGGCGAAGTGCCGTTGTCGTACGGCCTCGGAGTCCTCGGTGGCGGCCAGGCGCGCGGTGCCGTACTCGCGGATGGTGTCCAGGAGCCGGTAGCGGCCGCCGTCCTCGCCGATGCGCTGGACGACCGACTTGTCGACGAGCCCGATCAGGGCCTCGACGACCTGCTCGCCGTCCAGTTGGACCGCTCCACCAGGGTCGCCGCCCGCGCACACCTGCTCGGCCGCGGACAGTTCGAAGGAACCGGCGAACACCGACAGCCGGGCCCACAGGAGTTGTTCCTGGGGTGTGCACAGGTCGTAGGACCAGTCGATGGCCGCGCGCAGCGTCTGGTGGCGGGTGAGCGCGGTGCGCCGGCCGCCGGTGAGGACCTCGCAGTGGCGGTCCAAGCGGGCGACGAGTTCCGCGAGGGGCACGGCCCGCAGGCGTACGGCGGCGAGTTCGAGGGCGAGGGGGATGCCGTCGAGGCGGTCGACGAGGGCGAGGGTGTGCTCCCGTTCGGCGCCGTCGAGCGCGGGTGAGCCGGTGACGGCGGCGGCGCGCTGCGCGAACAGGTCGACGGCGTCCGCGCGGGCCAGCGGGGCGATCGGCAGGCAGCGCTCACCGGGCACGTCCAGCGGCTGCCTGCTGGTGGCGAGGACGCTCAGTCCGGGGGCCTCGCGCAGCAGGATGTCGCAGAGCATCGCGCACGCGTCGACCAGGTGCTCGCAGGTGTCGAGGACGATCAACATCCGCCGCCCGCGCAGGTGTTCCACGATGGCGTCCAACGGGGTCATGCCGGACTGCTCGGGCAGTTCGAGGACGCCCGCGAGCGTCGGCGGCACCAACTCCGGGTCGTGCAGGGCCGACAGCTCCACCAGCCGCACCCCGTCGGCGAACCGGTCCGCGACCGCGCGGGCCGCGCGCAGTGCCGTACGGCTCTTGCCGACACCACCCGGACCGACCAGCGTGACCAGCCGCGACCGCGCCAACTCGGCGTGCAGCATCCCGAGTTCCTCGGCGCGTCCGACGAAGCTGGTCAACTCCACGGGGAGTTGACCGCCCCGCCGCTGTCCGAAGCCGTATCCCATGCCGCCCCCATACCCGTCCGCCAACCGGTCACCACAGCGTAGGCGAGTGACTCCCGAGCGTGAACGGTAGTCGAGTCCGGCAGGTGGGCGCGAGATCGCGCGGGCGCCCGGCGGCGCGCCGATCAGGCGACGCGCGCGCCGTTCACGCCGGGCTCGCCCAGGTGCCGGTCTCGACGGAACGCACCATGGCGTCCAGAACTGACGCGCTGTGTACGGCATCCGGGAGCGTGGCGCCGTACGGCGTGCCCTCGGCGACGGAGCGCAGGAAGCGGTACGCCTCGATCACCTTGAGGTCGTCGTAGCCCATCGCGTTCGCCGCGCCCGGCTGGAACGCGCCGAACTCGCCGTCGCCCGGGCCGACATACACCGTGGTGACGGGCTGGTCCTGGTACGTCGTGCCGCGGCTGACCGCCAGCTCGTTCATCCGGCGGAAGTCCCAGAACACCGCGCCCTTGGTGCCGTGCACCTCGAAGCCGTAGTTGTTCTGCTCGCCGACCGAGACCCGGCAGGCCTCCAGGACACCCCGGGCGCCGGAGGCGAACCGCAGCAGGCAGTTGACGTAGTCCTCGTTCTCCACCGGGCCCAACTCGCCCCCGGTGGCGAGGGCGTGGCCCGCGGTCGCGCCGGTGGGGCGGGCCCGCTGCGGCAGGAAGATCGCGGTGTCGGCGGCCAGGGACGTGATGTCGCCGAGGAGGTAGCGGGCCAGGTCGGCGCCGTGCGAGGCGAGGTCGCCCAGGACTCCGTGGCCGCCGCGCTCCAGTTCGTAGCGCCAGGTCAGGGCGCCGTCCGGGTGGGCCGCGTAGTCGCTGAAGAGGCGGACGCGGATGTGGGTGACCGTGCCCAGCTCGCCCGAGGCGATCAGGTCGCGGGCGGCCTCCACGGCGGGCGCGTTGCGGTAGTTGAAGCCGACCGCGCTCTGGACGCCGGACTTGGAGACCGCTTCGGCCACGGCGGAGGCGTCCGCCGTCGACAGGCCCACCGGTTTCTCGATCCAGATGTGCTTGCCGGCCTCCGCCATCGCGACGCCGATCTCGCGGTGCAGGAAGTTCGGCGCGGTGATGCTCACGGCCTGCACCCGCGGGTCGTCGGCCACCTCGCGCCAGTCGCGGGTCGTGGAGGCGAAGCCGAACTGCTCGGCGGCCTGCTCGGCCCGCCCGGGCACCTCCTCGGCGACCGTCACGAGCTGCGGTCGCAGGGTCAGCTGCGGAAAGTGGTGCGGGACACGGGCGTACGCCTGGGTGTGGACCCGTCCCATCCATCCGAAGCCCACGACGGCAACACCGAGCGAGGTCACCATGACTGCCCTTCTTTGGACCGGTCCATAAACTGTCTCCGCCACAGTGGAACCCGTTCGTCCTGATGTCAATACATGGACGTCAACAACGAGTGTCCGCGCCTTTGACAGGGTGCGCGACCGCATGGAACGGTCCAGCCATGAGCGCTCCGACCATCCGTGACGTCGCCGAGCGGGCCGGTGTGTCGAAGTCCCTGGTCTCCCTGGTGCTGCGCGGCTCCGAGCAGGTCCGACCGGAGAAACGGCAGGCCGTGCTGGCCGCCGTGGCGGAACTCGGTTACCGCCCGAACGCTGCCGCCCGCAGCCTCAGCGAACGCCGCACCCGCTCGATCGGCGTCCTGCTGAACGACCTGCGCAACCCGTGGTTCGTGGAACTCCTCGACGGCCTGGGCTCCCGCCTGCACGAGAACGGCCTGCACATGATGCTGGCCGACGGCCGCCTCAACCGTCATCTCGGCGAGGACCTCACCCGCATCTTCACGGAACTCCGCGTCGACGGCCTGGTCGCGGTGGGCACCCTCCCCGGCTCCGACGAACTCCTCGCCGCCGCCGCGACCCGCATCCCGACGGTGGTCGCGGGCGCCATTGAACCGGTCCTGCCCCACGTCGACGTTGTGGCCGGCGACGACTCGTACGGCGCCGCCCTGGCCACCGAACACCTCATCGACCTGGGACACCGTCGTATCGCCCACATCGCCGGCCCGGGCGTCGCCGGCGCACTCCGCAGCATCTCCTTCGAAGAGGTCATGGACGGCCACGGCCTGACCGACCTCGCGACGGTCGAGCAGGGCGACCACACGGAGGAGGGCGGGTACCGCGCGATGGTCCGCCTGCTCACCGCCCCGCAGCGCCCCACGGCCGTCTTCGCCTTCAACGACATCGCGTGCGTCGGCGCGCTCTCGGCGGCCGAGGAACTGGACCTCCAAGTGCCCCGGGACCTGTCCCTCGTCGGCTACGACAACACGTACCTCGCGCGCCTACGACACCTCTGGCTCACCACCGTCGACAACGGCAGCCACGACATCGGCCGTCGCGCCGCGCAGCTTCTCGTCCAGCGGATGCGGGATCCGAGGCGGATGCCGGAGACGGTGCTGTCGGAACCGAGGCTTGAGGTGCGGGGGAGTACGGGACCGCCCTCGACGGAGTAACTCCGGTGCGGGCATGATCCGTTGGGTGTCGAACGAATCCGCGGAAGCGCGCCGCCCGCCCCTCCTCTGGGAACAACACTGCTGCCTGGCGCTGGAGAAGAACGCCGACGTCGGCGAACTGGCCCGCTACCGCAGACCGGGCGGCAGCTTCGTCTCGGTCAACGTGGGCTACGCGCCCCACGGCGCCGACGACGTCACCGGACTGATCGCCAGTTGGCGGGAACGGATCGACGCGGACGACCGGCTGCGGCTGGCCGCGAGCGTCGACGACATCGACGCCGCCGGGCGCGCGGGGGAGGTGGCCGTCGCCTTCGACCTGGAGGATTCCGGGCCCCTGGAAGGGCAGTTGGACCGGGTACGGCACTTCTACGACCTCGGCGTCCGCACGATGCTGCCGAGCTACAACACCCGCAACGCGGCCGGCGGCGGTTGCCTCGACGAGGTCGACGAGGGACTCACCGCCTACGGCCGGGCGCTGGTACGGGAGTTGAACGCCGTCGGCATGGTCGCGGACGGCTCGCACTGTGGTGCCCGTACCGGTCTCGACCTGTGCGAGGTGTCCCAACTGCCCGTCGTCTACAGCCACTCCTGCATGCGCGCGGTGTGGGACCACCCCCGCAACATCACCGACGAGCAGGCCAGAGAGTGCGCGGCCACGGACGGGGTGGTCGGCATCACCGGAGTCGGCATCTTCCTCGGCCCCAACGACGCCTCCGTCGACGCCCTCGTACGGCACATCGACCACGCCGTCGACCTCGTCGGCCCGGAACACGTCGGCGTGTCCACCGACTACCCGTTCGACGAAGGGGACTTCAACGCGATGCTCGAACAGAGCCCGGAGCTGTTCCCCGACTGCTACACCCGCTGGGGCCCGATCGACTTCATGCCCCCGGAGGGCCTGTTGACCGTCGAGGGCGCGCTGCTCGCCCGGGGATACCCCGACGACGCCGTCACCGCGATCCTGGGCGGCAACTTCCGGCGGGTCGCCGAGGCGGTGTGGCGGTAGCACGTAACTCGTGGGCGGCGCAGGGCAGTTGACTGGCAGGATGGGCGAGCGTGAGTGAACGCACCGCATTTATGACCATCGCCAGGGCTGCCGCGCCGTTGTACGTGAGCACCCTCGCCGCGTCGGCCTGGTCGCTTGTCGATACGGCGCTTCTGGGGCGGCATGCCACCGTCTCGCTGGCCGCTTTTGCCGTGACGGTCGCCGTGTTCAGTCCGGCTACCGCCACTGTGGCGGGGGCGTTGCGCGGGGTCATGCCGTTCGTCGCGCCCCATCGCGAGGACCCCGACGGGCTGTTGCCGTTGGTGCGGAGTGGGATGTGGCTGGGGTTCGCGGTGGGCGGGGTGTGTGCGGCGGCGGTGGCCGCTGTGCCGTTGCTCGGTGGGCTGTTCGGGGTGCCGGGGGCGGTCGTCGATCAACTGGGGCTGTTTCCCTGGATGTTGGCGGGGAGTGTGCTGCTGATCGCCGTCAACTCGTCGGCTGCGTCCGTGCTTGTCGCGCTCGGGCGGTCTCCGCAGGTGATGCGGTCCGGGCTGGCGGGGGCCGGCGTGTCCGTGGTGTTGTCGGTGGTGTTGGTCGGGGGGCCGGGGGCGCTGCCGAGTTTCGGGTTGGCGGGCGCCGGGGTGGCCATGCTCGGCTCCAGCGCGGTCGGGGCCTGGCTCAATCAGTACGCGCTGCGTCGGCGGACCGTGCTCGCCGGGCGGCCGATCCGGCCCGGCAGGCCCGATCCGCGCGAGGTGCTGCGGCTGGCCCGGGTCGGGGTGCCGCTCGGCGCGACCGTGCTGGTGAAGTTCTCCGTGCTGGGCGTGCTGACCTTCGCCGCCGCCCGGATCGGCACCGACAGCGCCGCCGTGCACAGCGTCTCCGAGTCCCTGGTGAACGTCGTCTTCACCGCCGCCGTGGCGGTCGGGCAGGCCACGGTGCCGTTGATCGCCGGGTACGCCGAGGAACGCGACCTCGCGCGCATCAGGCGCAGTGTGGATGCCGGGATCGGGGTCGCCCTGTGCGCGGTCGTCGTGCTCGGGGCCGTCCTGGTCGTGCTGCGGGACCCGGTGATCGGCCTGTTCACCAGGGATCAGGGGCTCGCGGACCAGGTGGTACGGCTGTTGCCGCTGGTCCTCGCGGTGGTCGTCACCGATGCCCTGCAGGCCGTGGCGGGCTTCGGACTCGTCGGGCTCAAGCGCACCGTGCCGAGCCTGGTGTCAACGGCGGTGTGGTTCGGGGTGCTCGCGGCCCTCGCCGTACCGGTCGCCGACACGGCGGGGCTGGCCGGGCTGTGGACCGCGCTGGCCTGCGCGAACCTCCTCCAGGCCGTGACCAAGTTCGTCTCCTTCCGGCGGCACAGTGGGCGGATCGTCGGCGCGACCCCGCCGGCGGGCGTGCGGGACGGCAACACGGGCGCGGTACGAGAGCCCGGTCGGGGGCGCTGAGCAGTTGCTGATCCCCTCCGGTCGTCAACCGGGCGTGCCCGCAACGGTCGTGGGGACCGGTCCAAGTCCTTGAACAGTCGCTGAACATCCTTGGCCCGGGGCGTATCGACGGTGTGCGGGACCCGGGTGTCCGTAACGGGCACCTGGTGCGACGCCGGACCCGTCGGGCGTCCGCGCGATGTGACGTCACGGCACGCGCCCATTACGGTCGTACGGACGACGGTGGCGCCGGAAGAGGGGCAGCATGAGCAGCCGGAACCCGGGTGAGATCACGCGCATCGAGGACGCGGCACTCACCCTGGCCGCGCAGGCCGGGGACGTCGCCTCCCTGGGGCTGCTGCTGGAACGGCACCGGGCCGGGATGCGGGCCGTCGCGGTGAGTGTGCTGGGGCCGGGGCCCGATGTCGACGACGTGGTGCAGGACGCGGCGCTGACCGCCCTCCGGCGCGTGGGGGATGTGCGGGACCCGGAGGCCGGGCCGTAGGGGCCTGGTTGCGGATGATCGTGCGCAACCATGCCCGTTCGTTGCTGCGCGGGACCGTCGATCTTCGGCCGCTCGACGATCTGCATGTGCCCGTCACGGAATCCGGTCCTGAGCGGTGGCTGGAGCGGCACGCCCTGCGGGACTGGATCTGGGAAGCCGTCGAGGAACTGTCTCCCACGCTGCGGCTGCCGCTCGTGCTGCGGCATTTCAGTGTCGGGGTCACGTCGTACGAGCAGATCGCCGAGGCCTGCGGGGTGCCCGTTGGAACGGTCCGCAGCAGGCTCAGCCAGGGGCGGGCCAAGCTCGCGCTGGCCCTCGCCGCCACGGCCGACGCCCCGCACGGCGACGTCGGCCGGCGCACCCGGGCCAGCCGGATCGAGGCGCGCGAGACGCTGCACGCGGCCGAGAGCGGGCACTTCGGGAAGCTGCTCACCGAGCGCTGGTCGCCCGAGGCCGCGCTGGTGCAGGGGAACCAACCGGTGGGCGGCAGAAGCCTGTTGGTGCGCGGGATGGAGTGCGATCTGGAGGCAGGCGTACGACAGCATCTCGCGCACGCCGTGGCCGGGCGGTCGCTCGTCGTCTGGGAGATGGACATCAGCAATCCCGACGACGACCCCGACCACTGCCCGCCCGCCGTGGCCTGGCTGATGAGTCTGGACAGTGCCGGGCGGGTCCACCGGCTGCGTCTCGTGCATCCCCGGCCGGTGCCCATCCCGCGCGCCCTTGTCGTGTGACTGGCGTCACATCGTTCACTTCGAACTTCGTGCTTCCTCCCGCGTCCTGTCCCTGTCATCGCCGTATGCCGAACAGGGAGATCCCATGAGCACCACCCCCTCGACCGATCCACTCGCCACCGGGACCCACACCGTCGAGATCGACGGGGTCACGCAGAGCTACCACGTCCACGGCGTTGGACCGGTCTGCATCGCGCACTCCGGCGGACCGGGCATCTTCTGGGACTACCTGCGCATGCCCGCGCTGGAGGAGCACCTCACGGTCGTCTACCCGGAGCCCATCGGCACCGGCGCCTCCGACCGCCTGCCCTCCCACCCGCACGGCTACACGCGGGCCCGTTACAGCCGCTTCCTCGCGGCGCTGATCGAGCACCTCGGCGTCCCCGAGGTACACCTCCTCGGGCACTCGCACGGCGGTTTCGTCGCCCAGTACCACGCCCTGCACCACCCCGACCGCGTCGCCGGCGTGATCCTCTACGACAGCGCGCCGGTGACCGGTCCCGAGCACGGCGCCGAGGCCATGCGCAAGGTGCAGGAGTTCGCCGCCCGGCGCGCCGACAACCCGGGGCTCCCCGAGGTCGTTGGAGCGTTCCAGAGCATCCCCGCCATCTCCGACGACGCCCAGATGATCGCAGTGGCGCGGGGGATCTTCCCCGCGTACTTCGCCGACTTCTGGGGCCGGGAGGACGAGTTCGGCCCCGCGCGCACCGCGGTGACGGCCACCTACATCTCGGGGCTGGACGACGACCTCACCCCGGACGTCATCGACGACCGCGCCGACCTCGGCTCGCTCACCGTGCCGGCCCTCGTCCTCGTCGGCCGCCACGACGTCATCTGCGGGGTGCGCTGGGCGCAGGAGCTGCACGAGCTCATCCCGGGCTCGGAGCTGGTGATCTTCGAGAACAGCGGGCACTTCGGTCACCTGGAGGAACCCGAGGCCTTCGCGAAGGCGGTGACGGCGTTCGTCGAGGCCCCCGTCGGCGGCGACGGGACCCCTGCCGGCAACCAGGTCATGGGCAACTAGGTCATTTGGTCGAAGCCCCGGCGGGCGGTCCGGCCTAGTTTGGACTTGCCCGCAGGGTTTCCCACAAACAAGGAGCATCGGCATGAATGCCGTGAAGAACATCGTTCTCGTGCATGGCGGATTCGTCGACGGTTCCGGCTGGCAGTCCGTGCACCGCCTGCTCACCCAGGACGGCTACAACGTCAGCGTCGTGCAGAACCCGACCCTGTCCCTCGTCGAGGACGTGGCCGTCACCCAGCGGGCCCTCGACGCCCTCGACGGCCCGGCCGTCCTCGTCGGCCACTCCTACGGCGGTGCCGTGATCACCGAGGCCGGCCGCCACGACGGTGTCGCCGCGCTCGTCTACATCGCCGCCTTCGCGCCGGACAAGGACGAGTCCGTCGGCACGCTGGTCGCCGACCCCGCGCCCGGCGCGCCCGTGCCGCCGATCCTGCCGCCCGTCGACGGCTTCCTCTTCCTGGACCGTGACAAGTTCGCCGCGTCCTTCGCGGGCGACCTGCCGGCCGAGGACGCCGCGTTCCTCGCCGACTCGCAGGTTCCGTGGGGCCTCGACGCGCTCAACGGACCGATCACGGAGCCGGCTTGGCGGGCCAAGCCCAGCTGGTACCTCGTCGCGACCGACGACCACATGATCCCGCCGCCGGTCCAGCACCAGATGGCCGAGCGCGCCGGAGCCACCGTGGCCGAGGCCGCCGGCAGCCACGCCATCTACGTGTCCCAGCCCGCGGCGGTGGCCGACCTGATCAAGCAGGCGGCGGCCCGCCAGGCCTGACGTCCCGCCCCTGACCACATGCCAACCCCCCGCTTCAGCCCGCCTGTTCGCAGGCGGGCTGTCCGCGTCGCTTCCCTAGGGAAGCCGAGTGAACCCGAGAGGGAAACAGATCCATGACGACCGTCGTCCAGCCGTCCGTCGCCGAGCAGTCCGAGGCGGAGGCCCTCTACCGATTCCAGACGGAGACCCCCGAGCCCGTCCGCACCGCGCTGGGCATGACCGCCACGAGGATCGGCGGCGGTGTGGTGCTGTCGATGCGCGACGACATCACCCGCTTCTGGAGCAAGGCCCTCGGCTTCGGCATCACCGCCCCCGTCACGGCCCAACTCGTCGAGGAGGTCTGCGACTTCTACCGTGCGGCGGGTACCCCGCAGGCCGCCTTCCAGATAGCGCCCGCCTTCCTGCCCGAGGACTGGCCGGAGATCTGCGCACGGGAGGGCATCGTCCAGTCCTCGTCCTGGGCGAAGCTCGTCGGCACGACCGAGGAGGCCATCGCCCGCGCCGACGCCCTGGACGTACCGCCCGACGGCATCAGCGTCACCCCGCTGGAGGCCCAACACGCCCTGGAATGGGGCACGGTGATGATGCGGGCCTTCGGAACACCGGTCGAGCACTACGCCGAGATGGGCGCCGCGACCGTGTCCCGGCCGGGCTGGCATCCCTACGGGGCGTGGCTGGAGGGCGAGTTGGTCGGCACCGGCACCATGCTCGTCCGCGGTGACACGGCGCAGATGTTCGCCGGCGCCGTACTGCCCCACGCGCGGGGGCGCGGCGGGCAGACCGCCCTGCTCGCCGCCCGGGCGCGCACGGCACGGGAGTTGGGGTGCCGTGTCCTCGTCGCCGAGACCGGCGCCGAGCAGCCCGGCACCCACAACAGCTCCCTGCACAACATGCTCCGACTCGGCTTCGAGGTGGCCTACGAACGCCCCAACTGGACCTGGCAGTCGGAACCCGACGCGGGCTGAGCGGGAGGCGTCACGGCATGGGGCCGGTCAGCGCGTCGCGCAGGCCGCCCCGTGAGGTGACGTTCAACTTCCGGAAGACACTGCGGAGATGGGCCGCCACCGTGCGCGGCGACAGGAAGAGCCGCGCGGCGATCTGCTTGTTCGTCAGCCCGGTGGCGGCCAGTTGGGCCGCCACCCGCTCCTGCGGGGTCAGCAGCGCGTGCCGGTCCCGGCCGTCGGACTCGACGGGCTGGAACGGCTTGACGGGAATCCCGCTCGCCCGCAGCTCGTTGGCCGCCCGCGCACTCCACGGGGTGGCGCCGAGCCGCTCGAACGTGCCGAGCGCCGCGTCCAGGTGCACCCGGGCCGCGCCGCCCGCCTTGGCGCGGCGCAGTCGCTCGCCGTAGGCCAGGCAGATCCTCGCCCAGTCGAACGGCCAGCGCTCGGCACCGGACGTGGCGATGGCCGCCTCGAACAGGTCATGGTCGATGACGTCCGGGTCCGCCATCGCCTCGGCGGCGTCCGCCAGCATGGCCAACCGGGGTGAGATCGAAGGGATGTCGGTCTTGCGGACCGCCGCGATGTGCGCGGCCGCCTCCGCGTGGTGGTCGGTGTGCACGGCGGCCTCGGTGAAGTCCAGCAGGAGCCACAGCGCGTGCGGCATGAACCGCGGCACCTCGCCGGGTGTGACGAGGGTGCGCAGCAGCCGGCGGGCGGCGTCGAAGTCCGCGCCGCCGAGCGCCGACAGGGCCCGGATGTGCGAGGCGTAGACCCGCAGCGCGCCCAGTCCGCGCGGGTTGCCCCAGGACACGAGCCGGTCCGCGATCTCGCGGGCGGTGCTGCCGTCACCGCGCGCGGCGGCCACAAGTCCCCGCTGGAAGTGGCCCGTTGAGGCCGTCAGACGGTAGTCGTACGTCGCGCACCAGGCGAGGCCTTCTTCGGTGATCTCCAGCAGCTCGTCCCACTGGCCGCCCGCGTAGGCGTCGTTGCCCAGCAGGAACTGCGCCTGGATCGCCAGGGCCACGGCCCCGCCGTCGCGGCCGTCGTCGATGATCCGGCGCAGCGCGCCCCGGCAGCCCGGGAGGCGGTCGATGTAGGAGGAGGAGAGCGCGATGCCGAAGACCCGTACGGGGTCGGGCTGTTGGTGCAGTCCGGAGATGAGGCCGTCGAGCCGGTCGAGGAAGGGCAGCGCGCCGTACGCCGGATCGCCGAAGGTGCCCAGGATCACCGGCAGCAGACGGCCCGACGTGGGCGGACGCCGTCGCTTCACGACGTCCTCGAAGGAGTGCCACAGTTCCGGCCGGCCGCCGTAGAAGCACACCATGAGAAGGGTGTTGAGGGCTTCGCGGAAGATGTCCTCGACCATCTCCGTGTCGTCGGGCCACGTATGGGCCTCGATGGCGCCGATGAGCAGCCGGTGGGCGGTGTCCACATCGCCCTCGCCGTTGAGGAGATGACTGGCCGCGGCGGTGGCGGCGGCCAGGGAGTCGACGCCCGACGGGTCGGCGTGGTCGGCGTTGACCAGCAGCGCGCGGACATTGCGCAGATCGCCGCTGATGTTGGCGCCGAGGCAGGCCGCCTCCGCCAGTCGGCGGCCTTTGTCCGCGCCGGTCGCGCTCAACTCGGAGGCGCGCAGCAGGGCGCTGATGGCGCCGACCGCGTCACCGCGGCGCAGGGTGTTGTACGCCACCTCGTGCAGCAGGGCGGCGACCTGGTCGTCGGGGCCGACGGCAGCGTCGGCGAGGTGCCGCGCCCGGTGCTCGGAGCCCTCGGGAAGCTCGGCGGCGAGGGCCAGTTGAGCCGCCCGGCGTTCCTCGCTGGTCGACAGGTCCAGCACCGCGGAACGGGTCAGCGGATGCCGGAACTCCAGTCTGCCGGTGACACCGTCGACCTGGACGAGCCCGGCGCGCTCGGCTGGGGACAGCCCGGCGAGACCGTCCGGTCCGCCCGACGCCCGCTGGAGGATGTGCAGTTCACCCGAACCGTCCAGCACGGCGAGCAGCAGCAGCTTCCGGGTCGCGGCCGGGAGTGCGGCGACCCTGGTGGAGAAGATGCCCTTGAGGCGCTCGGTCAACGGCAGTACGGCGGGCAGGGTTCCACGCTCCCGCTGCTGCAAGTCGTTGAGGGGGACGGGCAGTTCGAGCAGGGCGAGGGGGTTGCCCCGGGCCTCCGCGACCAGTCGCCGTCTGACCCTGGGCGTCATCGCGGGGAACCGCTCGGCCACCAGCGCGTTCGCCGAGACGTCGTCCAGGGGCCGGACCTCGTACTCGGGTATCCCGATGTTGCTGAGGAAGGACTCGTCGCCGGTCCGCGAGGCGCCGAGCAGGGCGATCGGGCCGGCGCGCAGGGCGCGGGCGAGGGTGCCCAGGACCGTGGCGCTGGGCCGGTCCACCCAGGCCACGTCGTCGACGATCAGCGCGAGCGGACCGGACTCCGCGGTGGACCGTTCCAGCAGGGCGTGCACGGCGTTCGCGATGGCGAGCAGTTCGGTGGGCTGCTCCTCGGACAGCCCGCGGACCGCCTGGAGGGTCTCCGCCTGCCGTACGGGCAGCGCGGGGATTCCCTCGGTCAGCGGTTGCAGCAGCTGGTTCAGCGCCGAGAAACTGACGCCTCGTTGGAACGGGCAGCCGGAGATCCGCAACACCCGGAAGCCCGCCCCGGACGCGCGCGGCGCCGCGGTCTCCAGGAGCGCGGTCTTGCCCACCCCGGGCTCCCCGATCAGCATCAGCGCGGCTCCCCGCGCCCGGGCGGTGTCGAAGTGCCCGTCGAGGACGGCCAGTTCGGCCGATCGTCCGATGAGGGCCGGCGGGGTGAGAGCTGCCGATGCCATGACGCCTCCTGTAGGGGTCGAGCGGGAACAGGAACGGTCCACACGCCTGAAGGTCAGGTCATGCGATGCGTGCGGCCGCCTCCTCGGCGGCGTGCTGGGCGGCGATACGGTCCACCTTCACCGTCTCGCCGCCCACGACGACGGGCTCGCCCGCGACCCAGACATCCTGGACCGCGCGGGAGCCGGCCGCCCACATCAGGTTGGCGAGCAGTCGGCCGTCCTCGACGTCGAGGCCCGCGGCGAAGTGGGGCCCGTCCACGGAGAGGTGGATCATGTCCGCCCAGTTTCCCGGGCGGAGGGCACCGATGTCGGTCCGGCCCAGGGCCGCGGCGCCGGCCGAGGTAGCCATGAGGAAGGCGTCCGCGGCGGTGAGGGCCATGGCGTCGGCCGTGGCGAGACGGCAGAACATCATCGCGAGGCGAGCCTCCTCCCACAGGTCGAGGTCGTCGTTGCTCGCGGGCCCGTCGGTGCCGAGACCGACGGCGACGGACGCGGCGCGCAGGGCGTGCAGGTCGGCCGTACCGGAGGCGAGTTTGGCGTTCGAGCCCGGGCAGTGCGCGACACCGGCACCCGCCTGGGCGAGCAGCCGGATGTCGTCGGCGGACAGATGCACGGCGTGGGCAGCGAGCAGCCGGCCGTCCAACAGCCCTGTCTCCTGCAGCAGTTGGGGAACCGAACCGTGCGACTCCCGCTGGGCGACGTCCTCGGCGAGGGTCTCCGTGACGTGGATGTGCACCAGGGCGCCGCGCTGTGCCGCCTCCTCCGCCGTGGCGCGCAGTGCCTCGGGCGGCAGGGTGTAGGCGGAGTGCGGTCCGTAGCAGAGCTCGACGCGCTCACCGGGCCCGAAGCGCAGTCCGTCCGTGTCGATCCACTTGCCGATGGCCGCGAGGTCGGTGTGCCAGTCGTCGCCGGGCCGGTCGAAGTAGGCGGGCGCGATCAGGACCCGGCTCCCGGCTTCGAGTGCCGCGTCGGCCACCTGCTCGGCGTGCGCGTACATCTCGGCGCTGGTCGTCACGCCGTAGCGCAGCATCTCGACGCAGCCGAGCAGCATGCCCGCGTGGGCGTCGCCGGGGCGCATGCGGGCCTCGGCGGGCCAGACGGCGTCCTGCAGCCAGGACGCCAGCGGGAGGTCGCCGCCGAGTCCGCGCAGGAGGGTCATCGGGGAGTGCGCGTGGGTGTTGACCAGGCCGGGAGCGAGGATGCCGGACAGCGAGGTGAGGGGGACGCCGGCCGGGAGCGGGGGAGCGGTGGCCGCCGGACCGCAGTGGGAGATGCGGCCGTCCGCGTCGACATCGACGACGGCGTCGCGCAGGACGGAACAGGACGGGTCCGCCGGCAGGACCACGGGGGCGAGAAAGCGACGAGGCACGGACATGGGGGAGCTCGCTTCCGGAGGGAGTGCTGTCAACGAGAACAAGATGCGGGACCGGTCCAAAAGTTCGATCCCGGGGGCGTGAACTCGATCACAGGAGTGGGGAAACGGGGCGCTCCGCTGTCATGGGCATCGCCGGATTCCAGGCCAAGCCGGATCGGTCCAGAGCCGTGCCGACCCGGTCCCGCGCCTCCGCCTGCCATACCCCCCACCACGCTCCCGGCCTCGTTCGCCACCCGCAGCAGTTCGACGGGGGCAACGCAGGCGGCGGCATTTTCCGCTACGCCCGGAGGCCATGTCCCCTATAGCGCGCTACATCCTCATCTTCCGCCCCGCGCTGATACGTTGCTCGGGCGTCAGCCCCCGCAACCCTCGCCCTCCCCATAGCCCCCGAATCCGACGCATCCCTCGAACCCGCCGCCCCACGCACTCACCACCCCCCCCCGAAGAAGGAGCCCCGCCCAGTGCCCCCGCCCGGGACGCGCCGTACCCCGTCGGCCCTGTTCACCGTCGCCCTCGCGCTGGTCCTGCTGGCCGGGCCTGCCTGCGTACCCGGTGTTGAGACCCCGCCCCCGCCCACGCAAGCCGCCCCGGCGCAGGCGTCCGGTCCGCCGACGGCCTACGGCGCCTACGTCGGATACGGTGCCGACGCCGTCCGTCGCGTCGCGGAGTTCGGGGCCTGGGTGGGGCGGTCCGAGCCTCGGGTCGGGCATGCGTATCTGGCCGGGGAGAACTGGAGCGACATCGAGGGCGCGTCCAACGACCTTGCTCTGTGGGCGGACTGGCGTCGGGAGGAGCAGGACCGCCTCCTCGTCCTCAACGTGCCGATGCTGGACCGCAACGAGGACCACCTGCCCGACAGCGTGGTCCGCACCGAGTTGAGAGACGGAGCGGACGGACGCTACGACGACCACTTCCGCACCCTTGCCCAGCGGCTGGTCCAACTCGGCGCCTCCGACACCGAGATCGTCCTCGGTTGGGAGATGAACGGCACCACGTACACCCACCGCTGTTCGCCCGACCCCGCGTCCTGGAAGCGGTACTGGACGCGCATCGTCATCGCGATGCGATCCGTCCCGGGGCAGCACTTCCGGTTCGACTTCACCCCCAACCGCGGCCGCGACGCGATCCCCTGGACCGACTGCTACCCGGGCGACGACTACGTCGACGTCATCGGCATGGACGCGTACGACGCTCCCCGCGGACTGTCGTTCTCAAAGCAACTGACCGAGTCCTACGGGCTGTTGGCGCAGGTCAGCTTCGCCCGCACCCATCGCAAACCCATCGCCTACCCCGAGTGGGGGCTGTACGAGAACGGCGACAACCCCACCTACATGCGCGGCATGCTCACCTGGATGGCCGGCCAACGTCCCCTCTACCAGACGATCAGCGACTACTGTCCCCACGGCGTGTGGCGCTGCCGCGCCAACCCCAAGTCCTCGGCTGTATACCGTGCCTTGACGGACGGCCAGTCATGAAGGGGCGGGGAACGGCAACCGCCGTTCCCCGCCCCTGTCAGACCTCGTGCCCCGAACTACCGCCCTACGGCGTCCACTTCACGTTCGGATTCACCTGGCCGGTCCAGTTGAAGATCGCCATGTTGTCCCAACCGTCCCCGCTGCCCGAGATGTTGGCCGGGTCCCAGCCGTTGCCGGTGACCGCGTACCAGGTCGGCTCCCAGTAGAAGACACCGATCGCACCCGCGCTCCGGGCCGTGTTCTGCACCGCCGTGAACTCAGCGCCCTGGCCCGCCCAGGTGAGCGGATAGCCCGAGCAGCCCGACGTCACCGAGTTCGCCGTACTGTCCGCGTCGGACGTCGTGAACGGGTAGGCCGTCTCCGCGATGATGACGTCCTTGCCGTAGCGCGACTTCATGTCCGAGACGACGCTGCCCATGTTGGCCAGCGTGCCGTGCCACATGCAGTAGTAACTCAGCCCGGTGATGTCCCAGTTGACGCCATGCGCCTTGATGCCGTCGTAGAACCAGCGGGCGTTCGAGTCGCTGTCCGCGTCGGCCGTGTGGATGATCACCTGGGTGGAACTGTTGCACGCCTTGGTCGCGTTGTAGCCCGACTTCAGCAGCAGACCGAGGTTGGTGAAGCTGTTGTTGACGACCTTGCCGTCGTCCCACAGCATGCCGACGTTGATCTCGTTGCCGATCTGCACGCTGTCCGGGGTGGTGCCCTGGGACTTGAGGCTGTTGCAGACGTCGTAGGTGTAGTTGTAGACGTCGGTCTGCAGCGCGCTGATGCCGTGGCTCGACCAGGCCGCCGGCTTGTACTGCTTGCCCGGGTCGGCCCAGGTGTCCGAGTAGTGGAAGTCGATCAGCAGCTTGAGGCCCTTGGCCTTCACCTGCTTGGCGTAGGCCAGCACCTTCGCCTTGTTGTTGTAGCCGCTGGCGGGGTTGTTCCAGATCCGCAGGCGTACGTAGTTGACGCCGGCGCCCTTGAGGATGTCGAGCGGGTCCTTCGCGGTCCCGCTGGAGTCGTAGTACTGGGCGCCGAGGTCGATCGCGCGCTGCGCGGACGAGACGTCGGCGCCGAGCATGGTGAGCGAGTTCGCCGCGGCGGCGTCCGTGGGGGTGAGCATCGCTGCCGGCAGGGCGACTGCGGCCAGGAGCAAGGCGGCTTTGACTATGCGGCCCGGGCTTCTCACGTGGATCCCGACCTCCTTGGGTCGACTGACATGCGCATGCGGGTTGGTTCTGAGAACGTTCACAGTAGGAGAGGTAACAGGCACTGTAAATATGTGTGTCGCTTGTATTTCCCGCAGTTGGTGGACGTGTCGTGTGTGCGTGGAAGGTGGGAACGTACACAACCCGGTGCACACAGTGGTACCGGGGTACTACGCCCGCACCCTCAATGACCCCCCGGTACGACGGTTTCGAGCCTCCCGCCCTCCTAGCGTTGCCGGTGGGAAAGCCCAGTGGGGGCGGTGGCACGTGAGCGCGAGGGAAACCGATGATCGAGGCACACCAACTGACGAAGCGGTACGGGGAGAAGACGGCGGTCGACCGGCTGGACTTCGTCGTCCGGCCCGGCACCGTCACCGGCTTCCTGGGCCCGAATGGCGCCGGGAAGTCCACCACGATGCGCATGATCGTCGGCCTGGACGCGCCCACCAGCGGCACCGTCACGGTCAACGGCAAGCCCTACGCCGAACACGGCGCGCCGCTCCAGGAGGTCGGCGCACTCCTTGAGGCCAAGTCGATCCACCCGGGCCGTTCCGCGTTCGACCACCTGATGGCACAGGCCCACACGCACGGCATCCCGCGCCGCCGGGTCGACGAGGTCATCGAACTGACCGGACTGCAGTCCGTGGCCAAGAAGCGCGCCGGGGCCTTCTCCCTCGGCATGGGCCAACGGCTCGGCATCGCCGCCGCGTTGCTCGGCGACCCGGCGACCGTCATGCTCGACGAACCCGTCAACGGCCTTGACCCCGAAGGCGTGTTGTGGATCCGCAACCTGCTGACCGGGCTCGCCGCGGACGGCCGTACCGTCTTCGTCTCCTCGCACCTGATGAGTGAAATGGCGCTCGTGGCCGACCACTTGATCGTCGTCGGACGAGGGCGGTTGCTGGCCGACACCACCGTGCAGGACCTGGTCCGGCACGCGGGCGGCGACACCGTCACCGTGGCCTCCGAGCAGCCGGCCCGGCTGCGTGAGGTCCTCGCCGGTCCCGGCGTCGAGATCAGCGGCGAGGTCGGTTCCGAGGAGCTGCATGTCACCGGGCTGACCGCGCGGGCCATCGGCCTCAAGGCCGCCGAGCACGGCATCCCGCTCTTCGAACTCAGCGCGCGCACCGTCTCGTTGGAGCAGGCGTTCATGGACCTGACC
This sequence comes from Streptomyces sp. NPDC048504, assembly GCF_043200035.1. Classification (NCBI taxonomy): domain Bacteria; kingdom Bacillati; phylum Actinomycetota; class Actinomycetes; order Kitasatosporales; family Streptomycetaceae; genus Streptomyces; species Streptomyces sp. NPDC048504. The sequence goes on from NZ_JBICXA010000010.1 coordinate 122,585, forward strand.
CGGGACGCCGTCGAGTACCACGGCTCCACCACCGTCGAGACCCCCGGGAGGGCCGCGTGAGCACCATCACCGCGACCGACAGCGCCGCACCCGCAACGGCGAAACCGGCCCGTCCGCCGTACAAGGTCACCGGACGCCGGGTGCTGCGCTCCGAGTGGGCCAAGTTGTGGTCCCTGCGCTCCACTTGGATCACCCTCGGCCTGGGCCTGCTGTTCCTGATCGCGTTCGGCCTGATCGCCGCCGCGCACTACAAGTCCTCCTACGACGGCGGGCATCTGCGGCCCGACGACGCCAACTCCACAGCGCTCGACATCTCCCTCTTCGGCACGAACTTCGCGCAGCTCGCGCTCGGTGTGCTGGGCGTCCTGGTCACCGCCGGCGAGTACTCGACCGGCATGATCCGCTCCACTCTGGCCGCCGTGCCGCGCCGCCTGCCGGTGCTGTGGTCCAAGGCCCTCGTGTTCGGCGTGGTCGCGCTCGGTGTCTCCCTCGTCGGGGTGTTCGTCGCGTTCCCGATCGTGAGCGGCATCGTCTCCGGCACGCCCGCGGCCCTCACGTTCTCCCACTCCGGAGTCGTACGGAGCCTGCTCGGCGCCGGTCTCTACCTGGGCCTCGTCGGTGTGATCGGCACCGCGCTGGGAGCATGGCTCCGCTCGGTGGCCGGCGGTATCTCGGTGCTGGTCGCCTCGCTGATGCTGGTGCCCGGACTGATCTCGCTGCTGCCCAGCTCGTGGCAGGACAACATCAGCCCCTATCTGCCGAGCAACGCGGGCGAGGCGATGTTCTCGCTCACCCACGACTCGACGACCCTCTCGCCCGGCGCCGGACTCCTGGTCTTCCTCGCCTGGACGGCGCTCGCGCTGGGCGGAGCCGCCTACCGGCTGCTCAAGACCGACGCCTGAGCCGATTCCCCCCCGCGGCCACGGCGCGGCATCCGGCCTGTTCACGGGCCGGGTGCCGCGCCGGTGGTTCGCGCGGGGCGGCCCCACAATGGACAGGTGACCTCCATGAGCCCGGACCAGTGACACCGATGAGCCCCGACGACCCCGCCCACGTGCTGTTCGCGGAGACGGACCTCCCGTGGAGCCACCCCGTGGCCGGCCGGCTGTCCCGGTTCGGCCGCCGGATCAAGCAGGGCGACCGCAGGCACCCGTGGGTGCTGGACACAGCCCTGATCGTCGTGGTGCTGCTGATCTTCTGCCTGCCGGACCTGGTGGACGACGACGACGGCCGACGGCGCGGCTTCGACAACAGCTTCATCCATCTGCCCTGGCCGGCGACCGTCGCCCTCCAGGCCGGGCTGGTGCTGCCGCTGCTGTGGCGGCGCCGCCGGCCGACCCTGGCCTTCGCGCTGATCGCCGCCGTCTTCTTCGTCCAGGCCGGGCTGGGGGTGTGGCTGCGCGCGGACGTCGCCCTGCTGATCTCCCTCTACAGCCTGGTCCTGCACGGGCAGCTGCGGCGCCTGCCCGCCGCGTGCGCGGTCACCCTCGCCGCCCTGGGACTGTTCGCTCTCCGGCTGCCGTCCCAAGTCCCGGTCCTGGACGCGCTGTTCGTCCTGTTCAGCACGATCACCGCGGCCGTAGCGCTCGGCTTCGTCGTCCGCATCCGGCGCGCCCAGCTCGCCGTGCTGCGCGACCGCGCGGCCCGCCTGGAGATCGAACGCGATCAGCGCAGCAAACTCGCCGCCGCCACCGAACGCACCCGCGTGGCACGGGAGATGCACGACATCATCGGCCACAACCTCTCCGTCATCATCACCCTCGCCGACGGCGGCGCCTACGCCACCGACCTCGCCCCCGAGCGAGGAAAGCAGGCGCTGCTCCTCATCGGCGACACCGGACGTCAGGCGCTCGGTGAACTGCGCCGCATGCTCGGCGTGTTGCGCGTCCAGAACGCCACACCGGACGCCCCCGAACTCAGCCCGCAGCCGGGCATCGCCGATCTCGACGCCCTCTGCGCCCGCATCCGCGCGGCAGGCCCGCAGGTCGTGTACCGCACCGGCGGCGACCCGGCCGCGCTCGACCGCGGGGTCCAACTCACCGTGTACCGCATCGTGCAGGAGGCTCTCACCAACGCCCTCAAGCACGCGGGCCACGACACCCGCGTCGAACTCGCGGTGAGCGTCGAGGAGTCACGGGTGCGCATCGACTGCCACGACACCGGCCCGGGCACAGCCACCGCCGGACCCGTACCCAGCCACGACGAAGGACACGGACTCGCCGGCATGAGAGAACGCGCCGCCCTCTACCACGGCACCGTCACCGCGGGCCCCGCCCCAGGCGGCGGCTGGACGGTACGGGCCACCCTCGACCCCACCCCGCTCACCGCGAGCGGGAGCACGGGCGGAACAGGAGGTGCGGCATGACGACCGTGCTCATCGTGGACGACCAGCCCCTCCAACGCCTGGGATTCCGGATGCTGTTGGAGGCCAACCCCGACACCGAGGTGGTCGGCGAGGCAGGGCACGGCGGCGAGGCGGTGCGGATGGCCGCCGAACTGCGTCCCGACGTGATCCTGATGGACGTACGCATGCCCGGCATGGACGGCATCGAGGCCACTCGCCGGGTCGTCGCGGCCGGCGACCGCTCGCGTGTCCTCATCCTGACCACCTTCGACCTCGACGAGTACGCCCACGAGGCACTGCGCGCGGGAGCCAGCGGCTTCCTCCTCAAGGACGCCCACCCCGAGGAACTCCTCGCCGGTATCCGCGCGGTGGCCTCCGGCGACGCCGTCATCGCCCCCGCGCTCACCCGCCGCCTGCTGGACGCCTACGCCCAGCACCTGCCGAAGAGTTCACCGGCAGGACCCGCGACGGCGCCCGCGACGGAGGACCCCCGCATCCGCCCCCTCACCGAACGCGAGCGCGAGATCCTCGTCGCCATCGGCCAGGGCTGGACCAACGGCGAGATCGCCGAGCGCCTCTTCCTCTCCGAGTCCACGGTGAAGACCCACGTCGGCCGCGTCCTGGCGAAGGTCGGCGCCCGTGACCGCATCCAGGCGGTGATCCTCGCCTACGACCTCGGGCTCGCCCGCCCCAACTCCTCCGACCAGTAGGCCGAGTTGACCCCGGGCATCGTGAAACCTTAGGTTGCGCCGCCCGCACGCACAGCTTCGTACCCGATGTGGACGCTGCGGCGCACCGGGACAACTGTTGCTTCCCATGGTCGAGATCAAAGGGGCTGTGTCCCGCAGAACGATGTTGGGCGCCATGGCGGCGACGGCGACCGCGGCAACCGTGCCGCTGACCGTCGCGGCACCGAGCGCCGAAGCCGCGCCACGGGTGAGACCCGACCTTCTCTACGTCGGCACCTGGAACGGCGGCCAGGTCTACGGGATCCGCTTCGACCCCGTCCAAGGCACCCTGACCTCCAACGGGCCGGTGGCCCAGGTCAGTTCGGGCTGGGTGACGGCGCACCCCGACCGTCCGGTGCTCTACGTCGGCAGTCAACTGGACGGCGGAATCGTCACCGTCTTCGACATCGACCGCGCGAGCGGCGCGCTGACGCAGACCGGCCAGGTGAGCACGGACGGCGGAGGAACGGCCGGCGGCGGACTGTCGTACCTCGGCGTGGACCGCCCCTCCGGCACCCTGCTCGTCGCCAACTTCGAGGCGGGCCTTGCCGTTTCACTCCCGATCCGATGGGACGGCGGTCTCGGCGCGCCGGTCTCGGTCGTGGCCGACACCGGATCGGGGCCCAGCCCACGCCAGTCGGGCCCGCACCCGCACGAGGTCGTCGTGGCCCCGGGCCGCCGCCACGCCCTGGTCCCGGACCTCGGCGCCGACCGCGTCTTCGTCTACGGCTTCGACGGTACGTCGGGTGCGCTGTCGTCCGGCGAGGGCGGATCCGGCGCCTACGCCACCGCCGCCGGCGCGGGCCCGAGACGGATCGTCTTCCACCCCGACGGACGCAAGGCGTATCTGCTGACCGAGCTGACGGCCGAGCTTCAACTCCTCGACTGGGACGGCAGATCAGGGGAGTTGACGAAGTGTCAGGGTCTTGCCGTCGACTCACCGGACTTCACGGGCACCAAGAGCGGCGCCGAGTTGGCCATCAGCCGTGACGGCCGCTTCGTCTACGCCTCAAGTCGCGGCGAGAACACTCTCGTCGTGTACGCGGTCGAGGAGAGAACCGGGCTGCTCTCCCTCCTCCAGCGCATCCCCTGCGGGGGACTGAAGCCCTGGAGCTTCACCGTCCACCCGGGCGGGCGCTGGCTGTTCGTCGCCAACGAGGCGAGCAGCACGGTCGACGTGTTCGCCGTCGACCTCCGCTCCGGGCTGCTGACCGGCACCGGGAACTCCCTCGCGATACCGAACCCCGACTGCGTCGCCGTCTGCGCCCGCTGAGGTCCGGCCGCACGTGATTGTCCAACAACCATCGTTCAGGTGACCGGGCGGCCGCCGCCACCACGTCCTCGGTTACGTCACGATCCCGACCCTCGCCGCCCCCTTCTTCGCCGCCCTCAAGGCCGGTGGCCCGCTCGCGATCCTCGGCGTCATCGGCGGCGAGTTCATCGCCTCCTCCGAAGGCGTCGGCCACGAGCTGTTCACCTCGGCCATGAACCTCGACGCCGCGACCGAGTTCGCCGGCCTGATCGTCCTGGTGGTGATGACCCTGATCCTCAACGGTGTGCTGAGTTGGCTGGACAAGTACGCGCTGAAGCGACTCGGGCTCGGTCCACGGAGGCCGGCCGAGCGACGCGCAGGTTGACCGCCGGCCCGCGAAACACCTGATCACACCTGGTTTCCCGGTCGTCCCCCGGACGGGCAACAGGAAACCCGTCGACCCCGGAACTCCCCCGGGACAGGCTGATCCCGTCAGCAGGAAGCACAGCCTGCGGCGACGCAGGAGACCCACTAGGGGGAGACATGCGCAAGATGATGAGCGCCTTCGCGGCACTCGCCACCGCGGCCACCGCGGTCGTGGCGATGGGCGGCGCCGCCCAGGCCGCGCCCGCGAGCAACAGCACGGTGTACGGCCCCGCCGAACTCGCCGGCGTCACCCTCGAACCCGGCCTGGTCCCCCTCCTCCTGCGCGACGCCGGCCTGCGCGACGAACCAGGCACCGTGGACCGTTCCAACACCCCCGACGACACCCCCTCCGGCGCCCTGCCCCTCGTCTCCCACGCCCTCCTCGCCACCTGGCAGCAGCGCGAGGGCACCACCCTCACCGTGGCCGGGTACGAGCGCACCGGCGGCATCCGGGGCGCCATCGCCCGCACCGCCGAGACCGTGTTCGCCCAGCTGTACCCGGCCGAGCAGAAGACCATCCGGCGCGTCCTGTCCCGGCTCGTCCACGTGTCCGACGAGGGGACCGTCGCGACCCGGCGCCGCGCCAGCCGCAGCGCCCTGATGGAACAACTCGCCGATGCGGACGCCGCGTCGGCCGCCCTCGACGTCTTCGTCCGGGCCCGGCTGATCACCGTGGACCGCGACACCGTCGAGATCACCCACGAGGCCCTGCTGCACGCCTGGCCCCGGCTGCGCGACTGGATCCACGCCGACCGCGCCGGACTCCTCATCCACCAGCAACTCGCCCACGCCGCCGCCGAATGGGAGCGTGAGGACCGCGACCCGTCCGCCCTCTACCGCGGCACCCGCCTCGACACGGTCCGCGCCTGGGCCGACGAACTCGACGGCCGCAGCCGCCTCGGCCCCCGCGAAGAGGCCTTCCTCAAGGCCAGCCAGGCGGAGGAGGACGCGCGTCAGCACCTGGCGAGACGTCAGATCCGGTTCCGTCAGGCCCTGTTCGCGATCCTGGCCGTCCTGCTCGGCCTCGCTGTGACCGCCGGCGGCCTCGCCTACCAGCAGCGCGCGAGCGCTCTCGACCAGGAGCGCGTCGCCCGCTCCCAGGCCCTCGCCGTGCAGTCCACCTCCCTGTCCGGCAGCCAGCCCGAGGCCTCGATGCTCCTCGCCGAGGAGGCCTACCGCGCCGATCACACCCCCGAGGCCCGCGGCGCCCTGCTCAGCACCCAGGCCCAGGCCTTCACCGCCCGCCTCGTCGGCCACCACGGCCCGGTCAACGCCGTCGCCTTCGCACCGAACGGCAAGCTCCTCGCGACGGCCGGCGCGTCCGGCACCGTACAACTGCGCCGCACCAGCGATCACCGTACGACCGCCACGCTCACCCTCCCCGGACGGGTCCGGTCGGTCGGCTTCAGCCCCGACGGGGCCGCGCTGGCGGCGACGTCCAGCGACGGGCCGGTACGGATCTGGGGCACCGCCGACCACCGGGTGCGGACCCTGCTGCCCGCGAGCACCACCGGCGCCCGCGCCCTCGCCTTCGACCCCCGCGGCCGTACCCTCGCGGTCGCCGGTGACGATGGAACGGTCCAACTCTGGGACATCGCAGGCGACAAGCCCACCGGGGTACGGCTCGCCGGGCACACCGGCCGGGTCAACACGCTGGCCTACGCCCCGGACGGCAGGACCCTGGCCTCGGGCGGCTCCGACCGGACCGTACGCCTGTGGGACACCGAAAGGGAACGGTCCCTCGCCGTGCTCAAGGGGCACACGGACGAAGTGCTCGGGGTGGCGTTCTCACCGGACGGGCGGAGCGTGGCCTCCGGGGGCGTCGACCGGACCGTACGCCTGTGGGACGTGGCCTCGGACCGGTCCACGGCGACGCTGACCGGACACAGCGACGACATCAACGCGGTCGCCTACACACCTGACGGCAGCACGGTCGTCAGCGCGGGCGGCGACGGCACGACCCGCCTGTGGGACGTGCGCACGGGACGGCCGGCCGCGATCCTCGCCGGGCACACCGACTACGTGATGTCCGTCGCCGTGAACTCCACCGGCACGACCCTCGCCACCGGCGGCTTCGACCAGTCGGTGGTGCTGTGGGACCTGCGTGGCCCGGTGCTCACGGCCCGGCCGTTCACCGAGGTCTCACAGGCCGCGTACAGCCCGGATGGAACGCTCCTGGCGACCGCCGACGCGGACCACACCGTACGGCTGTGGGAGGTGGCCCGGCACCGGGTCGTGACGACGTTCAGGGGCCACCGCGAGAGCGTGTTCTCGGTGGCGTTCTCGCCGGACGGGCGGACCCTCGCGTCGGCGGGCTCGGACGGCACGATCCGGCTGTGGGACGTCCGCTCGCACCGCGCGCTCGCGACCCTCACCGGCCACACCGGGGACGTCTTCTCGGTCGCGTTCGCGCCCGACGGCCGCACCCTCGCCTCCGCGGGCGCCGACCGCACGGTCCGCGTCTGGGACGCCCACGGCCACCGCCAACTCGCCGTTCTCAACGGCCACTTGGACTCCGCCAACGATGTCACCTACAGCCCCGACGGCCGCACCCTTGCCAGCGCGGGCGACGACCTGACCATCCGCCTCTGGAACACGGCGACCCACCGCCCCCTCGCCACCCTCACCGGCCACACCGGCGCGGTGCGGGGCGTGGCCTTCAGCCCCGACGGACGGACCCTCGCGAGCAGCAGCAACGACGGCACCGTCCGCCTGTGGGACGTCCGCCACCGCCGCTTCGAGGCCTCCCTCACCGGCCACACCGGATCCGTGCGCGGCATCGCCTTCTCACCGGACGGCCACCTCCTCGCGAGCAGCGGCAGCGACCGTACGGTACGGCTCTGGGACATGGCCGGACGCCGGCCGTGGGCCACGCTCACCGGGCACACGAACGCGGTGTGGGGCGTCGCGTTCGCGCCCGACGGCCGGACCCTGGCGAGCGGCAGCAACGACGGGACCGTACGACTGTGGGACCTCGATCTCGGGGACCGGCTCACCCGAATCTGCCGTCTACGGAAGGCAATTGGGCCCCAGGAGCGCAAGACGCTGATGCCCGGACTGCCCGTGTCGTTCACCCCCGCGTGTGCGAAGCCCTGACCGCGGAGGGCCAACTGCCCCTGGTGGGACGGGGTTTCCCAAGGGTTTCCCGTTGCCCCTCGGGGTGGGGTGACGACGGGTCCTCGACCGGCCGGGCCGGGGTCGGCAGGCTGGTGCACGACCAGTTTCGGACCACAGGAAACGGGGGTCCCGGCATGCTCCGGCGGACCGGAATCATCGGCACACTCATCGGGCTCTTCGCCTTCGTCCTCTGGGCGCCGGCGGCTGGCGCCGCCCCGGCCGCGAGCAGCTGCGGTGTCCTCGCACCCGGCGCCTCGGCCGCCGCGCAGAGCGCGATCGCCGCCGCCTGCGCCCAGGTCGACGCGGGCACCTGGTACACGTGGGGCGGCGGCCACGGCGCGCAGCCCGGCGCCACCTACGGCCAGGTCGACCCCACCGACCCGGCCAGCAACCAGGACCCCGAGCGGCTCGGCTTCGACTGCTCGGGGCTCGTCCGCTACGCCTACGCGCAGGCGGCCGGCTCCGACATCCTCAACGGCGACGCGAGCCAGCAGTACTACACCACCCGCGCCGCCGCCCGCTTCACCGCGGCCCAGGGCGAGGCCCCGCTGCTCCCCGGCGACCTGCTCGCCTACGGCACCTCGGCCGACCTGCACCACATCGCGATCTACATCGGCGCGGGCAAGATGGTCGAGGCCAGGCAGTCCGGCACGCATCTGATGGTCAGTGATGTTCGCCTGGGCGGCGACTACTTCGGGGCCGTCCGCGTCAACACCGGTGCGGTGACCGGGCATGTCTTCCGGACCTGGGGCACCGGCGTCTGGACGAAGACGGCACCCTCGGTCAGTGCCACGCGCGTCTACGCCTTCCCCGATGAGACCAGCATCCGCGTCGAGTGCCAGAAGCACGCGGAGACCGTCACCTCCGACGGCTACACCAACGACGCCTGGGCCTATCTGCCCGACTACAAGGCATGGATGACCAACATCTACATCCAGGGTCCGGCCTGGCTGGACGACGTCCCCACCTGCACCTGACCCACATCCCATAAATCCCGTGCTCCACACCCCGGGTTTCCCTACACTCGCCACATCCGTTGACGAGTGAGGGGAGCCCGGCCGTGCGTTACAGCACCGCTGTCGTCGTTCCTCCCTCCCGGTACGAGGTGATCCTCGTGTCTCCGGCCGTCCGGTGCCCGCTGCGCGGCCGGTACCGAATGCCCGTGACATGACAGCTTTTTGACACTCCGTCAATGTCCTGCTCCGCACGGGAATTGCGCCGCCCTGCAAGGAAACACTTTCGAAAGGCCACGGGCCGTGCGCACCGAACGCCCTCTCACCAACCCGCTCTCCGCCGTCCGCAACCTGGGCATCCTCGCCCATGTCGACGCCGGCAAGACCACCGTCACCGAGCGGTTCCTCTACCTCACCGGCACCACGCACAAGCGCGGTGAGGTCCACGACGGCACGACCGTCACCGACTTCGACCCCCAGGAGCGCGACCGTGGGATCACCATCTTCGCCGCGGCCGTCACCTGCGCCTGGGACGGTCACCGCGTCAACCTGATCGACACCCCGGGCCATGTCGACTTCGCCGACGAGGTGGAACGGTCCCTGCGCGTCCTCGACGGCGCGATCGCGGTGTTCGACGCCGTCGCGGGCGTCGAGCCGCAGAGCGAGTCGGTGTGGCGCCAGGCCGACCGGTACGGCGTGCCGCGCATCGCCTTCGTCAACAAGCTGGACCGGGCGGGCGCCGACCTCGACACGGCCGTCGCCTCGATCCGCGAACGGCTCCATCCGGCGCCGCTGGTGGTGCAGTTGCCGATCGGCACCGAGGACGGCTTCACCGGCGTCGTCGATCTGCTCCGGATGCGTGCCCTGGTGTGGACCGACGGCAGCGACGCTCCCGAGGAAGTCCCGGTCCCGGACGGCCTGTTGGAGGAGGCGCGGCGGCGCAGACGGCTGCTGGAGGAAGCCGTGGCGGAACTGCACGCGGGTGCGCTGGAGGAGTTCTACGACGGCTCGGCCCTGTCCGCCGAGACGTTGAGCACCGCCCTGCGCGACCTCACCCGCACCGGCGACGGTGTGGTCGTCCTGTGCGGCTCGGCCTACCGCAACCGCGGCATCGAGCCACTGCTGGACGCCGTAGTCGCGTACCTGCCGTCGCCGTCGGACGTCCCGGCGGTACGGGGAACGGACGACGCCGGCGCCGAGCAGGAACGGGCGGCCGATCCCCAACTGCCGTTCGCCGCGCTGGCGTTCAAGGTGAGTGCGACCGCGACCGGGCGGCTGACGTATCTGCGGATCTATTCGGGCACGATCGAGAAGGGAGACACCGTGTGGGACCCGGGCGCGCGGCGCACCGAGCGGATCGGGCGAATCCTGCGGGTGCAGGCCGACCGGCACGAGCGGCTGGACCGGGCGGTCGCCGGGGACATCGTCGCCGTGGTGGGACTGAAGTCCGCCCATGCCGGCTCGACCCTGTGCGCGCCGGACGCCCCGCTCGTCCTCGAACCGCCCACGGTCGCCGACCCGGTGGTCTCCGTGGCTGTCGAGGCGCGCAGGAGCACCGACACCGACCGACTGGCCTCGGCACTGGCCCGACTGGGCGAGGAGGACCCGTCGTTGGTCGTCCGCACCGACGCCGAGACCGGCCAGACGGTCCTGTCCGGCATGGGCGAACTGCACCTGGAGGTCGCGGTGGAGAAGATCCGCCAGGCCACCGGTGTGGACGTCAACGTCGGCCGCCCCAGGGTCGCTTACCGGGAGACGGTCGTGCGCGGAGTGACCGGCCGGGTCTACCGGCACGTCAAACAGGACGGAGGATCAGGCCAGTTCGCGCACATCGTGTTCGACGTCGAGCCGCTCGACGGCCCCGGCTTCGAGTTCCGCTCGGCGGTCGTCGGCGGGCGGGTGCCCCAGGAGTACGTCCGCTCGGTGGAGGCCGGGTGCCGTGACGCCCTCACCGAGGGGCCGATCGGCGGCTTCCCGGTGACCGGGCTGCGCGTCACGCTGACCGACGGGGCGACCCATGTGAAGGACTCCTCGGAGCAGGCGTTCCGCACGGCCGGCCGCCTGGGCCTCCGCGAAGCCCTGCGCGCCTGCACGACGGTCCTCCTCGAACCGGTCGTCGAGGTCACCGTCACCGTGCCCGAGGACGCGGTCGGCGGCGTGCTCGGCGACCTGGCCGCCCGGCGCGGCCGCGTCACCGGCTCGACGACCCGCACGGGCTCGGCGATCGTCACGGCGGCCGTGCCGCTGGCCGAACTCTTCGGCTACGCAACGCGGTTGCGCAGCCGGACCCAGGGCCGGGGCACGTTCACGGCCCGGCCGACGGGATACGCGCCCGCGCCGGGTGCGGTGACCGTCCGGTGACGGTGGCGGGTGCGGACCGAAGTGGGAGCTTCGGCCCGCACCCGCCACGTACTGAGGGACTTCGGGGGTCTCTGGCAGTCCCGGGATCTCAGGGATTCCTGGGATCCCGGGGACTCCCGGAGTCTCAGGGGTACGAGACCACCGTGGACGGCACGGTCGACGTGCCCGAAGTCGGCGCGCCCGTCTCGTTGATGACGTGCTCGTACTGGCCCTGGCCGCCGAGCGAGACGACCAGCAGGTCGTGGAACTTCACGCCTGAACGGTTCGGCGCCGCGAAGCCGTTGTGCTGCACGATCGTCGGGGCGACGTTGTAGTAGCAGTAACTGCCCAGGCCCCAGCCCTCGTGCACGGTCACGTTGTCGCCGACCTTGTAGGCGGCGTACCCCTTGATCGACCCGTTCTGGATGGCCGCCTGGTTCGGGGCGTCGTACGCCTTCTCGTTCTGGAAGAAGATCGTGCGGCCCCGCTCGCCGTTCCACTGGACGTCGTACTTGTTGAAGTGCTCCACGAACAGGCCGGTGGCCAGCACGTCGGCGCCGTTGACGAGGAGGCCGTAGTCGGCGCGGTTGGTGTCCCAGCCGATGCCCGTGCCGTGGTCGGCGCGCCAGAGCCAGGTGTGGTCGACGATGGTGTGGCGGTTGTTGATGACCATGCTGGTGGTGGCCTTGCCGGCGCCCGCGCCGCCGATGCGCACGAACACGTCCTGCACGGTGGTCGGGTTGGCGGAGTGGTCCGTGGTCGTGCCTGAGGGGCCAACTTCCAGCAGGGTGTTCGAGTTGACCGTGCCCGCGTCGATCAGGAACCCGGCCAGGCGTACGCCGTCGACGTCGGCGGTCTTCAGGGCCGTGACTCCGTTGTCCGGGACGAGAGTTGCGTAACCCAGGCCCAGGACAACGGTGTTGGCGCGGTTCACCTGGATCGGCTGGTCCAGGTGGTAGATCCCCGGGGTCAGCAGGAGGTGAAGTCCCTGCGTGAGCGCCTGGTTGAGGGTGGCCGCCGTGACGCCCGGCTTCGCGACGTAGAACTGGGACAGGGACAGCGAGGTCCCGCGCGGCGTGCCGTTGCCCCAGGTCACGCCGCTCGCGTTGGTGCGCTTCTCCGGGAGGAAGACGCGGTACTCGGTGCCGTTCAGGTACAGGAAGGGCTTCTCGCGGGAGACCGGTGTCGTGGCCAGCGTGGTGTACACCGGGTTCGGAAAGCCCTGGGCCGGCGCGCCCTGCACGCCTGAAAAGACCATGTTCCAGACGCCGTTGAGCCAGCTGCCGATCACGCTGTCCCGGGTGTACCACTGCTGCTGCGAGTACGGCTGGACCTGGCCGTCGATCCGGCTGTCGGCGATGTAGCCGCCGCTCGCCCAACCGTAGCCGTTGGGCGAGAGGTTGAGGCTGCCGCGCACGTGCATACGACGGAAGGGGGCCGCCTGAGCCACGGCCCACCTGTTCGTACCGCTGACAGGGACCAGCGCGAGGTTCTCCGCCGAACGCCAGAAGTTCTGCGTGGCGTTGCCGTTGAACCAGCCGGCGTCGACCGTGATGTCACCGTTGATCGTGGTGTCGTCGGGGGAGAGGCCGAGCCCGGAGATCGAGGTGTAGAAGCCGAGTTGGGCGTTGAGCCCGCTGTACGTGCCCGGCTTGAACAGCAGTTGATAGCGGCCCGTGCCGAACTGGGCCGTCTCCTGCTGGGCGAAGATCTGGTCCAGCTTCGCCTGGATGCCGGCGGTGGACGGGTCGAAGACGATGACGTTGGGGCCGAGATCGCCGCCTCCGGGCAGCGCGCGCGGTGTCACCGCGGTGGGGGCGGAGGGGGCGGCCGAGGCGGCTGTGGGCAGGCCGGCCAGTGCGGAAGCGGCGGCGGCCGCACCGAGAACTGTTCTGCGTCGAACTGAGGACATGTCGCGGCTCTCCTTGTTCATGAAATGAACGCCGGTGGGGTTGGGAGCGCTCTCTCGCGGGGGAATGCTTCAGGTCCGTGAACACGGTCGTCAAGAGGTACGACCGAGTTCGACGAGTGGCGTCCAAACTCTTGACGCCTTTGGCTTCCGAGGTTTAACTCACGTCCTAAATTAAGTCGTGAGTGCATTCCCTGAAGGGACACCCGGAGTATGCGCAGCATCCGAGCCGCGGCCGTAGGCGCCGTCACCATGTCACTCGCCCTTGCGGCCACGGCCTGCGGAGGCGGTTCGTCCACGGGTGGGGGATCCAACGACTCGCCCAAGACGCTCACCTACTGGGCCTCGAACCAGGGCGCCAGCATCGCGATCGACAAGAAGGTCCTCCAGCCCGAGCTCGACAAGTTCAAGAAGCAGACCGGCATCACGGTGAAGCTGGAGGTCGTGCCCTGGTCCGACCTGCTCAACCGCATCCTCACGGCGACGACGTCCGGCCAGGGCCCCGACGTCCTGAACATCGGCAACACCTGGAGCGCCTCGCTGCAGGCCACCGGAGCGTTTCTGCCGTGGAGCGCGGCCAACTTCGCGAAGATCGGCGGCAAGGACCGCTTCGTCGACTCCGCGCTCGGCTCCACCGGCGCCACCGGCAAGGACCCCGCCGCCGTCCCGCTGTACTCGATGGCGTACGCGCTCTACTACAACAAGCAGATCTTCGCCGACGCCGGCATCTCCCAACCGCCCGCCACCTGGGCCGAGTTGGTCGCCGACGGAAAGAAGATAGAGGCGAAGGGGAAGCAGGCGCTCGGTGCCGAGGGCGCCAACGTCTCCGAGAACATCCACCACACCTTCGTCTTCGCCAAGCAGCACGGCGCCGACTTCTTCACCGCCGACGGCAAGGCCGACTTCACCAACGACGGTGTCGTGGCCGCCGTCAAGCAGTACGTCGACCTGATGGCCAAGGACAAGGTCATCCCGGTCGGCAACGCCGAGTACGCGCAGAACCAGTCCGTCAGCGACTTCGCCAAGGGCAAGACGGCGATGCTGATGTGGCAGTCGGCGTCCGCCAACCTCAAGTCCCAAGGGATGAGCGAGAGTTCGTACGGCATCGCCCCGATACCCGTGCAGTCCGGCACCCCGGGCACCGGCGCGCAGACCAACTCGATGGTGGCCGGCATCAACCTCGCCGTCTTCAAGAACACGAACAACTTGGACGGTTCCACCAAGTTCGTGAAGTTCATGACGAGCGACGCCGAGCAGAAGATCCTCAACACGGCGTACAGCTCCATCCCGCCGGTGAAGACCGCGCAGGAGGACACCGCGTTCAACACCCCCGCGAACGCCGTCCTCAAGGACACCCTCGCCAAGAGTGCCGCAGCGCTCCCGCAGGTCGCCGACGAGTCGCAGTTCGAGACGGCGGTCGGCACGGCCGTCAAGGACCTGTTCGCCGACGCCGCCGCGGGACGCGCGGTGACGACCGCGTCGGTCAAGGCGGAGCTCGAAAAGGCTCAGCAGCAGATGCCGGCGAAGTGAGTGCGACTGTGACGAGCACTGTCACCCCGGAGGCCGCCGAGCGGAAGACCCCTTCCGCCACGGCGGCCCCCGGCCCGCGCCGCCGCCGTACCGACCGGATCCGCCGGATCGGGCTGCCGTATCTGCTGCTTCTGCCCGCCCTGATCCTCGAACTCCTGGTCCACCTGGTGCCGATGGTCATCGGCATCGTCATGAGCTTCAAGGAGCTCACCCAGTTCTACATCCGCGACTGGGGCACCGCGCCCTGGACCGGTTTCGGCAACTACAAGGTCTCGGTGGACTTCAGCGCCGCCGTCGGCAAGGCGCTGCTCCACTCCTTCTTCGTCACCGTCGGCTTCACCCTGCTGTCGGTCGCCTTCTGCTGGCTGCTCGGCACGGTCACCGCGATCTACATGCAGGACAACTTCCGCGGCCGGGGTTTCCTGAGAGCGCTCTTTCTGATCCCGTACGCGCTGCCGGTCTACGCGGCCGTCATCACCTGGGTCTTCATGTTCCAGCACGACAACGGCCTGGTGAACCACGTCCTGCACGACCAGCTGCACATCACCAGCAAGCCGTCGTTCTGGCTGATCGGCGACAACAGCTTCTACGCGCTGCTCATCGTGCACGTGTGGAAGGGCTGGCCGTTCGCCTTCCTCATCGTCATGGCCGGCCTGCAGAACATCCCCAAGGAGCTGTACGAGGCCGCGTCGATCGACGGCGCCGGCATGGTGCAGCAGATCCGCCGCATCACCCTGCCGTCGCTGCGCCCCGTCAACCAGGTGCTGGTCCTCGTCCTGTTCCTGTGGACGTTCAACGACTTCAACACGCCGTACGTCCTGTTCGGCAGGTCGGCACCCGAAGCCGCGGACCTCATCTCGGTGCACATCTACCAAGCCTCGTTCGTCACCTGGAACTTCGGCACCGGCTCGGCGATGTCGGTCCTGCTGCTCCTGTTCCTGCTCGTCGTCACCGGCGTGTACCTGGTGCTCACTTCACGCGGACGGAGGTCGGCCGATGTCTAGTTCCTCTCTCTCCCGGTCGCCGATGGCCCCGCCCCGCTCCTTCATCTGGTCGCGGCGGATCTTCCTCACCCTGCTCGCCGGCTTCGTCCTGGTGCCGGTGTACGTCATGCTCTCCAGCTCCCTGAAACCGCTCTCGGATGTCACGGGCAAGTTCCGCTGGCTGCCGAGCGGTCTCACGATCCGCCCGTACATCGACATCTGGTCGACGGTCCCGCTCGCGAAGTACTTCATGAACTCGCTGATCGTGTCCGTCGCAGCCACGGTCTGCTCGGTGGTGATCGCGGTCTTCGCCGCGTACGCCGTCAGCCGCTACGAGTTCCGCGGCAAGCGCGTCTTCACGGTCACCGTCCTGTCGACGCAGATGTTCCCGGGCATCCTCTTCCTCCTCCCGCTGTTCCTCCTCTACGTCAACATCGGCAACGCCACGGGCATCGCCCTGTTCGGCTCGCGCGGCGGCCTGATCCTGACGTATCTCACCTTCTCCCTGCCCTTCTCCATCTGGATGCTGATCGGCTACTTCGACTCCGTGCCAAGGGACTTGGACGAGGCGGCGCTGGTCGACGGCTGCGGTCCGCTCGGCGCACTGCTGCGCGTCGTCGTACCGGCCGCGATCCCCGGCATCGTCGCGGTCGCCGTCTACGCCTTCATGACCGCGTGGGGAGAAGTCCTCTTCGCCTCCGTCATGACCAACGACGCGACCCGCACGCTCGCCGTCGGACTCCAGGGCTACTCCACGCTCAACGACGTGTACTGGAACCAGATCATGGCCGCCTCGCTGGTCGTCAGCGTGCCCGTGGTCGCCGGCTTCCTGCTGCTGCAGCGCTATCTCGTCGCCGGGCTGACGGCGGGCGCCGTCAAGTGACCGACCCGACCAACTCCGCTGACCGTAAAGGGACTTCAGTGACCATCGACTTCGCCGCACTCCCGCACGACTTCCTGTGGGGCACGGCCACCGCGGCGTACCAGATCGAGGGAGCCGTCGCCGAGGACGGACGCGCGCCGTCGATCTGGGACACCTTCTCGCACACTCCCGGAAAGATCGCGAACAACGACAACGGCGACGTCGCCTGCGACCACTACCACCGCTGGCGCGAGGACCTCGGCCTGATGCGCCAACTCGGCGCCAACGCCTACCGGTTGTCGATCGCCTGGCCCCGCGTCATCCCCGGCGGCGACGGCCCGACCAACCCCAAGGGCCTCGCGTTCTACGACGAGTTGGTGGACGGACTCCTGGAGGCGGGCATCACCCCCTCCGTCACCCTCTACCACTGGGACCTGCCCCAGGCGCTCCAGGACCGCGGCGGCTGGCCCGAGCGCGCGACCGCCGAGCACTTCGCCGCGTACGCATCGGTCATGGCTGAACGCCTCGGCGACCGCGTCACTCACTGGACGACCCTCAACGAGCCCTCCTGCTCGGCCTGGATCGGCCACCTCGAAGGCAAGATGGCCCCGGGTTGGACCGATCTGACGGCCGCCGTCCGCGCCTCGTACCACCTGCTGCTCGGCCACGGCCTCGCCGCCCAGGCGATCCGCGCGGCCGCCCCCGACGCCCAGGTGGGCATCGTCAACAACCTCTCCACGGTCTATCCCGCCAGCGACCGCGACGAGGACGTCCAAGCCGCCCGCAGGCAGGACGGTCACGTCAACCGCTGGTGGCTCGACCCGACCCACGGCCGCGGCTTCCCGGCGGACATGGTCGAGACGTACGGTGTCGAACTCCCGGAACAGCCGGGCGACTTGGCGACCATCGCCGCCCCGCTCGACTGGCTCGGCCTGAACTACTACTTCCCGGCGACCGTCGCCGACGCCCCCGACGGCCCCGCCCCCTACACCCGCGCCATACGCCGCCTCGGCGTCCCGCGCACCGGCATGGACTGGGAGATCGACGCGTCCGGCATCGAGACCCTGCTGCTCCGCCTCACCGAGGAGTACGACCCCCGCAGGATCTACGTCACCGAGAACGGCTCCTCGTTCCCCGACGTCGTACGCCCCGACGGCACCGTCGACGACCCGGAGCGCCAGGACTACCTGGTCCAGCACCTCGCCGCCTGTGCCTCGGCGGCCCGCAAGGGCGCCCCGCTGGCCGGCTACTTCGCCTGGTCGCTGCTCGACAACTTCGAGTGGGCGTACGGCTACGACAAGCGCTTTGGACTGGTCCACGTGGACTACGAGACCCAGGTCCGCACGATCAAGGGCTCCGGCCGCCGGTACGCGGACATCATCCGCGACCACCGCAGCCGGGCCCGGCGCGCGGCCTGAGCAAGGCCGCCCCGGTGGGCGCGGGCGGGGGAGCCCGCACCCACCGGGGCACCACTACCCCCATCGCACCCACCATTCCCATCACTCTCATGTGTGTCATGAGCATGTCAGCAAGATCGCCCCCAGAAGGAGATCCGCCCCTCAAGGAGACCCGCATGCCCGCACGCACCCTGCTCACCGCGCTCACCGCGCTGGCCCTGCTCTCCGCCACCCCGGCCCTCGCGGCCCCCTCCCCGCAGGCCGCGGCCGCCGCGACCTGGGACACCGACCGCGCGGCCGCCGCCTACGCCGCGAACCCGGCCGCCGTCACCGCCTCCGGCAGCGAGAACGCCGGCACCACCCCCGGCCTCGCCTTCGACGGCGACGGCGCGACCCGCTGGTCCAGCAACTTCGCCGACGACGCCTGGATCCGCCTCGACCTCGGCACCACCCTCCGCATCGACCGCGTCACCCTCGACTGGGAGGCGGCCTACGGCAAGAGATACGTCCTGGAGGTCTCCAAGAACGGCACCGACTGGACGCCGTTCTATACGGAGACGGCCGGCACCGGCGGTTCGGTCACCACGAGCACGTATCCCCAGGAGGTGACGGGCCGTTACATCCGCCTGCGCGGTCTGGAACGTGCCACGCCCTACGGCTACTCGCTCTACTCCTTCAAGGTCTACGGCGGCGAACCGGCCCCCGCGTCCAGCACCCGCACCAACCTCGCCCTGAACCACCCGGCGTACTCCAACTACTACCAGCACAACGGCGTTTCACCGGCGTACGTCACCGACGGCGGCTGGCCCGCCAACCTCAAGGACGACGCGACCCGTTGGTCGAGCGACTGGAACGCCGACCGCTGGGTCTCGGTGGACCTGGGCGCGACCTCGACGATCGACTCGGTCGACCTCTACTGGGAATCGGCGTACGCCGTCGACTACTTGCTCCAGGTCTCGGACGACAACACCACCTGGCGCACGGTCTACGAACCCTCGGCCGCAGACATCGCCGCCCGCCGGGCCAATGTCCAGGCCCCCGCCGACGCGACCGGCCGGCACGACACGGTCACCCTGCCCCAACCGGTCACCGGCCGCTACGTCCGCATGCTCGGCAAGGAACGCCGCTCCTTCTACAACCCGGCGCCCTACACAGCCCAATTCGGCTACTCCCTCTACGAGTTCCAGGTCTGGGGCACCGGCGGCAACGCCTCCGCCGCCTACCCGGCACTCCCCGCCGACCAGTCGGGCACGTACCAGACGACGTTCTTCGACGACTTCACGTCGGCGGCCCTGGACCGCTCCAAATGGAGGGTCGTCAGGACGGGAACGGAGATGGGATCGGTCAACGGCGAGTCCCAGGCGTACGTCGACTCGACGGACAACGTCCGTACGCAGAACGGTGAGTTGATCCTCGCCGCGAAGTACTGCAAGGGCTGCACCCAGGCGGGCGGCGGCACGTACGACTTCACCTCCGGCCGCATCGACACCAACACGAAGTTCGACTTCAGCTACGGCAAGGTCAGCGCCCGCATGAAGCTGCCGGTCGGCGACGGCTTCTGGCCGGCCTTCTGGCTGCTGGGCAGCAACGTGGATGACCCGTCGGTGTCCTGGCCGGCCTCCGGCGAGACCGACATCATGGAGAACATCGGCTACCCGACCTGGACGAGCACGGCCCTCCACGGCCCCGGCTACTCCGCGGACGGCAACATCGGCGCCCGCCAGACGTACCCGGACGCCGGCACGGCCGACCAGTGGCACACGTACGCCGTCGAATGGACCCCGACCGCGATGCGCTTCTATGTCGACGACACCCTCGTCCAGGAGACCACTCGCAACAAACTCGAATCGACCCGAGGCCAATGGGTCTACGACCACAACCAGTACGTCATCCTCAACCTCGCCCTGGGCGGCGCGTACCCGGCCGGCTGGAACCAGGTCACCACGCCGTACTGGGGCCTGCCGCAGTCGAGCGTGGACAAGGTCGCGGGTGGGGGAGTGCAGGCGGAGGTGGACTGGGTGCGGGTCGAACAGAAGAAGTAACAGCTGGGCCGGTCCGGAGCGCGGAACCGGACCGGCCCGTTCCGCCGCCCGTCAGCAGTCCCTGAACTCCGGCGACTGATTCAGCACTTGGGACCGCACCGACGTGAACCGCGCATACGTCTCCCCGTCCAGCGCTCCCGGCCGGAACGCAGCCACCCGATGGCAGTTCTGGAAGGCCAGGGCCACTCCGAAGTGGCGCTCCAGGCTGCCCCGGATCGCGTCGCTGGCCAGGGCCCGCAGCAGCTGGCCGCGTTCCTGTTCGGACGGGGGCGGGGTCTGGTTGTCGGTGAACTCGGCGGTGCTGTCGCGGAGTTCGGTGGCGAGGCCGGCGATGAGGTCGTAGGCGTACGGGAGGGACGTGCGGACCGTGTCCACGAAGTCCGCCTCGCGGATGTCACCGTGCTCGGCTTCGGCGAGGAGCTTCGGGGAGACGTCGAGAGACATGAAAATGGGTGTCCTGTCTGGTAGTTGGCGAACAGTCAGTAGGTGGTGATCAGGGCTGCGGCGTCGGGCCGCCCGGTACGTAGTCCGGGTCCACCTGGGCCGCGAGATCCAGGCCCGTTGCCTTGTCCGCCCACGCGTGGGCGTTGCGGAGGTGGAAGTCGACGGCGTGGCGGTGCAGGGTCTGCCAGTCCCTCGGGCGGGCGTCGACCGCCTCGCGCAGCAGACGCAGGGCGTGTACGTTGTGCGGCTCCAACTCGCCCTGTGCTCGGCCCTGTTCGGCGGCGCGGACGGCGGGTGAGTGGACCAGGTGGGTCAAGAGGTCGTCCCCCACCTCCTCCTTGAGGTAGAGCAGGTCGTCCTCGCCGGTGACCTTGTTGCCGATCACGGCGAGGCGGATGCCGAACTCCCGTGCGTGGTCGCGGTACTGGCGGTACACGGAGACGCCCTTGCGGGTGGGTTCGGCCACCAGGAACGTCAGGTCGAAGCGGGTGAACAGGCCGGAGGCGAAGGCGTCGGCGCCGGCCGTCATGTCGACG
The DNA here is from genome assembly GCF_043200035.1 of Streptomyces sp. NPDC048504. Classification (NCBI taxonomy): domain Bacteria; kingdom Bacillati; phylum Actinomycetota; class Actinomycetes; order Kitasatosporales; family Streptomycetaceae; genus Streptomyces; species Streptomyces sp. NPDC048504. The sequence goes on from NZ_JBICXA010000010.1 coordinate 143,448, forward strand.
ACCACGTATTCGCCGGGGCCGTCGACGAGGTGGTTCAAGTACAGCTCCACCGCGCCGAGTTTGGAGTGGTAGCAGGCCACCCCGAGGTCGCTCTCCTCGAACTCGCCCGTCGCCATCAGCGGTACGTCACCCGCACGGACCACATGCCGGGCGTGCACCTCGTCGTCGCCGAGCAGGCGCAGAAGGCGTGAGCCGCGTCCCGGTGGGGTGGTCTTGATCATGGCATCGGGGGAGGCGATGCGGGGGTTGGTGCCGCGCAGAAAGTCCTTGAGCTCGGTCATGTGGGCGGCCAGGGGTGGCGCGGTGACCGGTTCGGTGTCGGGAGGCGTTTCGGGGGACAGGGCCTCGGCCAGGTGCTGGTTGATGTCGCCGTCGATGGCGAGCACGGGTGCGCCGGCGCGGGCCAGATGGCGGGCGAAGAGGGCCGACAGCGTGGTCTTTCCGCTGCCGCCCTTGCCGACGAACGCGACGCGCACTACCGGTCCGCCGCGATCGCGGTTTTGAAAATGAATGTCATGTGGCTAGGTTTTAGGGGGTGGCCGCGAGGCTGTCAAATCCAGTGGATCAAGGGCGATCCAGGAACGGTCCAAGGGTGATCGAGACCTGGATCAAGACCTAGGAGTCTTAATGCATATGATGTGCAAGTGCTTGACTATTGCATCAGGGCGGCAGGCCCGGACGATATCGACGGTGCGCGTGCCGTGATGCTCGACACCGTCTACCGCGATTTCCACACCGGTTACGTGCCCCGCTGGCACGGCGACATCATCGACCCGACCGCCGCCTATCTCGTCCCGGTCCGCCACACCCTCCTCGTGGCGCTCGACCCCGCCGACGGCACGGTCGTGGCGACCGCCGCCCTCGACTCCCGTGGACCGGTCCACCCGCCGAACCCGCGCGACCTCGCCGAGCGCTACCCCTCCGGCGAGACCGCGCAACTGCGTCGCGTCTACGTCCGTCCCGCGCACCGCCGGCGCGGCCTCGCCCGGCACCTCGTCGCCGAACTCCTCGCGTTCGCCGCGGCCGACGGCGGCTACCGCGCCGTATATCTGCACACCGACCCCGCCGTGCCCGGCGCCGAAGCCTTCTGGCGGTCGCTCGGGAAGGTCGTGCACGACGAGCGCGACGATCCGGGCGCCGGGCAGGGGATCGTGCACTTCGAACTGGCGATGGAGCGATGACCGTCATGCGACCTGGACGAACCCGCCCCGCCCGCCTGCTCTTCGCCCTCACCCTCGCCCCACTCCTCACCGGTTGTTTCGCCTCCGCCGGTGAGGAGAGCGGGGCCACGGCCGGGGAGTCCGGTTCCCGGTTGCGCGTCGCGCTCGCGTTCCCGCCCGCCGAGAACCTCTCCCCGTACGGCGCCGACGCCACCATCCTCAGCCGCCTCGGTGTCACCGAAGGCCTGACCTCCCTGGACGCCAACGGCTCCGCCGCCCCCGCGCTCGCCCGGTCCTGGCAGCGGGAAGGCGACCGCAGCTGGCTGTTCACGCTCCGCGAGGCGACCTTCCAGGACGGCACCGAGGTCACCCCGGCCCGCGTGGCCACCGCCCTCGGCCATGCCGCCGAGGCGAAGCCCGCCCCGGCCGCGCTCTCCGGTGTCACCCTCACCGCCGAAGCCGTGGGCGGCGACCGCCTGCGCGTCACCACCAACTCCCCTGACCCCGTACTGCCGTTGAGGCTGGCCGGGCCCGCCCTCGCCGTCCTCTCCCCGAAGGCCTACGAGGAGAAGGGTCGCGTCGACCCGGTCGGCACCGCCACCGGGCCCTTCGAACTGACGAAGGTCACCGGTTCCACGGCGGTCACCCTCGACCGCTTCGACCACTACTGGGGCGGCCTCGCCCAGGCCTCCGGAATCGACGCACGGTTCATCGCGGACGGCACCGCCCGCACCAACGCGCTGCGCACGGGGCAGGTCGATGTCGCCGAGGCGATACCCGTCGCCCAGGCCGCCACGCTCGACACGGGCACCCGCCGGGAGACCGCCACCACCCGCACGACGAGCCTCCAACTCAACACCAGGACAGGCCCGTTCAAGGACCCGAAGCTCCGGGCCGCCGCTCGCGAGGCCGTCGACACCTCCGCACTCGCCAAGGGCGTCTACGAAGGTCACGCCGACGCGGGTACAGGCATCTACGGCCCCGCCGTCACCTGGGCGGCGGGCAAGCGAGAGCAACCGGCGGGACGCGCCGAGCCCGTGACGCCCGGCGGGCGGACCATCACTGTCGCGACGTACGACAACCGGCCGGAACTCCCCGAAGTCGCCCAGGTGTTGAAGCAGCAGCTGGAAAAGGTGGGCTTCAAGGTCGAGTTGGAGGTCCGCGAGTACTCGCGGATCGAGAGCGACGCGCTGGCCGGGAAGTTCGACGCGTTCGTCGTCGCCCGCAACACCCTGGTGGACACGGGCGATCCGGTGGCCGTGCTCGCCAGTGACTACACCTGCGTCGGCGGCTACAACCTCGCCCTGCTCTGCGACAAGGACGTCGACCGGGCCGTGGCGAAGGCGGAAGGCACGGCCGACACCTCCGCACGGCAGAGCGCCGCGATGACGGCCGAGGCCGAGATCCTGGGCACCGACGCCGTCGTACCGCTCGTGCACCAACGGGTCGTCACCGGCGTCGGCACCTCGGTGCGGGGCGTCCTCCTCGACCCGTACGAGCGCACCCTCGTCGGCCCCGGAACCCGGCGCTGACCCATGCCGCACCGCACGGCCACGCTCCTGTGGCGCGCCTTCCTCGCGGCTGCCCTCGTATGCGCGGTGGGCCTGCTGCCCTGGCTCTCCCGCACCGACCCGGCCCTCACCGTTCTCAAGGCCCGCTCGGCGGAACGCGACCCCGACCCCGAGGTTCTCGCCACCATCCGAGACCAACTCGGCCTCGACGACGGCCCGTTGCGGCTTCTTGGCCAGTGGCTCACCGGCCTGCCGCGTGGCGACGCCGGCCGCTCCTGGATCTCCGGCACCGAGGTCATGCCGGGAGTACTCCAAGCCCTGGGCGCGTCCCTGCTGTTGATGGGCGCGGCGGTCGCGGTGGCCGTCGTCACCGCCGGGCTGGTGTGTGCGCGGACGCTGCGGCGGGGTGCGCGTGCGGTGGGGCGGTCGGACGACGGTGGGCCCGGACTCCCGGGCGTGTTGCGGGAGTTCCTCACGCGGCGAAGCGGCCGACGCGGGGCGGAGTGGTCACGCGGAACCGGCTCCGCCGTACTCGCCGCGCTCCCTGAGTTCCTCACCGCGTCCGTGCTCGCCACCGTCGTCGGGGTGCAGCTCGGGTGGCTGCCCGCGCTCGGGTGGTACGGGCCGCGTTGGACGGTGTTGCCGGCGCTTGCGCTGGGGTTGCCTGCCGGGGCCGTGCTCGGGCGGTTGCTCGATGACTTGTTGCCGGGGGCGTTCGGGGAGCCGTGGGTGCGGGCCGCCGCAGCGCGAGGGTTGCCCGGGGGGCGGATCGCCCGGCAGGCCGTGCGGCGGTGTCTGCCCGGGCTGTTGCCCAACATGGGTTTGTTCGTCGTCGGGTTGACCGGTGGGGCCGTCGCCGTCGAGCAGATCTTCGACATCCCGGGACTCGGGCGCACCACCCTCCAGGCCGCCCTCGCCCAGGACTTGCCCGTGCTCCAGGCCGGTACCCTCGCCCTTCTCCTGCTCGCCGCCGGCGCCGCCGGACTCACCCGCCTCGCGGCACACCTCCTCATCGGCCCCGCACTGCGCGCCGACGCCCTCCCATCCCTCCACGAGCCCACCACCCCAACTCCCCGACGGGCCTTGCCCCTTGTCTACGGCGCCCTCCTCGTCGGTGTCGTCGGCCTCGGGCTGCCCCGCGATCCGCTCGCCCTCGACACCGGGCTGCGGCTCCAACACCCCACCTGGGCCCACCCGTTCGGCACCGACGCGCTCGGCCGGGATCTCCTCGCGCGGGTCGCCCACGGTGCCGTCGACACCCTGCTGCTCGCCCTCGCGATCAGTGCCGTCGCGCTCGGTACCGGCGTACTGCTCGGGCTGTTGCCCCGGGTGTCCGGGCCGCTCGTCGACACGGTGAACGCCGTACCGCCGGTCCTGGCCGCCCTGTTGGTCACCGCGGTGGCCGGCAGCGGAAGCGGTACCCCCGCCCTCGCCGTGGCCGCCCTCGCCTGGACGCCCCTGGCCGCGCACACCTCCGCACTGCTGCTCCAGGAACGCGCCACCCTGCACGTGACCGCCACCCGGGGCCTGGGCGCGGGCCGTTGGCACATCCTGCGTCACGCGCTCCTGCCCGCCGTGCTGCCACCGGTCACCCGGCACGCCCTGCTCCGTCTGCCGGGTGTCGCCCTCGCCCTCGCCTCGCTGGGCTTCCTCGGCCTCGGCGCGCAACCGCCCTCCCCGGAATGGGGCCTGCTCCTCGCCGAGAACCAGCCCTACGCCGAACGCGCCCCCTGGGCCGTCCTCGCCCCCGCCGCCGTCCTCGCCCTGCTCGGCGCACTGGCGGTCACGGCCGCCGGAAGTATGCGAGTGACCGCCGGGCAAAGGGAGTTGGCCGCCCGATGACCACCGAGGTCCTCGTGCGGACCCCTCTCTCGCCTCTCCTCCGGCTGCTGATTCTCACTCAACTCGCCTTCAACATCGGCTTCTTCGCCGTCCTGCCGTTCCTCGCCGAGCACCTGGCGGACGTGATCGGCATGGCGGGCTGGCTGGTTGGGCTTGTGCTGGGGCTGCGTACCTTCAGCCAGCAGGGGCTGTTCGTGGTCGGCGGCGCCCTCGCCGACCGGTACGGCGTACGGCCCGTGGTGCTCGCGGGGTGCGTGCTGCGGATCGCCGGGTTCGGCTGGCTCGGGTATGCGGCGGAGGCCTGGGGCGTCGTCGGAGCCGTACTGCTCATCGGGTTCGCCGCCGCGCTGTTCTCACCGGCCGTGGAGTCGGAGGTGGCGCGGCAGGCGGTCGAGTGGGAGGAATCGGGCGGGGGACCCCGTACGCGGGTGCTCGCGTTGTTCACCGTCGCCGGTCAAGTCGGGGCATTTGTAGGCCCGTTGCTCGGTGCGTTGCTGCTCGCCGTGGATTTCCGGGTTGCGTGTCTGGCCGGGGCCGGGGTCTTCGTGCTCGTCCTCGCGGGGCATGCGTGGTTGCTGCCGCAGCACATTCCCGGGCGGGCGCGGGTCAAGGAGAAGGGCGGGGTGCGGGCTCTCGTACGCAACAGGCCCTTCCTCGCGCTGTGTTGTGCCTACGGCGCCTATCTCCTCGCCTACAACCAGCTCTATCTCGCCCTCCCCGAGGAGGTGGAGCGCGCGGCGGGTTCGCAGGCACCGCTGGCCTGGCTGTTCGCGCTGTCCTCGCTGCTCGTGGTGACCGCACAGTTGCCCGTCACCCGGTGGGCGGGGGAGCGGCTCGATCCGCACCGGTCCATGACGGCCGGGCTGCTGCTGATCGCCGTGGGGTTCGCGGCCGTGGCGATGGCACGCCCCGTTCAACTGACCGGCACCACGGGGCTGTTGCCCGCGGCCGCGCTCGTCGTTCTGCTCACCCTCGGCCAGATGCTCATCGCCCCCGTCGCCCGCGCCTGGATCCCCGACCTCGCCGAACCCGGCCGCCTCGGCCTCTACACCGGGGGCCTGTCCTCCGTCTCCGGCCTGATCGTCCTCCTCGGCAGCGCGGCCACCGGCACCCTCCTCGACATGGGGTTGCCCGCGGCCGTGCCCTGGCTGGTGCTGGCCGCCGTACCGGTGGCGGCGATCGGGTTGTTGCCACGCCGGGCACGCCCACTGCGGCGGAGCTGAGCCGCAAGGCCCGCGTGTCCCACGGCCCCAGGGTCCTGTGTCCCACGGCCCCAGCGCTTGGACCGGTCCTGCAGCGCCGTATCCCGGTAAATCGCCGAATCCTCGGACGAGTTCCCCCGCCCGCACTGAACGCCCCACGCGCCACCCCCGTACCAAGCCATGAACCAGATATGAGCTGCCCCCTAAACCGCCATCGACGGCTACGGCGGCAGCGGCGCGTGGGAGGATCCGTCACCATGAGCGCATCCCCGGCGGTACGTAGCCTGCGCGCCGCGGTGTTCGCCGCGGTGTGTGTGCTGCTGGCTGCCGCCGGGCACGGGCTCGCCACCGGTGCCACGCCTCCGTTGTGGGCGGACGGTGCCGGATTCCTCGTCGTGTTCGTCATGGGGTGGCTGCTCGGCGGACGGGAACGGTCCATGCCCGGCATCGGTGCCGCCATGCTCGCTACTCAGGCCGGGCTCCACCTCGGGTTTGATGTCGCGCGGCCACGGACCGGCATGGCGATGGCCGGCATGGCGCACATGTCGGGGCACGCCATGGCCCCCATGCGGCAGACACAGGCGATGACCCCGCACGCCGTGGCCGCCCACGTCGTCGCCGCGCTCGTCGCGGCCTGGTGGCTGCGGCGCGGGGAGGCCGCGCTGTGGTCGCTGCTGCGCTGGGCCGTCGCCTTCGTGCCGGGGCTCGTGGCCTGGTGGCGGGACGCCCCCGCGCCGCCGGCCGTCCGTACCACCCGCCGCCCCGGACGTACCGCCGCCGACGCAGCCCCCCTGCGCCAACTCCTCCTGCGGCACGCGGTCAGCCGCAGAGGGCCACCGGACCTGATCCCGTACCCGGTCTGACCACCCAACTTCCTTTTCCCGTACGGAGATCACCTCACCATGTCCGCACACCGCACCACCCTGCGCCGCGCAGGCACCGTCGCCGCGCTCGCCACCGCCGGAGTCCTGGCCGCCGCCGGGGTCGCCTCCGCGCACGTCACCGTCCACCCGGAGAGTTACGCCAAGGGGGCAACGGACGGTGTCCTCACCTTCCGCGTCCCCAACGAGGAGGACAAGGCGAGCACCACCAAGGTCCAGGTCTATCTGCCCACCGACCACCCCGTCCTCGGTGTCCTCGTCTCCCCACAGGACGGCTGGACCGCGAAGGTCACGAGCACCAAGCTGAAGACGCCGATCAAGACCGACGACGGCACCATCACCGACGCCGTTTCCGAGATCACCTGGACGGGTGGCAAGGTCGACCCAGGCCACTACGAGGACTTCAACGTCGCCTTCGGCCAACTGCCCGACGGCACCGACCAGTTGGCGTTCAAGACGCTCCAGACCTACTCGAACGGCGACGTCGTCCGCTGGATCGAGCAGACCACGGCAGGGGGCGACGAGCCGGAGAACCCGGCGCCCGTCCTCAAGCTCACCGCCAAGGAGAGCGAGGACGGCGACGAGACCCCGGCCGCCTCGACCACGGCGGCGGCCACCTCCACGAAGTCCACCACCGCCTCGTCGTCGAGCAGCGACTCGACCGCTCGCGGGCTCGGCATCGCCGGACTGATCGTCGGCGTGCTCGGCCTCGCGGCGGGCGCCTTCGCGGTCGTGCGCAGCCGGACCCCGCGGTCGTAGCACCCAGGCAGTACGCCGAAGGGCCCGGATCACCAGTGATCCGGGCCCTTCGGCGCAACCGTCCCTACTGCGAGACCAGTTCCAGCAGCTTCTCCTCCACCGGAACCTCCTCGACGCGGGAGGTGCGCGAGGTGCGCCACAGCCACAGGATGTCGCGGCCGAAGGACCACACCAGTGTGCCCAGAGCGAGGGCCACCACGCCGATGTTGGCCGCGTACGGCAGCAGGTTCGCGCCGGCCAGCAGCAGGAGGATGCCCTGCGTGGCGGCGACCGTCTTGCGGGCCGTGCTCGGCGGGAGCGGGGCGTTCAGCCACAGCCACACGCGGGCCGCGGCGACGAACCCGTAGCGCATCGCGCCGATCAGCAGGACCCACGGGCCGAGCTGCGTCGAGACGTACACGCTGAGCACGAGGATCAGGAACGCGTCGACCTCCATGTCGAAGCGCGCGCCCAGCGCGGTGGAGGTGCCCGTGCGCCGGGCGACCTTGCCGTCGACGCCGTCCAGGATCAGGGCCACCGCCGTCAGTCCGACGAACAGCGTGACCGGCGGCGAGCTCTCGAAGGAGTCCGCGACCAGCGCGGTCACCCCGCCGACCAGGATGGCCCGGCCGAGGGTGACCCGGTTGGCCGGGCCGAAGGAACGCGTCCGGGACCGGTGCAAGGCCTTGGAGAGCACGGCCCAGGTGGCGATCGCGAATGCCAGGCCGGTCAGCCAGCCGGCCGGCCCCATTCCGATCGCCGTGCCGAGCAACGCCAGCAACAGGATCTGAACGCCCGCTCCCACAGCGGTCTCCTGCTGGACCAGCCTTGCTTCGTATGTGTTGTTCAGGGCCACCGCACACCCTCCGGCCGTATGACAGAGTCGATCAACGCCGCGTACTGTGCGCGGCCTGTGGTTACCCGTACGTGAACAGCTTCCCGATCGTTCAGGAGGAATCCGATGAAGCGCACCGCGAGGGCGTTTTGGATCGGTCCACCGGGTCACGGCGAGATACGCGACGTCGTTCTGCCGGACCCCGCCGAGGACGAGGTCCTGGTCCGCTCCCTGTGGTCGGGCGTGAGCCGCGGCACCGAGACCCTGGTCTTCCGCGGGGGCGTCCCCGAGAACCAGCACGCGACCATGCGGGCCCCCTTCCAGGAGGGCGACTTCCCAGGTCCGGTCAAGTACGGCTACCTCAATGTGGGGGTGGTCGAGGAGGGCCCCGAGCGACTGCTCGGCCGTACCGTCTTCTGCCTCTATCCGCATCAGACGCGCTACGTCGTCCCCGCGAGCGCCGTGACACCCGTGCCGGAGTCCGTGCCCGCCGGGCGGGCCGTCCTCGCCGGGACCGTGGAGACCGCCGTCAACGCGCTGTGGGACGCGGCGCCGCTGGTCGGCGACCGGATCGCGGTGGTCGGGGGAGGCATGGTCGGCTGCTCGGTGGCCGCGCTGCTGGGCCGTTTCCCGGGTGTGCGGGTGCAGTTGGTGGACGCCGACCCGGCGCGCGCGAAGATCGCCGAGGCGCTCGGCGTCGGCTTCGCGCTGCCGGCGGACGCGCTCGGCGACTGCGATCTCGTCGTCCACGCGAGCGCCACCGAGCAGGGACTCACCCGCGCGCTGGAACTCCTCACCGCCGAGGGCACCGTCCTCGAACTCAGCTGGTACGGCGACCGGAAAGTGAGCCTCCCGCTCGGCGAGGCCTTCCACTCGCGCCGCCTGGTCATCCGCAGCAGCCAGGTCGGCACCGTCTCCCCGGCGCGCGCCAATCGCAGCTACGCCGACCGGCTCGCCCTCGCCCTCGACCTGCTCGCGGACCCGGCGCTGGACGCGCTGGTCACCGGGGAGAGCGACTTCGAGGAGCTGCCGGACCTGCTGCCCAGGCTCGCCTCGGGGGAGATCCCGGCGCTGTGCCACCGGGTGCGTTACGCCGACAACGGCTGAGAACTGTTCAATTCCGTACGAGCAAGAGCGTCTGACCTGAGAAAAGAGTGAGAGTCGGCTGAACAGGGGGAGGCGTGGAGCCGTACTACACGGCATCCCCCGGCAGGGATCAGCCGGGGGACCAGACGCGCCGCACCTGGAGGGTCGTCCGTTGTTCAGCATCACCGTTCGCGATCACATCATGATCGCCCACAGCTTCCACGGCGAAGTGTTCGGGCCCGCCCAGCGGTTGCACGGAGCCACGTTCCTGGTGGACGCCACCTTCCGGCGCGAGCAGCTGGACGACGACAACATCGTCGTCGACATCGGACTGGCCACCCAGGAACTGGGCGCCGTCGTGAGCGAGTTGAACTACAGAAACCTCGACAACGAGCCCGACTTCGCCGGGGTCAACACCTCGACGGAGTTCCTCGCGAAGGTCATCGCCGACCGGCTCGCCGAGCGGATCGAGAAGGGCGCGCTCGGCGAGGGCGCCCGCGGCCTCGCCGGACTCCAGGTCACCCTGCACGAGTCGCACGTCGCCTGGGCGAGTTACGAGCGTGCCCTGTGAGCGACGTGACCATCGACCGCGCCCCCTCGCTGGGATTCCTCCCCGCACAGCGCGCGGCCTCCCGGAATGCCGAGATCATCCCCATGTCCCTGCGCACCGTGCACTTCGTGATGCCGGGCGGTGTCGACGACCCGGCCACGCCGAGCGGCGGCAACGCCTACGACCGGCGGGTCAGCCTGGACCTGCCCGGCTTCGGCTGGCAGGTCCACAAGCACGCCGTGGACGGCGAGTGGCCCCGGCCCGGTGCGGCCGCGCGTGCCGAACTCGCCCGTGTGCTGCGGGAGTTGCCGGACGGTGCCGCCGTACTGCTGGACGGGATCGTGGCCTGCGGGGTCCCCGAGATCATCGTCCCGGAGGCCGACCGGCTGAGCCTGGCGGTCCTCGTCCACCTCCCGCTCGGCGACGAGACCGGCCTGGAGGCCGCCGTCGCCGCGGAGCTGGACGAGAAGGAACGTACGGTCCTGCGCGCGGTGTCGGCCGTCGTCGGCACCAGCGAGTGGGCGGTCCGCCGTCTCGTCTCCCACCACGGCCTCGCCCCCGAGCGCGTCCATGTCGCCACCCCCGGCGCCGACATCGCCCCCCTCGCCTCCGGCACCGACGGCGTCTCCCGCCTCCTGTGCGTCGCCACGCTGACTCCGCGCAAGGGCCAGCACCGGCTGATCGAGGCCCTCGCCGCCGCGGCCGACCTGCCGTGGACCTGCGAGTGCGTCGGCGGCTTCGGCAACGACCCGGAGTACGTCGACCACCTGCGCGACCTCATCGAGCGCCACGGCCTCCAGGACCGGCTGCACCTCGCCGGCCCGCGGGCCGGCGCCGAACTCGACGCCACCTACGCCTCCGCCGACCTCATGGTCCTCATGTCGTACGCCGAGACGTACGGCATGGCCGTCACCGAAGCCCTCGCCCGGGGCATCCCCGTGCTGGCCACGGACGTCGGCGGGCTGCCCGAGGCGGTCGGCCGCGCCCCCGACGGCGGAGTGCCCGGCATCCTCGTCCCGCCGGAGGCCCCCGCCGCCCTCGCCGCCGAACTGCGCGGCTGGTTCGGCGAGGCCGACGTACGCCGGCGGCTCAAGGCGGCCGCCCGCGGCCGGCGCGCGGCCCTCGACGGCTGGGCCACCACGGCCCGCAGCCTGGCAGGCGTCCTCACCCGGCTTCCCAGCGAGCCCCGGAGGGCGGCATGAGGAACACGCGGTCCACACGGGCCACAGCACAGGCTGGACGGATTCCGGCGCAGCCGGGGCCCAGGGGCGTACCGCTGGGCATGCTGGTCGCCCCGGTGCAGCCCGACGCGAAGGACCTGACGGCTGGACAGCCGGGGCCGGAGGACATCATGGCGGGAACGGTCCAAGCGGACGCCGGCGAGCAGGCGGGGCCAGGTTCCGTGATCCCCGGCGCCGGGCCCGCCGGCCGCCCCGGCGAGCGGGCCACCGTACGGCTGCGGGACGTCGGCCCCGACGATCCGCCGCGCTACGCGCCCGAGTGGCTGGAGCTGCGGGAGGGGGCCGACGCCGTCGCGCGGGCACCGGAACTGCTCGACCCGCTGCGCATCCGGCTCGCCAACCTGCCCGGCCGTTCCGGGGTCGTCATCCACGACCTGGGCTGCGGCACCGGCTCGATGGGACGGTGGCTCGCGCCCCGCCTCGACGGCGCCCAGCACTGGATCCTGCACGACCGCGACCCCTACCTCCTGCACTTCGCCGCCGTCGCCTCACCCCGCGCCGCCGCCGACGGCAGCCGCGTCACCGTGGAGACCCGGCGCGGTGACGTGGCCCGGCTGACCCCGGACGCGCTGGTCGGTGCCTCGCTGGTGACGGCCTCCGCACTGCTGGACGTCCTCACCCGCGAGGAGATCGACGCCCTCGTCGCCGCCTGTGTCGGCGCCGGCTGCCCGGCGCTGCTCACGCTGTCGGTGGCGGGGCGGGTCGAGATCACCCCGGCCGAGCCGATGGACGCGGAGATCGCCGACGCGTTCAACGCCCACCAGCGGCGCGACGGCCTCCTCGGCCCGGACGCCGTCACCGTCACCTGCGAGGCCTTCGCCGCGCACGGGGCCACGGTCCGCGTCCACCCGAGCGCCTGGCGGCTCGGCCCCGAGGAGGCCGCGCTCACCGCCGAGTGGCTGCGCGGCTGGGTCGGCGCGGCCGTCGAGGAACGCCCCGAACTGAAGGAACGCGCCGACCGCTACCTGGCGCAGCGCCTGGAGGCTTGTGCGGCAGGGGAGTTGACCGTGCTCGTCCGCCACAGCGACCTGCTGGCACTGGCCCGGCCGACGGGGGGCACGTCATGAGCGTCGAGACCATGCGGACGGTCGCACCGCGGCCGAGCACCCGGACCCGCAGGGTGCGCGTGGACCGGTCCACACCGGTCGCCCTCGCACTGCGTGCCAAGACCGCCGTAGAAGAGGTACGCCGCCCCAAGCACACCCCGCCGCTGCACAGTTCGGCCGTCTCCGGCGACCGCATCGGAGTGATCGTCACCGCCCCGCGCCCCGCCACGGACCGCGCCTCCGGCGCCCGCCGCGTCCTGCGCGCGATCCTGACCCGGGTGAACTCCCGCGCGGTACGCACCCACTTCGGCACAGTCGCAGGCGTCACCATCCTCGGCGTCCTCCTCTGGCGCCTCGGCACCGGCGTCTTCCTGGACGGCCTGCGCCGCATCGACGCACCGACCCTGCTCATCGGCCTCGCGATCGGCGTGGTCACCACGGTGTTCAGCGCCTGGCGCTGGGCCCTCGTGGCGCGCGGCCTGCGCATCAAGCTGCCGCTCGGCCCCGCCGTCGCCGACTACTACCGCGCCCTGTTCCTCAACGCGGCCCTGCCCGGCGGCATCCTCGGCGACGTGCACCGCGCGGTACGCCACGGACAGAGCGCCGGCGACATGGGCCGCGCCGTACGCGCCGTCGTCCTGGAGCGCGTCGCGGGCCAGCTCGCGCTGGCCGCCGTAGGAGTGACGGTCCTGCTGGGTCTGGACTCCCCGGTGATGGCCGACGCCCGCAGCGTCGCCCCGGTCGTGCTGCTCGCCGCCGTCGGAGCACTGGCCGTCGTGGCCGCCGTACGCATGAACCGTCCCGCCACCGCCACCCGCCGGGGCCGCGCCCTGCGCACCACCCTCGACGAGGCGCGCGCCGGACTGTTCTCCCGCGCCAACTGGCCCGGCGTCACCTTCTCCTCGCTCGTCATCCTGGCCGGCCACCTCGCGATGTTCGTGGTCGCCGCCCGGGCCGCAGGCTCCGCCGCCACCGTCGCCCAGCTGCTGCCGATCGCGGTCCTCGCGCTCGTCGCCATGGGCCTGCCGCTGAACGTCGGCGGCTGGGGCCCCCGCGAGGGCGTCACCGCCTGGGCCTTCGGCGCCGCGGGCCTCGGCGCGACCAGCGGTCTGGCCGTCTCCGTGATCTACGGCGTGCTCAGCTTCGTCGCCGCCCTGCCCGGCCTGCTGGTCCTGGTCGCCCGCTGGTACACCGGCCTGCGCACCGCCGGGCCCGGCACCGCCGTACCGGACCCGGTGCCCGCTCAGGCCTCCGCGGTCAGCATCGAGAAATACGCGCCGAAGGAATCGGCGAGGCTCGCCAGCAGTGCCTTCCCCTTTTCCGCCGAGCCGAGGGACGGGCGCCCGATGACGCCCGACTCGGTATAGCCGGCCATACCGAGCGTCAGGAGATGGCGACGGTCGTCGGCGACGAAATCGGAGGTCTCATATCCGGGACGGATCAATTCGGGATGAGCGTGCAGAAGAATGGAGGTCTCGATTTCCCCCGCATGCATATCGGTGAGCAACGAGGTCAGTACTCCGGCCCGCTCCAGCGCCGTCTCCCAGTCCTCGGCGGCGGGGAACAGCGCCATCCGCTCACCGCGCGCGGAGGACTCCTGAACGACGTTGCCCAGCACGTAGTTTCCGCCGTGACCGTTGACCACCACCAGGGTCTCGACCCCCGAACGGCGGAGCGAGTCCGCGATGTCCCGCACCACCGCATGAAGGGTCACGGAAGAGATGCTGACGGTCCCCGGCCAGGCCGCGTGCTCGTGCGAGCAGGCCATCGTCACCGGAGGGAGGAGATGCACCGGGTGCGCCGCGGCGATCTCCCGGGCCACGGCACAGGCGACCAACGTGTCGGTGGCCAGCGGAAGATACGGGCCGTGCTGCTCGAAACTGCCGACCGGAAGGACGGCGACCTGTGCCGAGAGACCCGCCCCCCTGGCCCGTACGTCCTCCGTGGTGTCCGCCGGCACCAGTCCGTATGCCGCCGTCCGTGAGCCCGAACCATTCATTGTTTCACGGCCTTTCGTCTCTGCTTAGGAACCAGATCATGACAGAAAACATTGGCGTACTCGGCAAGAAGAAGTCTCCACAGCCCACGGGCGTGGAACGCGTCGTGAATGCTCCCTTGCCCACCGTGTACGGCAAATTCCAGGCGATCGGCTACCTGGACCACGACCGCGGTGACGAGCAAGTGGCCCTGGTCTACGGCGACATCGGCACGGACGACGTACTCACCCGACTCCACTCGGAGTGCCTGACGGGCGATGCCTTCGGCTCCCAGCACTGCGAGTGCGGCGACCAGCTGGACGCCGCGATGCGTGCTGTCGTCGCCGAAGGCCGGGGCATTGTCGTCTACTTGAGAGGGCACGAGGGCCGCGGCATAGGCCTGCTCGCCAAGTTGCGTGCGATGGCCCTGCAGGCGGAGGGCCTCGACACCGTCGAGGCGAACCTCGCCCTCGGCCTCCCGGTCGACGCCCGCGACTACGGCGTCGCCGCCGAGATCCTGCACGACCTCGGGGTGGCGAGCGTCCGCCTGCTCTCCAACAACCCGCGCAAACGTGAGGCGTTGCTGGAACACGGCATCAAAGTCTCCGAAGAGGTACCGCTGTTGATCCCGCCCTGCGAGAACAACATCACCTACCTCCGCACCAAGCGGGAGCGTCTCGACCACCACCTGCCCCATTTGGACGCGGTGGCGCACTGGTCCTGATTCGGGTGAGCGCGGTCCGGACAGGAAGAGGGAATGACCGACGACGTCCTCTTCCTCTCCGCCGACCGGGTCAGGCAGCTGCTCGACGCCGACACGGCCATCGCCTCGCAGCGCGCGGCCTTCACCGCCCTCGGTGACGGCGACGCCGACCTGCCCGGCAAGATCATGCACCCGAGCCGTTTCGACGACAGCGTCGTCTTCGCCTACGTCTCCCGGCTGTCGGCGGACACCGGGGCGGTGGCGAAGTTCGGCAGCGTCAACCCGGCCAACGCGCACGCGGGGCTGCCCACGATCCACGCGGTGATCAGCGCCCTGGACCGGTCCACTGGACAGTTGGTCGCGGTCATGGACGGCACGGCGGTGACGACCCTGCGCACGGCCGCGGGCAGCGCCGTAGCCGTGGATGCGTTGGCCGTCCCCGACGCCGACCGCCTCGGCGTCCTCGGCTCCGGCACCCAGGCCCTCGCCCACGTCCGCGCGATCGCCCGGGTCCGGGACCTGACATCCGTACGCCTGTGGAGCCCGAACCCCGAGCGGCGCGCACAGGCCGCACAGTCGCTGACGGCCGAACTGCCCTTCCCCGTCGAGGCGGTGGCCACCGCGAAGGAGGCCGTGACCGGCGCGTCCGTGATCGCGGCCTGCACGCTCAGCACCACCCCGGTGGTGCATGGCGCCTGGCTAACGCCCGGCTGCACGGTCGTCAGCGTGGGCTCGTTCGAGCCAACCCGCAGCGAGGTCGACCCGGAGGTTCTACGGCGATCGGCGGCCGTCGTGGTCGACGACCCGGAGACAGCCGCCGGGCACGCCGGACCGGTCGTGGCCGCCCTGCGCGAGGGGCTGCTCGCCCCCGACGACCTGATCCCGCTCGGCGCCGTACTCACCGGCCGCCGCAGCGCCCGTATCGGAGTGGACGACATCGTCTACTACAACAGCGTCGGACTCGGCATCCAGGACGCGGCCGCGGCCTGGGCCGTCATCGACGCGGCCAAGAAGGAGCGCCCGTGAAGCGTCAGGCAGAGGTCGTCGTCATCGGCGGCGGGGTCATCGGCACCAGCATCGCCTACCACCTGGCCCGCGCCGGCGTCCGTGACGTCGTCCTCGTCGAACGGGACGAACTCGCCGCCGGGTCCACCTCCAAGGCGGCCGGCGGAGTACGCGCCCAGTTCTCCGACGGCCTCAACGTGCAGCTCGGCGCCCGCAGCCTGGAGGCCTTCGGACGCTTCGAGGAGGACACCGGCCACGACATCGGGTTACATCGCGTCGGCTACCTGTTCCTCCTCTCGACGCCCGAGGACGTCGCGTCCTTCGAGGCGGGCGTCCGGCTGCAGAACTCCCTCGACGTGCCCAGCCGCATCATCGACCCCGCCGAGGCCCGCCGCCTCTCCCCGCTGATCAGCACCGAAGGCCTCATCGCCGCCGCCTACTCGCCCGACGACGGCCACTGCACCCCCGAGGCAGTCGTCCACGGCTACGCGGCCGCCGCCCGCGCCCACGGCGCGACGATCCTGCGCCACACCGACGTCACCGGCATCGAGACCCACGGCGACACCATCACGGCGGTCGTGACGACCCTGGGCCGCATCGACACCAACACCGTGATCTGCGCGGCCGGCGCCTGGTCCAAGGGGATCGGCGCGATGGCGGGCGTGGACCTCCCCGTGCAGCCGCTGCGCCGCCAGATCGCGGTCACGGAACCGGTCACGGGACTGCCGCCGAACCTCCCCATGACGATCGACTTCACCACCAGCCTCTACTTCCACACCGAGGGCCCCGGCCTCCTCGTCGGCATGTCCGACCCCGACGAGCGTCCCGGCTTCGCCACCGACACCCACGACCGCTGGATCCCCCGCCTCGCCGACGCCATGCGCCACCGCGCCCCCGACCTCCTCGACCTGCGCCGCACCGGCGGCTGGGCGGGCCTGTACGAGAACACGCCGGACCACAACGCCCTGATCGGCGAGGCGACTTCGGTCTCCCGCTTCCTCTACGCCACCGGCTTCTCCGGCCACGGATTCCTCCAGGGACCGGCCGTCGGCGAGGTCGTCCGCGACCTGTACCTCGGCCACGTACCCTTCGTGGACGTCAGCCCCCTGAGCGCCGGCCGGTTCGCGGCCGACGCCCCGCGCCCGGAGGTCAACCTGGTATGACCGAGCTCCATCTGTGGCTGCGCCACGAGCCCCGCACGACCGAACGCCGCACCCCGGTCGTCCCCTCCGACGCCCGCCGCCTCGTCGAGAACGGCGTGACCCTCACGGTCGAGGAGTCCCCGCAACGGATCTTCCCCATCGAGGAGTACGAGGCGATCGGCGCCCGCGTCGCCCCCGCGGACTCCTGGACCTCGGCGCCGAAGGGTACGGTGATCCTCGGCCTCAAGGAACTCCCGGACAAGCCCACCGAGTTGACCCACCGTCACATCTTCTTCGGGCACGCCTACAAGGGCCAGCCAGGAGCGAGTGACCTGCTGAGCCGGTTCGCGGCCGGGGGCGGAGCGCTGCTCGACCTCGAATACCTGGTGGACGACAAAGGGCGCCGTCTCGCCGCGTTCGGCTTCTGGGCCGGCTACCTGGGCGCGGCCCTGGCCGTCCTCCAGCACCGGGGCCGGCTGACCGCACCGCTGGCGCCCACCTCGAAGGAGGAGCTGGATGAGCTGCTCCAACCCACCGCAGGGGTCGCGGAGTTCAGCGCGCTGGTGATCGGCGCGCTCGGCCGCAGCGGACGCGGTGCACGGGTCGCGTTCTCCACGGCCGGGATCGAACCGACCTGTTGGGACATGGCCGAGACCCAGAACCTCGACCGCCCGGCCCTGTTGGCCCACGACATCCTGGTCAACTGCGTTCTGGCTACGACCCCCGTCCCGCCCCTCCTCCGCGAAGCGGACCTCGACGACCCGACCCGCCGCCTCCGCACCGTCTCCGACGTCACCTGCGACGTGGGCTCGCCCCTCAACGTCCTGCCGGTCTACGACCGCACGACCGAATGGGACGACCCGGTACGGCGGTTGCGCGAGCGTCCCCCGCTCGACCTCATCGCGATCGACAACCTGCCGTCCCTCCTGCCGAGGGAGTCCAGCACCGACTTCTCGGCCGCGCTGCTGCCCCAACTCCTGGATTTCGAGACCGGCGAGGCGTGGGGCCGCGCCCTTGACCTGTTCCGCACGAAGTGCCGTGAACTCGGAATCGCCGTGGCGGAAGGGGAGTTGGGCCATGTCTGACGTGGTGCGCGCGAGCGGTACCGTCCACTGGATCGGCGCCGGACTGTCCACGGGCAGCGGGCTCGCCCTGCTGTGCGACACGGCCGAGCGGGTACGGCTGTGGCACCGCACCGAGGAGCGCGCGGCGCAGGCCCTCGACCACCTGGGCCTGACGGGACGCGCCGAACCACGAGCCTTCGAACTCGCTGCCCTCACGGCCGAGTTGGCGCCCGGAGACGTCGTCGTCTCCATGCTGCCCGCACCCGAACACGCGGCGCTGCTGGCCGTCTGCGTGCGACGGCAGGCGCACTTCGCCTGCTCCAGCTATGTCTCGGACGCCGTCCTGGAACAGGTACCGGCGGCCGAGAAGGCGGGGATCGTCGTCCTCACCGAGGCCGGTCTCGACCCCGGCATCGACCATCTCTTCGCGCACAGCCTGGTCGCCCGCGCCAAGGAGGCGATCGGCGAGAGCACGGCGGCCTCGTACAGCCTCACCTCGTACTGCGGCGGTGTCCCCGCGGTGCCCAACGACTTCCGGTACCGGTTCAGTTGGGCGCCCGCCGGAGTGCTGGGGGCGCTGCGCTCGCCGGCGCGGTACCTGGAGGACGGCGAGGAGACCACGGCCGACCGCCCCTGGGAGGTGACCCGGCCGCATGTCGTCGACGGTGAGACCTTCGAGGTCTATCCGAACCGGGACAGCGTGCCGTTCATCGAACAGTACGGGCTGCCGGCGGGCTGGACGCCGCGGACGTTCGTGCGCGGCACCCTGCGTCTCGACGGCTGGCTGCGGGCCTGGGACGCGGTGTTCGAGGAGCTGAAGGCGGGCGACGACACCCGGATCACCGCGCTGGCAAGGGAGTTGGCGGAGACCTACCCCACCACGGACGCCGACCACGACCGGGTCGTCCTCGCGGTGTCCCTGGACGTCCGGGGCGGCGCGGGCGAGACCTGGTCCGGCAGCTACCTCCTCGACCTGGTCGGCGACGAGGAGGAGAGCGCGATGGCCCGCTGCGTCTCGCGCCCGCTCTCCCTCGCCGTCCGCCACATCCTCTCCGACGACCTGCCGTCCGGCCTGAACCGGGCGGCGGAGACGGCGGAACGGTCACGGGAGTGGCTGAGTGAACTGGCGGGGGAGGGGCTGGAGTTCACACTGCGGGTTGATCAGTAGCAGTTGCCGGCGGAGTGGCCGAGCCTCAGTCCGTGACGGCCTCGTGCACCAGCTGCTTCAGCTCGGGGATGATCTTCAAGGAGTGCTTCGGCCGCAGCTGGGTCATGAACTGCACGGTGAGATCGCGGCTCGGGTCCACCCAGAACGTCGTCGTCGCCGCGCCGCTCCACCCGAACGCGCCCAGTCCCGTGGGGGATTGGGTGCGCTCGGGGTCGATGACCACGGAGACGCTGAGGCCGAAGCCCATGCCGTCGTTGCCGGGTTCCTGGTGCGCGGGGCTGCCGAAGGCGCGCATGTCGGCGCCGCCGGGGAGGTGGTTGCTGGCCATGAGGTCGACCGTCTCGGGGGCGAGCAGCCGGGTGCCGTCGAGTTCGCCCCGGTGCCGCAGGAACTCCGCGAACCGGTGCACGTCGTACGGGCTCGCCGCCATCCCGCCGCTGCCCGACAGGAACCGCGGCCGGCCGCCCCGCAGCGGCAGCCCGGCGATCGGCTCGATACCGCCGCCGTCGGCGTCGCCGTACAACTCGGAGAGCCGGTCGGCCTTTTCGTCCGGGACCGAGAAGCCGGCGTCGGACATCCCCAGCGGCCGGAAGATCCGCTCGGCGAAGAACTCGTCGAGTTGCTGCCCGGAGACCACCTCGACGACGCGGCCGAGCACATTGGAGGCGACGGAGTAGTTCCACTGCGTGCCCGGCTCGAACTGCAGCGGCAGACTCGCGTAGATGTCGATCGTCTCGGCGAGGTTCGCGCCGGGCGGCACGGACGACTCCAGGTGGGCGTCCCGGTAGAGGGCGTCGACCGGGTGCGCGTGGTAGAACGCGAAGGTCAGGCCCGAGGTGTGGGTCATCAGATGCCGGATCAGCATCGGCTGCTCCACCGGCCGCGTCTTCACATCGGAGCCGGACCCGCTGTCGTAGACCCGCATGTCCGCGAAGGCCGGCAGATGACGGCCCACCGGGTCGTCCAGGGAGAGCTTGCCCTCCTCCATCAGGATCAGCGCGGCGACCGCGGTGACCGGCTTGGTCATGGAGTAGATCCGGTACAACGTGTCCGGCGTGACGGGCAGTCGGGCCGCGACATCGCGGTGCCCGTGGGCGGTGAGGTGGGCGACGCGGCCGTGACGGGCCACGGACACCAGGAAGCCCGGCAGGCGCTCCACGTCGACGTAGTGGGCGAAGTGCTGGTCCAGGCGGTCCAGCGCCTTGTGATCCAGTCCGACCTCGTCCGGGTCGACCTCTTGTCGCAGCTGTGCCATGGCTCTCCTCCGAATTGCGTTCACGAGGTGGGGTCCCGCATACCCGGCCCCGGACACCTCGGAACTCATCGTCGCGCAGGAACACCTGCGCGGTCTCCTGTAACGGGGGGATGTGTGAGCGACGCGACTGTCCGCCCGGGCAGCACGAGACAGGCGAGAGCGCCGGTCAGGGCCACCGCGGCGAGGATTCCGAGCGCCAACTCCCGGCCACCGGCGGCCATCAGCGCACTTCCCGCCGCGACCCCGAGCGTCGGCCCCACGTTCACCGCGGTCTGCTTCAGCCCGCCCGCCACCCCGGCCGATTCCACGGCCGCCGCCCGTACGACGACTTGGGTCGCGGCCACCATGACCGTCCCGAACCCGGCCCCGAGCAGGGCGAAACCGCCGCATACCGTGACTGTGCCGGAGGCCCGGGACAGCACGAGCACAGCCAGGGCTACGACCACCATCGCCGGCCCGGCCGTGGAGCGGGCCCCGGCCCGGCGCAGCACCACGGCGGTCGCGGGCGCCGCGAGCACCATGGCGGCGGCCAACGGCAGCCCTCGGAGGGCGCTTTGGAACGGGCCAAGTCCCATCGTGTCCTGCAGGAAATAGGTGACGACGAACAGCGTCCCGGAGAACGCGGCCGACGCGGCGAGCAGCATTCCGAGCGCCCCACGGATCGCCGCCGAGCCGACGACGTCGGGTGGCAGGAGCGGATGTGCGGTACGACGTTCATGGCGTACGAAGGCGAGGGCCGCGAGCACGGACACCACGAGGCCGGCGGCCGAACCGGGGGGATTCACCAGGGCCTGGACGAGCGAGGCGAGGGAGAGCGCGAGGAGCAGGGCGCCGGGCAGATCGAACCGGACGCCGTTTGACTGTCGTTGTCCCGGTCCTCGAACGGTCAGGGCGAGCACGCCGAACACGAGCGAGGGCACGACGTTGAGGAAGAACACGGCCCGCCAGCCCACCGCGCCCACCAACGCCCCGCCCACCAACGGTCCGGCGGCGGCCGCGATTCCGATCACACTCGTCCGTACGGCGATGGGCATGCCGAGCCGGTCGGGCGGGAACGCGGCGCGCAGCATGCCGAGTGTGGCCGGTTGGAGCAGCGCCCCGAACACCCCCTGGACGACCCGGAGTCCGATCACCCACCCCACCCCGGGCCCCAGTCCGATCCCGGCCGAGGCGAGTCCGAAGCCGAGCATGCCGAGCCCGAACACCCGCCGATGGCCGTACCGGTCCCCGATCCGCCCGGCCGACACCAACAGGCTTGCCACGGCGACGAGATACGCGGTGCTCGTCCACTGGACCTGTGCGAGCGAGGCCCCCAACTCCCGTTGCAGGGTGGGCTGTACGACGGTGAGCACGGTCCCGTCGAGCGCGACGATCGCCGCCCCCGCAACACTGCTCGCCAGTACGAGCCTTCGGTGAACCGTCATCGGGTGCCCTCCGGACCCAGGTGTGCGTCGAGGGCCGACCGCAGCAGGGGGACGAAGGCGTCCGTGCCGGTGGCGAGTTGGAGGCTGCCCCAGCGCCAGAGCTGGGCGACGCCGTGCAGGTTCGCCCACAACGCGCCCGCGACCAGGCGGGCGTCCACGTCGGGACGGGCCCGGCCGACCAGATCCACCAGAACACCGAACAACGGCAGGCTGGTGTCCCGCAGCCCCAAGTGCCCGCTCTCCAGCAGATCGTGACGGAACATCAACTCGTACATGCCGGGGTTGGCGAGCGCGAACTCCAGATAGACGTGGCCCAGCGCTGTCAATTGCGCGCGCGGGCTTGCCGTACCGTCCGCGATCGCGCTTTTCGCTTGCTCACCCAGCTCGGCGAAGCCGCGCCGTGCGATCGCGGACAGCAGTTCCAAGTGAGTGGGGAAGTAACGGCGGGGCGCGCCGTGCGAGACACCCGCCCGGCGGGCGATCTCGCGCAGGGTCAACGCCTGCACACCCTCCTGGGCCACCAGCTCCACACCGACGTCGACCAGGCGGCCCCGTAGTCCCGCATCCGGTTCGCTCATGCTCATAGACACTGTCTACCAATGTTCCGTAGACAGTGTCTACTGGCTGGTTCACGGCTCGGGGAATGCGTGACCTGCTTCACACGGTTGAGCAATGCATGACTCACGACGCGACGCAGGACGCACTGCTCCAGTTGCTCTCCGAGGGCCACGGCGGGGTACTGGTCACCCTCAAGAAGGACGGCCGGCCCCAGCTGTCGAACGTCAGCCACGCCTACTACCCCGACGAGCGGATCATCCGTGTGTCGATCACCGACGACCGCGCCAAGACCCGCAACCTGCGCCGGGACCCCCGGGCCTCCTACCACGTGACCAGCGCCGACCGCTGGGCCTTCACGGTCGCCGAGGGCACGGCCGACCTCACCCCGGTCGCCGCCGACCCGCACGACGACACGGTCGAGGAACTCATCCGGGTCTACCGCGATGTCCTCGGCGAGCATCCTGACTGGGACGACTACCGGGCGGCTATGGTGCGGGACCGGCGGCTGGTGCTGCGGTTGCGGGTGGAGCGGGCGTACGGGATTCCGGCGCGGGCGAACCGGGGTTGATCCGTCACGGACAGAGGTGACCCATCGTCACCATCCTTCACCGGCGCTAAGGTTGATCCGCTGTGCGGTGAGCGGACGACGGGGGAGTGCACGAGGTGATGGATCTGCTGTCCACGAGCGCCATCGGTGCGGTGTTCGGGGCCGTCGGCTCCGGGATGGCCAGTGAGGCAGGCAAGTTGGCCTGGGAGTCGGCCGGCGGAATGGTCCGTCGCCTCGCCGGACGCGAGGTGACGGCACCCGCCACCCCCGACGAGGTGAACGTGATCGCACGCATGGTCCACGACCGTGTCCACAGCGACCCCGAACTCGCCCTCGCCTGGGCCCGGTTCGCGCGAGGGGTGCGCGGATCGGAGCCCGTCACCGGGCCGGGACGCCACTGCCTCCCGTCGGCACCCCGTTCCTTCACGGACCGTCAGGACGCCCTGAAACTCCTGGACAAGGAGGCGACCCGCGCCTTCGACGGCCGTCCACGGCTGGCGCTCCTCCACGGTCCCGAGGGCATCGGCACCAGCACCCTCGCGTTCCACTGGGGCGCACGACAGGTGGCCCGCTTCCCCGACGGGCAGCTCTACGCCGACCTGCGCGCGCTCGGCCCCGAACCGGTCCTGGCCACGCTGTTGCGCCAACTCGGCCTGCCCGACGAGGACATACCGCCCTCGATCGCCGACCGGGCCGCCCTGTTCCGGCGCTCCCTGACCGACCGCCGCGTTCTCGTGGTGCTCGATCACGCGCGCTCCGCCGCCCAGGTGCAGCCGCTGCTGGCACCGGCGCCGGATGTGGTCACCCTCGTCGTGGCACGGAATCCGCTCATCGGCCTAGACGCCCTGCGGATCCCGGTCGGACCACTCGGTCGCCGGGACGCGAAACGGCTGCTCACCGAGCTGGTCGGCAAACCCGCGGTCAGCGCCGCCCGCGCGAGCCTGCCCGCCGTACTGGACCGCTGCGCCGGTTCGCCCTACGCGCTGCGCGCCGCCGCACCCCGGCTGACCGAGCTGCCCCTACCGCCGGAGACACCCGGGTCCGAGTACGACCCGGTGAGTTCCGCCGTCGAGGACTCGTACCGCCTGCTGGCTCCGGACGCCGCCCGCCTCTACCGCCTGACCGGCCTGTACGACTGGCCCGCCCTCGATGCCGCCGCGGCCGCCCGCGCCGCCGATACCGACGAGGCCGAAGCCGCCCGGCTCCTCGACGAGTTGGCCGGCGCCCTGCTCATCGAGCCCACGGACGACGGCCGTTACCGCTACCGGCCCGCCGTCCGCGCGCACGCCGCCCGCACGGCCGCCGCCGTGGACGGCATCGCCGCGTGCTCCGCCGCCGTGTCCCGCACCGTCGAGGGCTATCTGCAGCTCGCACTCGCCGCGGCTCAGGCCGCGTTGCCCGAGAGCTGGCGCGTTCCGTCCACGCCCACACCGCTGTCGTACGAGAACCGGGGCGCGGGCGTCGCCGCGCTGGCCGCCGAGACCTCCAACCTGGTCCAAGCGGTGCACGCCGCCGAGGAGTTCGGCGACTGGGACACCGTCGTCCTGCTGGGCCAGGCCCTGTGGCCGCTCCAACTCAAGGCGGGCCACCACGACATACTGCTCCCCGCCCTGCAGTCGGGGGTCCGTACGGCGGACTCCCACTTCCCCGGCACCCGTATCGCCGGTGCCCTGCACGCCCAACTCGCCCACAGCCTCATGGAGTTGCGGCGCTGGGACGAGGCGGAACCCGAGGCGCTCGCGGCGGCACGGGACGAACGGGCGGGAGGACATGTGCGCGGCCAGGCCTCCGCCGTCGAGTTCCTCGGCCTGCTCCGGCTGCGCCAGTGGCGCTTCGACGAGGCGTACGCCGCCTTCGACGAGGCGTACCGCATCCTCCATGGCATCGGTCCCGCCGACGAGGGCGCCGCCGATCTGCCGCGCGCCCGCGCCCTGTTGGAACGCCACCGCGGCCGGGCCCTGCGCGGACTGGGCCGCCACACTGAGGCCGTCGAGCGCCTGGACCGCGCCCTGGCCTTCTTCCGCGCCGCCGGCGAGGCCTACAACACGGCCCGCACCCTCACCGACCTCGCCGAAACCCGCCTGAACAACGACGAGTTCACGGCCGCCCGCGCCTTGATCGACGAGGCGACCGCCGCCCTCCGCGACGAGAACGCCGAACAGCACCTGGAGTATCTGCGCGGCCTGCGCGAACGGTGCGAGGCCTAGTAGTGCTTCGTTAGGTTCTGGTTCTGCGTGGGGTGAAGGGTCGGCCGCAGGTGGTGCAGGTGCCGGTCCAGCACCTCAGCAGGTCCTGGAGAGCGTCGAGGACCTGGTAGAGGGTCAGGCCGGCGTGTGGGCTTTTGGGTTGAGCCGCCGGAGGGTGAGGAAGGCCTGGGCGGCGGTGACGAGGGTGACGTGGTGGTGCCAGCCGCGCCAGGTGCGGCCCTCGAAGTGGTCCAGCCCGAGGCCGTGCTTGAGCTCGCGGTAGTCGTGCTCGATCCGCCAGCGCATCTTCGCCCACCGCACCAGATCCTCGACGGGTGTGGTGGCGGGCAGGTTCGATATCCAGTAACCGGTCGGATCCGCCTGGCCTGCGGGCCATTCCACAAGCACCGTGCGCGCGGGCAGGACGCCGTCCCACTGGTAGTGGCCTCCGCCTGCCTGCTGGGCGGAGGCCAGGGACTGCTTGCCCGCAGGCCGCACCGACAGAACGGTGAACGCCGAGGTCATCGGCCCCTTACTGCCCTGCCGCCAGGTCACCTCGGTGAAATGGGCGAGCGGGGTCTGGACCGCGTGGAGGGACAGGGCCTGTGGCGGGGTTCGGTAGCGCGGCAGGGTCGGCGGTCCGAGCCCGCCATAAGCAGGCTGGTGCGGCTCGGCATCCTCCGGGTGGGCGATTTCCTTCCCGGTCAGTGCCAGCACGTAGGACAGTTCCCGTTCCTCCAGGGCGAAGCGGAAGGGGGTGCTGGTGCCGTAGCCGGCGTCGGCGACCACGACCGGGGCCTTCAGCTCCCACTCGGCGAGCGTGTCGAGCAGACCGAGCGCCAGGCGCCACTTCTCCTGATGGCCCACGCTGTCCGGGATTCCGGCCCTGCGGCAGCGGTCCGGCTCGTCCGTCCATTCCCGGGGCAGATACAACTGCCACTGGAGCGGGCAGGAGGCGGTGTCGGTCGCGGCATGGACACTGACCGCGACCTGGCAGTTCGCCCGCTTCCCGAGCGCCCCGCAGTACTGGCGTGCCACTCCCGCCGACGCTGTGCCGCACTTGGGAAACGACACATCGTCGATCACCCACACTTCCGGCGTGAGCACTTCGGACAACAGTTGGGCAATCCGTCGCCGGACCGGCAGCGGATCCCACGGCGACTGGTTCACGAACTGCTGCAGGGCCTGCATGTTCCCGTCCGGCAACCGATCGGCCATCGGCTGGATCGACTTGCGCCGGCCGTCCAGCATCAGCCCCCGCAGATAACACTCGCCCCACCGCCGCTGATCCCGCCGCGGCAACGACCCGAACACATCGCCAACGAACTCCGACAACTCACCCCGGAGCCGCTCGACTCCCCCCAACTTCACACCAAAGGAATACCCACCACCAGGCGAGATCACCCGAGGTAACGAAGCACTACTAGTCGCGAACGACCCGCACCCGGTGCACGGCCCCTCCCGTGTGCACGGTCAGCCCCTGGGTGACGACCTCGTGCAGGGACTTGCCGGACGCGAGCCAGGCGTACAGGGCCGAGGCGCAGGCCGCCGGATCGGCGTCCGCGCCCGGCTCGGCGCGCAGGTGCAACAGGGTGTCGTCCGAGGTGCGGACCGTGCAGGTGCCGGGGCCGGTGATGTATGCGGCCAGGGCGCACTGCGGGTGCCGGGCGAGTGTCTCCGTCGTCCAGAGCGCGGGTGACCCGAAGCGCGGATCGTCGGCCGCGCCGTACCGGAACACCACGTCGGCCAGGGAGAGTTGGGACTGCTCACGGGTGTCCTCGTGCACCGCCATGTGTGTCTCGCCCGTGCCGTCGGGCGCCGGGTGCGGGCCCGCGTACCGGACGACCGAGACCTCGCCCGAGCCCAACAACCTCGTCAGCACCTGCAGCGGGACCGTGTGCGCCGCGGGTTCGAACGGCGGGAGCGGGAGCGGTTCGAGCAGCGCGGGCGCGTCCGGTTCGGGGATGCCGATCATGCCGTAGAAGAGGTGTCGGAGGTGGGTCGCCGATTCGCCCGGTACGGAGCTGGTGAAGGCGGCGGGGTCCGGCAACGGGCTGTGTCCGGCGATGAGTTGGGACAGTTGGGGGCGCAGCGGGAGTGCGGGGTCCAGGCGGGGTGCCGTACGGACGAAGGCGTGCACCGGGGCATCCGGCGCGAGGCCCGCGAGGGGTGCGGCGCCGAGGAGGACCGGGGTGCCGAGTGCGGCGGCGTAGTAGGTGACCGAGCCGTGGTCGCCGATGACGGCGTCGGCGGCGAGCAGCGCCTGGCGCCAGCCGTGCAGGGGGTCGACGAGGGTGAGGCCGGCGCGGCGGGCGCGGTCGAGCCAGGCGCGGATCTGGCCGGGGCCGTGGCCGTGCCAGATGTTGGGGTGCAGGACGGTGGCGATACGGTACTCGTCGACGGGGAGTTCGGAGGTCAGACGGGGGAGCAGGGAGGGCAGTATGTCGTCGCCGAACAGGGATTCCGGGTTCCAGGTGGAGTTGAGCACCACCAGTCGCTGTCCGCGTCCGACACCGAGGACCCGCCGGTAGCGTTCCCGGTACGGGCGGGCCGCGAGCATGCGGTCCCAGCAGGGATCACCGGCCAGTACACCCGTGGACGCGGCCTCGGGGCAGACGGCCTGCAACCGCTCCAACTGCTCGGGGTGCGACAGCGCCAACGCGTCCGCGACGGGTCGCCCGCTTTCGTCGAGCAACCACTCCCGCGACAACCCGAAAACCGGAGCCGTCGCTTCCGCCGCCTCGCTGCCGGGTGTTGGGTGTTGGGTGTTGGGTGTTGGGTGTTGGGTGTCCCCAGCCTCTTAGTGTATCCGACACCGTGTGACAACACGGCCAATACGCCTGAAAATGCCCCGAGTTGACCACCGAAGCTCGCCGACACCGCCAAATCGACCGGAGTCTGAACGGCCTGATCCCAGGGCACCACCGGCACCCCCGTTTCCGCCAGCAACTCCGCGACCCCCGCCCGAAACGCGGACGACCCGGTGCACGTCACCAGCAACTGCACCCGGAAGTCGTCGTGGAACAACGGGAGTACATCGAGCAGCCGGGTCGCGGAGGTCACGTTGTGGACGACGAACAGCACCTTGCGGCTGTGCCCCCGCGTCGCCCACCGCCCGGCGTCGTCGCCGACCGGCACCCGTATCCACTCCTCGGCCCCCGCCACGCCCCTCGACCACCTTTCGCACGTGTGATCGGGCAACGATAGTCAGCCCCGGGCCCGCGTGCACCGGCCGCCCCTGAAATCGGCCGGGGCACGCGGAGACCCTCCCTCGGCGGTAGCGGCGCTGTTCTTTTCTGCTCGTTCCGGCCGATGTTCTTGCGCGAAACGTCATCTGTCAACGGGGTGTCCGTGTGCGGGGAGAGGTCGGACCTGTCCGGACGGCCCCGAAACCGAAACCCCCGGGCAAGGGAGCCCGGGGGTGCGGTGGCTGGGGAGCGACGGTCAGGCCGTCACCGTCTCCGGCTGTGACACCTCCCGGGGGGAGCGGGTGCCGAGCAGCTCCGTCGGGACCGTGTGGGTCTCGCGGGCCGTGAGCGCGGCGATCACCGGCGGGACGCACAGTGCCGCCGTGAACAGCGCCACCGAGGACCAGTCCGTGCCGTCCGGACCCGCGATCTGCGCGGCGAACGTGACCGCGAACCCGGCCACGGCGAAGCCGATCTGGGTGCCGATGGCCATGCCGGACAGCCGGACCCGGGTCGAGAACATCTCGCCGTAGAAGGAGGGCCACACGCCGTTCGCGGCGCTGTAGACGACGCCGAAGGCGACGATGCCGAGGATCAGGGTGAGCGCGTAGGAGCCTGTCGAGATCGCCCACAGGTAGAGGAACATCGTGATCGCGCTGCCGATCGCGCCGATCAGGTAGACGGGACGTCGGCCGATGCGGTCGGAGAGCGTCGCCCACAGGGGGATCGCGGCGAGCGCGACGAGGTTGGCGAGCGCGCCCACCCACAGCATCGACGAGCGGGACATGCCGACGGAGTCGCTGGTGGCGTAGGCCAACGCCCACACCGTGAAGATCGTGGAGACGGAGGCGATGAGCGCGCCCCCGATCACCCGCAGGACATCCGCCCAGTGCTCGCGCAGCAGCACCACGAGCGGCAGTTTCACGACACCCTCGGTCGCCGCCTGTTCGGCGAAGGCCGGGGTCTCCTGGAGGTTGCGGCGGATGAAGTAGCCGGCCACCGCGACCAGTACGCTCGCCCAGAATGGAACGCGCCAACCCCACGACAGCAGCTGCTTGTCCGGGAGTTGGGCCACGGCGAGGAACACGAGCGTCGCGATGAGCTGGCCGCCCTGGGTGCCGCCCAGCGTGAAACTGGTGAAGAAGCCACGTCGGCTCGCCGGTGCGTGCTCCAGCGTCATGGAACTGGCGCTGGCCTGCTCGCCCGCCGCCGAGATGCCCTGCAGGACCCGGCACAGCACGAGCAGTACCGGGGCGAGCGTGCCGACCTGGCCCCGCGTGGGCAGACAGCCGATGAGGAACGTCGACAGGCCCATCAGCAGCAGCGTGAAGATCATGATCTTCTTACGGCCGACCCGGTCACCGAAGTGCCCGAGGAACAGCGCGCCGACCGGCCGGGCCGCGTAGGCGACACCGAAGGTCGCGAGGGAGAGCAGAGTCGCCGTCGCCGGGTCCGAGTCGTCGAAGAAGACCTTGGGGAAGATCAGTGCGGCGGCACTGCCGTAGATGAAGAAGTCGTAGTACTCCAGGGCGCTGCCGATCCAGGCGGCGGTGGCGGCCTTTTTCGGTTGCCCGACGGCTTTGGCGGGGACGGACACGGCTTGCTCCTTCGGGGGAACTCCACCGTAGGCGGAGTGAGCGGCGGGGGAGATGTGCCGGATCCCTGGGGTGACGGGACGGCCGTGCCGGGTGCTGCCCGGCTAATTAACCCACTGGGTAGTTAGTAGCGGTTGGCTACGGATGCTGCGCTCACGTTTCCCGGGTGTCAAGGGGTCGTACCGAAGGATCTCGCGGCTCAGTCCGCGGCCCGCTCCGCCGTCAGATAGGCGATCACCATGTCGCCCAGCATGGTCCGGTAGTGCTCGCGCCGGGCCGGTGCCACCAGGTCGCGGCCGAACAGGGCGCCGAAGGTGTGCCGGTTGGCGACCCGGAAGAAGCAGAAGGAACTGATCATCGCGTGCAGGTCGACGGCGTCCACATCGGCCGTGAACAGGCCGGACTTCTGCCCCGCCTCCAGGATGCGCCGGATCACGTCGAGAGCGGGCGAACCGATCTTCCCGAGCTTCTCGGAGGCGGCGATGTGCTCGGCGCCGTGGATGTTCTCGATGGACACGAGACGGATGAATTCGGGGTGCTGCTCGTGGTGGTCGAAGGTCAGCTCCGCGAGCCGGCGGATGGCCGCGACCGGGTCCAGGTGCTCGACGTCCAGGCCTCGTTCGGCCTCGCGGATCACGCCGTAGGACCGTTCCAGGACGGCCGTGAAGAGCTGTTCCTTGCCGCCGAAGTAGTAGTAGATCATCCGCTTGGTGGTGCGGGTGCGGGCGGCGATCTCGTCGACGCGGGCGCCGTCGTAGCCGGCCCGGGCGAACTCGTGGGTGGCCACGTCGAGGATCTCGGCCTTGGTGCGGGCCGCGTCACGGATGCGCCCGTTCGGTCGTGCCGGTTCTTCGACGCTGGTCATCGGGTTCCTTGGCTTCCTTCGGGCGTGCGCGCGGTGTGCGGCCGATTGTAGAAGGAGGGGCCGGCGGTGAGCGGTCGGGTTCTCGGTCGGGGTCTTCCGGTGGGTCCGCGATCCTGATATAGCTAACGTACTAGTTCGTACATTAGTGAGCCGCTCAGGAGGGCCACCGTGGCCGACGTCTTCAAGGACCCGTCTCTCGTCGACTCGTATCTCGTCGGGCTGATCGGTTCCGGCATCGGTCCCTCCCTCAGCCCCGCCCTGCATGAACGCGAGGCCGACCGGCAGGGGCTGCGCTATCTGTACCGGCTCATCGACATCGACGTGCTCGGCGTCGGCCCGGAAGCGGTGGGCGATCTGCTGCGCGCCGCCCGTGGCCTGGGCTTCGACGGGCTCAACATCACCCACCCGTGCAAGCAGCTCGTCATCGAGCACCTCGACGGGCTCGCCCCGCAGGCCGAGGCGCTGGGCGCGGTCAACACCGTCGTGTTCGAGGCGGACGGCCGCGCGATCGGCCACAACACGGACGTCACCGGCTTCGCCGCCTCCTTCGCCCGCGGACTGCCCGACGCGCCCATGGAACGCGTCGTCCAGCTCGGCGCGGGCGGCGCGGGCGCGGCCGTCGCGCACGCCACGCTCACCCTCGGCGCCGAGCGCGTCACCGTCGTCGACGCGCTGCCGGAACGATCGACCGCCCTCGCCGACTCCCTGAACCGCCACTTCGGCCCGGGCCGCGCGGCCGGCGCCACTCCGGACCGACTGCCCGGCCTGCTCGCCGCAGCCGACGGCATCGTCCACGCCACGCCCACCGGGATGGCCGCCCACCCCGGACTTCCCTTCCCCCCACGCCTGTTGCACTCCGGGCTGTGGGTCGCCGAGGTGGTCTACCGTCCGCTGGAGACCCAACTGCTGAGTACCGCCCGCGCGTTGGGCTGCGCCACCCTCGACGGCGGCGGCATGGCGGTCTTCCAGGCGGCGGACGCGTTCCGCCTGTTCACCGGCCGGGAACCCGACAGCGCCCGCATGCTCGCGGACATCGCCGAGTTGGCCGGCGCCGTGCCCGCACCCAAATAGCCGTGCCCGCAGCGAACTTGAGAGGTACCCCGATGCGCACGTCCATCGCCACCGTCTCCCTCAGCGGCTCTCTCACCGAGAAACTCACCGCCGCCTCCCGGGCCGGCTTCGACGGCGTCGAGATCTTCGAGAACGACCTGCTCGCCAGCCCGCTCACGCCCGAGGAGATCCGCGCCCGGTGCGCCGACCTCGGCCTGACCATCGACCTCTACCAGCCGATGCGGGACATCGAGGCCGTGCCCGAGGCCGAGTTCGCCCGCAATCTGCGCCGCGCCCGCCACAAGTTCGAGCTGATGCGCAGGCTCGGCACCGACACCGTCCTCGTCTGCTCCAACGTCTCCCCGCTCGCCGAGGACGACGACGCGCTCGCCGCCGCCCAGCTCAGCCAACTGGCCGACCTGGCCCAGGAGTTCGACGTCCGCGTCGCTTATGAGGCGCTCGCCTGGGGACGGCACGTCAGCACGTACGACCACGCCTGGCGCATCGTCGAGGCGGCCGGCCACCCGGCACTCGGCACCTGCCTCGACAGCTTCCACATCCTGTCCCGGGGCTCCGATCCCAAGGGCATCGAGGACATCCCCGGCGAGAAGATCTTCTTCCTCCAGCTCGCCGACGCCCCGCTGCTCGCGATGGACGTCCTGCAGTGGAGCCGCCACTACCGCTGCTTCCCCGGCCAGGGCGGCTTCGACGTCGCCGGACTCGTACGGCACGTCCTGACCGCCGGCTACGACGGCCCGCTCTCGCTGGAGATCTTCAACGACGTGTTCCGGCAAGCGGAAGCGGGCCCGACAGCGGTCGACGCCCAACGCTCGCTGCTGGTCCTCCAGGAGACGGTCGGCGTACTGGAGCCCCCAACTCCCGTTGTCCCCACGGGCATCGCCTTCGCCGAACTCGTCACCCCCGACGCGGAACCCGTCTCGGCCCTCCTCGGCGCCCTCGGCTTCGCCCGCACGGCCCGCCACCACGGCAAACCGGTGGACCTGTGGCAGCAGGGCGAGGCCCGCATCCTGGTCAACACCGGCCCCGCCCTACGACGGGACGGCACCGCCCTCGCGGCGATCGGCCTGGAGTCCCCCGACCCGCAGGGCGCCGCCCGCCGCGCCGAGGCCCTCCTCGCGCCGGTCCTGCCCCGCCGCCGCGCACCCGGTGACGCCCAACTCGACGCCGTGGCCGCACCGGACGGCACGGAACTCTTCTTCTGCGCCCAGGCCACCCCAGAACTCCCCGGCTGGCGGGCCGACTTCACCGACACCACCGGTCGACTGCCCGCAGGGACAGGCGTCCAGCGCATCGACCACCTCGCCCTCACCCAGCCCTGGCACCACTTCGACGAGGCAACCCTCTTTCATCGCAGCGTCCTTGGGCTCCACGCCCAGGAGAGCGTCGACGTAGCCGACCCCTATGGCCTGCTGCGCAGCCGCGCCGTCACCACCCCCGACGGCAGCGTCCGTATCGCCCTGAGCGTCGGCGCGGCACCGAGCGAGGACGGCGCCCACGCCCAGCACATCGCCCTCGCCACCGAGGACGTGGTCGCCGCGGCCCGCCGCTTCCGCGAGTCCGGCGGCCGACTGCTCCGCATGCCCGCGAACTACTACGACGACCTAGCGGCCCGATTCACCTTCCCCGAGGGCGAGTTGGAGACGTACCAGGACCTCGGCATCCTCTACGACCGGGACGCGGGCGGCGAGTTCCGGCACTGCTACACCCGGACGGTCGGGCGGGTCTTCTTCGAACTGGTCCAGCGCGAGCCGGGCTACCGCGGTTATGGCGCCCAGAACGCGCCGGTGCGCCTGGCCGCCCAGCACACGGCGAAGCGGCTCACTGGCGGCTGACGGACCGGGTCACGCCGGTGACGACCGTGGTGGCGAGGATCCAGCCGGTGATGATCAGGGCGTAGGAGAGGTACTGGTACCAGCCCTCCGGCGCGAACGCCTCCTCCTGGCCGAAGGAGATCACCGGGAGCAGCAGGTCGAGCGTGTAGAACACCGGGTTGAAATGCGGGGCCTCGGACGCCTTGAGGGCGTGCGGCTGGTGCAGGCCGTAGGCGAGGGAGCCGATCGCCAGCAGCGACAGCAGCCAGGCACAGGCGCGCAGCGGGCGGAAGCCGTAGCCGACGGTGGCGTCCTGGACGTAGCCCCAGATCCGGTAGTACCACCGGAGGGTGCCGCGCAGGCGGCGCTGCTTGGCCAGTTGGACGTTGCGAGCGGCGTAGTCGTCGCCGACGCGGCGATACGCGGCGGCCAACTCCTCGTAGGCGTGCGGGACATAGCCGTCGCCGTCGCGCTCCAGCATGGTCAGCCGGCGGTCGGCGGGCTCGTGCGGGACGAGCGAGGTGTAGGCGAAGCTGGTGAGGGAGACCTGGTCCGGCAGCACCGTCGGCTCCAGCCACAGGACGTCGATCTGCGCACTGCGCAGCACGAGTCGCCCCTGCATGGGCGGGCTCTCGCGCAGCCAGAGTTCCCCCATGGTGGAACTGCTCGCCAGCAGTGCGGGGTTGCCGGGATTCGACAGGGTGGTGTGCGACAGGTCCAGCCGACCCGCGATCCGGGCGCCGCGCAGGCCCACCCAGCCCTCCACGTGGGCCTCCCGGACGAGGACGTTGCCCTCCACGGCGAGGATCTCGGCGTCGACCGCGGAGCCCCCGGGATTGGAGAGGTGCGCCGTGTTGAGGTCGACCGACCCGGCGACGCTCGCGCCGCTGAGCCGTATCTGCCCCTGGGTGCGCAGGCCGACGGCTCGGAGGTCGTCGCCGACGGCCGCCTGGTTGAGCTGGAGCACCGGCTCCTCGGCGTCCGGAGCGATGATCTCCGCGCCCTCCATGAACAGGCTTCCGGAGATCTTCGCCCCGGCCAGCCGTACCACTCCGCGGAACCGGGACCGCGTCATCCGCAGCACGCCGTCCACCCGCATCGCATGGGCGGTGAGGCCGGGCAACACCGAGTCGCCGAAGTTGAGTTCGCGTAGTCGGCAGGCGTAGAAGCGGGGCACGTCGTCGAAGTGGCAGTACCGCAAGCGGACCGGGTGGTCGATCGTCGCGTACTGCAGATCGAGCCTGCCGGTGATCCGGGCGCCCGCCAGACTCAGCGACGCTATCTCCCCTGCTTCCTGCGGCCCGTTGAGCAGCAGGGCCCGCAACACCTCGGCGCGCACGGTCCGTTCGGGCCCCCAGTCGCCGCCGAGGGCGACGTCCTCGTCCTCCGCCGTGCGGAAGTCCACGGACTCGCCCAACGGGAAGGCCCGCCACACCTGTTCCTCGGCCGGTGTCAGATCGTTGATCTCCATCAAGCGGGACTCTAGCCGGGCGGAGGCCACGGGCACAGGGGACGGCAACGGCCCGGACCGCACGTCAACGTACGGTCCGGGCCGGGGAGTTGCGTCGTTACGGTCGGGTGTTCCACTCCGCGATCACCGGGCGGTCGTGCTCGGTGGACAGGCGGCTGACCGTGCCGGTGGCCAGTTGGAACAGGCGGCCGTCCGCCGCCGTAAGTCCCAGTCGGCGGGCGGTGAGCACGCGCAGGAAGTGGGCGTGGGCCACGAGGATCACGTCACCGTCCACGAGCGCGGTGTCCACCCGCTTCAGGACCCGGTCGGCCCGGGCGCTGATCTCGTCAGGGGACTCGCCGGGGTGTCCGGCCGGCCCCGGCGGCACCCCGTCGGTCCACAAGTACCAGTCGGGGCGGGTGCGGTGGATGTCGACGGTGGTGACGCCCTCGTAGGCGCCGTAGTCCCACTCGTGCAGATCGGGGTCGGGTACGGCCCCGGTGATGCCCGCGAGTTCGGCGGTGCGTATCGCGCGGCCGAGCGGGCTGGTCAGTGCGGATGCGAAGGTCCGGTCCGAGAGGAGCGGAGCGAGGGACTTGGCCTGTTCCTCGCCGTGCTGGGTGAGGGGCAGGTCGGTCCAGCTGGTGTGCTGGCCCGACACGCTCCACTCCGTCTCGCCGTGGCGGACCAGCAGAAGATCCCCCACGGCGCGCCTACTTGGACTCGACGGCGTGGCCGCCGAACTGGTTGCGCAGCGCCGCGACCATCTTCATCTGCGGCGAGTCGTCCTGACGCGAGGCGAACCGCGCGAAGAGGGAGGCCGTGATCGCGGGGAGCGGCACCGCGTTGTCGATGGCCGCCTCGACGGTCCACCGGCCCTCGCCGGAGTCCTCAGCGAAACCGCGCAGCTTGTCCAAGTGCTCATCGCTGTCAAGGGCGTTGACCGCGAGGTCCAGCAGCCACGAGCGGATGACGGTGCCCTCCTGCCAGGAGCGGAACACCTCCCGCACGTCCGTGACGGAGTGGACCTTCTCCAGCAGCTCCCAACCCTCGGCGTACGCCTGCATCATGGCGTACTCGATGCCGTTGTGAACCATCTTCGAGAAGTGGCCGGCGCCCACCTTGCCGGCGTGGACGAAGCCGAACTCGCCCTCGGGCTTGAGGGCATCGAAGATCGGCTGCACCTTCGCGATGTTCTCGGCGTCGCCGCCGACCATCAGCGCGTAGCCGTTCTTCAGGCCCCACACACCACCGGACACGCCCGCGTCGACGAAGCCGATTCCCTTGGCGCCCAGCTCCTCGGCGTGCTTCTCGTCGTCCGTCCAGCGGGAGTTGCCGCCGTCCACGATGACGTCGCCGGGCTGGAGCAGCTCGCCCAGCTCGTCGACGACCGACTGGGTCGGGGCACCGGCCGGGACCATCACCCATACCGTGCGCGGGGCTTCGAGCTTGTCGACCAGTTCGGCGAGGCTATCGACGTCGGTCACTTCGGGGTTGCGGTCGTAGCCGATGACGGTGTGGCCCGCGCGGCGGATGCGCTCGCGCATGTTGCCGCCCATCTTGCCGAGGCCGATCAGTCCGAGCTGCATGTCAGTTCACTTCCTGGGAATTGCGGAGCGTCCGGTAGGTGGCCACGAGAGCGGCGGTGGAGGAGTCGAGGCCGGGCACGTCGGCGCCCTCGGTCAGGGCGGGTTCGACGCGCTTGGCGAGGACCTTGCCCAACTCCACGCCCCACTGGTCGAAGGAGTCGATGTTCCAGACCGCGCCCTGCACGAACACCTTGTGCTCGTAGAGCGCGATCAACTGCCCGAGCACCGACGGGGTCAGCTCGCGGGCCAGGATCGTGGTCGTGGGATGGTTGCCCTTGAACGTCTTGTGCGGCACCAGCTCCTCGGGCACACCCTCCGCGCGTACCTCGTCCGGTGTCTTGCCGAAGGCCAACGCCTGTGTCTGCGCGAAGAAGTTGGCCATCAGAAGGTCGTGCTGCTTCTTGAGGCCTTCGCTCAGTTCGCCGATCGGGTTGACGAAGCCGATGAAGTCCGCCGGGATCAACTTCGTGCCCTGGTGGATGAGTTGGTAGTAGGCGTGCTGCCCGTTCGTGCCGGGCGTGCCCCACACCACCGGGCCGGTCTGCCACTCCACCGGATTCCCGTCCCGGTCCACGGACTTGCCGTTGGACTCCATGTCCAGCTGCTGCAAGTAGGCGGTGAACTTGGAGAGGTAGTGGCTGTACGGCAGCACGGCGTGCGACTGGGCGTCGTGGAAGTTGCCGTACCAGACGCCCAACAGGCCAAGGAGGAGAGGGGCGTTGGACTCGGCGGGCGCGGTGCGGAAGTGCTCGTCGACGAGGTGGAAGCCGTCGAGCATCTCGCGGAAGCGGTCCGGGCCGATGGCGATCATCAGGGAGAGGCCGATGGCCGAGTCGTAGGAGTAGCGGCCGCCTACCCAGTCCCAGAACTCGAACATGTTGTCCGTGTCGATGCCGAAGTCCGACACCTTCCCGGCGTTCGTCGACAGCGCCACGAAGTGCTTGGCGACTCCCTTGTCGTCACCGCCGAGCCCCTCAAGGAGCCACGTCCGGGCGGACGTTGCGTTGGTGATCGTCTCGATCGTCGTGAACGTCTTGGACGCGACGATGAACAGCGTCTCGGCCGGGTCCAGGTCGCGGGTGGCCTCGTGGAGGTCGGCGCCGTCCACGTTCGACACGAAGCGGACCGTCAACGAGCGGTCGGTGAACGCGCGGAGCGCCTCGTACGCCATGGCCGGACCGAGGTCCGAGCCGCCGATGCCGATGTTGACGACGTTCTTGATGCGCTTGCCGGTGTGGCCGGTCCACTCGCCGGAGCGGACGCGGTCCGCGAAGCCGGCCATCTTGTCGAGCACGGCGTGGACTTGGGGCACGACGTTCTCACCGTCGACCTCGATCACCGCGTCACGCGGGGCGCGCAGCGCGGTGTGCAGGACCGCGCGGTCCTCGGTGACGTTGATCTTCTCGCCCCGGAACATCGCATCCCGGAGGCCGAACACGCCGGTGGCGGTGGCCAGTTCCTGGAGCAGGGCGAGGGTCTCGTCCGTGATCAGATGCTTGGAGTAGTCGATGCGCAGGTCGCCGACGGTGACGACGTACCGCTCCGCGCGCCCCGGGTCCGCCGCGAACAACTCACGCAACTGCGGCCGCAGTTGATCCGCGCGGTGGTCCTCCAGCGCGGCCCACTCCGGTCGCCGGGTGAGCTTGGGGGAGTCAGACATGAGAGGGGGTCTCCTTGGTGCCCTCGGCCCGGAGGGCGATGGCGTACATCTCGTCGGCGTCGAGGCGCCGCAGCTCCTCGGCGATCAGTTCGGAGGTCGTGCGGACCTTCAGCGCGAGGGTGCGGGACGGCTGTCCGGGCAGGGACAGCGTGGCCAGCGGGCCCTCGGGACGGTCGATGACGACCTCACCGGCGCCCGTGCCCAGGCGCACGGCCGTGATGACCGGTCCAGCGGTGACCACGCGGTCGATCTTCACCTTGAGGCGGGCCTCCAGCCAGCGGGCCAGCAGCTCGGCGGCCGGGTTGTCGGCCTCGCTCTCCACGGCACCAGAGGTGATCTTGGACTTGGCCTGGTCGAGGGCCGCCGCCAGCATCGAGCGCCACGGCGTCAGCCGGGTCCAGGCGAGGTCGGTGTCGCCGGGCGCGTAGGAACGGGCCCGGGTGTCCAGCGCCTCCAGCGGGTTCGCCGCCGCGTACAGGTCGGTGATCCGGCGCTGCGCGAGGGCACCCAGCGGGTCCTTCGACGGGACCTCGGGCGCGTCCCCCGGCCACCAGACGACGACCGGCGCGTCCGGCAGCAGCAGCGGCAGCACCACGGAGTCGGCGTGGTCGGACACCTCGCCGTAGGTCCGCAGCACGACCGTCTCGCCGGTGCCGGCGTCGGCGCCCACCCGGACCTCGGCGTCGAGGTGCGAGTTGGTGCGGTCGCGCGGGGTGCGGGCATGCCGCTTGATGACGACCAGGGTGCGCGAGGGGTGCTCGTGCGAGGCCTCCTCGGCCGCCTTGATCGAGTCGTAGGCGTTCTCCTCGTCCGTGACGATGACCATCGTCAGGACCATGCCCACGGCAGGGGTGCCGATGTCGCGGCGACCCTGCACCAGCGCCTTGTTGATCTTGCTTGCCGTGGTGTCGCTCAGGTCGATCTTCATGGCCTGCGCCAGCTCCGTCCGTCTCGTGCGAGCATCTCGTCCGCCTCCTCGGGACCCCAACTGCCCGAGGAGTACTGCGCGGGCTTGCCGTTCTGCGCCCAGTACTCCTCGATCGGGTCGAGGATCTTCCAGGACTCTTCCACTTCCTGGTGGCGCGGGAACAGGTTGGCGTCGCCGAGCAGCACATCCAGGATGAGCCGCTCGTACGCCTCCGGGCTCGACTCCGTGAACGACTCGCCGTAGGCGAAGTCCATGGACACGTCCCGGATCTCCATCGAGGTGCCCGGAACCTTGGAGCCGAACCGGACCGTCATGCCCTCGTCGGGCTGGACGCGGATGACGATCGCGTTCTGGCCCAGCTCCTCGGTGGCGCTGGAGTCGAAGGGGGAGTGCGGGGCGCGCTTGAAGACGACCGCGATCTCCGTCACGCGCCGCCCGAGCCGCTTGCCGGTGCGCAGGTAGAAGGGGACGCCCGCCCAGCGGCGGTTGTCGACCTCCAGCTTGACGGCCGCGTAGGTGTCGGTCTTCGACTGCGGGTCGATGCCGTCCTCCTGGAGGTAGCCGACGACCTTCTCGCCGCCCTGCCAGCCCTCCGCGTACTGCCCGAACACCGTGTGCTCGCCCAGCTTCTCGGGCAGCCGTACCGACTTCAGCACCTTGAGCTTCTCGGTGAGCAGCGCCTCCTCGTCGAAGGCGATCGGCTCCTCCATGGCGGTGAGCGCCATCAGCTGCAGGAGGTGGTTCTGGATGACGTCACGGGCCGAGCCGATGCCGTCGTAGTACCCGGCGCGCCCGCCGATGCCGATGTCCTCGGCCATCGTGATCTGGATGTGGTCGACGTAGGACCGGTTCCAGATGGGCTCGTACATCTGGTTGGCGAAGCGCAGCGCCAGGATGTTCTGGACGGTCTCCTTGCCGAGGTAGTGGTCGATGCGGAACACCTGGTCCGGGTCGAACACCTCGTGCACGATCTCGTTCAGCTCGCGCGCGCTCTTCAGGTCGCGGCCGAACGGCTTCTCGATGACCGCGCGCCGCCAGGAGCCCTCGCCGGCCGTCGCCAGGCCGTGCTTCTTCAGCTGCTGGACGACCTTCGGGAAGAACTTCGGCGGTACGGACAGATAGAACGCGTAGTTGCCGCTGGTCCCGCGGGACCCGTCCAACTCGTCGACCGCCGCGCGCAGTTGCTTGAACGCGGTGTCGTCGTCGAAGTCGCCCGGAATGAACCGCATGCCCTCGGCGAGCTGCTGCCAGACCTCCTCGCGGAACTCGGTCCGGGAGTGCTCGCGCACCGAGTCGTGCACCACCTGCGCGAAGTCCTGGTCCTCCCAGTCCCGCCGGGCGAACCCGACGAGCGAGAAGCCCGGCGGCAGCATGCCGCGGTTGGCCAGGTCGTACACGGCCGGCATCAGCTTCTTGCGGGACAGGTCACCGGTGACACCGAAGATGACCAGCCCGGACGGGCCCGCGATCCTGGGGAGCCGGCGGTCGCGCGGGTCGCGCAGCGGGTTGTCCCAGTCGGTGGCCGGCGCGTCGGTGATTTCCTCGACTGTCAGCTCCTGCGCGGCCTCCTCGGCCGCTTTCGTCTCGGGAAGCTCCTCGTTCATTCCCCGTCGACCCCCTTGCTGCTCAGCGACTTCGCGACGGCGTCCAGCAGGTCCTGCCAGGCCACCTCGAACTTGGCGACGCCTTCGTCCTCCAGCTGCTTGACGACGACGTCGTACGAGATCCCCAGTCGTTCTACGGCGTCCAGGTCGGCGCGGGCCTGCGCGTAGCCGCCGGTCACCGTGTCGCCGTGGATGTCGCCGTGGTCGGCGGTGGCGTTCAGCGTCGCCTCCGGCATGGTGTTGACCGTGCCGGGCGCGACCAGCTCGTCGACGTACAGGGTGTCCTTGTACGACGGGTCCTTCACACCGGTCGAGGCCCACAGGGGGCGCTGCTTGTTGGCCTTCGAGCCCGCGAGAACGGTCCAACGGTCACCGGAGAAGACCTCTTCGTAGGCCTCGTAGGCGAGCCGCGCGTTGGCGAGCGCCGCCTTGCCCTTGAGGGCGAGGGCCACGTCCGTGCCGAGCGCGGTCAGGCGCTTGTCGATCTCGGAGTCGACGCGGGAGACGAAGAACGAGGCCACGGAGTGGATGGTCGCCAGGTCGATGCCCGCGGCGCGCGCCTTCTCCAGGCCGGCCAGGTAGGCGTCCATGACCTCGCGGTAGCGCTCCAAGGAGAAGATCAGCGTGACGTTGACGCTGATGCCCTCGCCGATGACCTCGGTGATGGCCGGGAGACCTGCCTTCGTCGCCGGGATCTTGATCATCACGTTGGAACGGTCCACCAGCCAGGCCAGCTGCTTGGCCTCGGCGATGGTCGCCTCGGTGTTGTGGGCGAGCCGCGGGTCGACCTCGATCGACACCCGGCCGTCCCGGCCGCCGGTCGCGTCGCAGACGGGGCGCAGGATGTCGGCGGCGGCGCGGACGTCGGCGGTGGTCATCATCCGTACGGCCTCTTCGACCGTCACCTTGCGCACGGCCAGGTCGGCGAGCTGCTCCTCGTAGCCCTCGCCGGAGCCGATGGCGGCCTGGAAGATGGAGGGGTTGGTGGTGACACCGACGACGTTCCTGGTGTCGACGAGTTCGGCGAGGTTGCCGGACTCGATCCGCTTGCGCGACAGGTCGTCCAGCCAGATGGAGACGCCCTCGTCGGACAGGCGCTTGAGAGCTCCCGCGGTGGCGGTCACTTCGGTCACTGTGATCATCTTCTTTCTGGCGATCGGATCAACCGCGCGCGGCGGCAAGGGATTCCCGGGCAGCTGCGGCGACGTTCTCGGCCGTGAAACCGAACTCGGCGAACAGGGTCTTGGCATCGGCGGAGGCGCCGAAGTGTTCGAGGGAGACGATGCGTCCTGCGTCACCCACGAACCGGTACCACGTGAGACCGATCCCGGCCTCGACCGCAACGCGGGCCTTCACGGACGGCGGAAGGACGCTGTCGCGGTACTCGCGCGACTGCTCCTCGAACCACTCCACGGACGGCATCGACACCACCCGGGTGCCCACACCCTCGGCCTCCAGTTGCTCCCGCGCCTCGACGGCGAGGTGGACCTCGGAACCGGTCGCGATGAGCACCACGTCCGGGGTCCCGGTGGAGGAGTCCTTGAGGACGTAACCGCCGCGTGCCGCATCGGAGTTGGGCGCGTAGGTCGGCACACCCTGGCGGGTCAGCGCGAGGCCGTGCGGGGCGGGCTTCGTGGCGTGCCGCTTGAGGATCTCGGCCCAGGCGATCGCGGTCTCGTTGGCGTCGGCCGGACGCACGATGTTCAGGCCCGGGATGGCGCGCAGCGAGGCGAGGTGCTCGACCGGCTGGTGGGTGGGGCCGTCCTCGCCGAGACCGATCGAGTCGTGGGTCCAGACGTACGTCACGGGGAGCTGCATCAGCGCGGAGAGGCGGACGGCGTTGCGCATGTAGTCGGAGAACACCAGGAAGGTGCCGCCGTAGACACGGGTGTTGCCGTGCAGGGCGATGCCGTTCATCTCGGCCGCCATCGAGTGCTCGCGGATACCGAAGTGGATCGTACGGCCGTACGGGTCGGCCTCCGGCAGCGGGTTGCCCTCCGGGAGGAAGGACGAGTTCTTGTCGATGGTGGTGTTGTTCGAGCCGGCCAGGTCGGCGGAGCCGCCCCACAGCTCGGGCAGGACCGGTCCAAGCGCCTGGAGCACCTTGCCGGAGGCGGCACGGGTCGCGACGGAGGAGCCCGCCTCGAAGACCGGCAGCGACTGCTCCCAGCCCTCGGGGAGCTGACCGGCGACGACCCGGTCGAAGAGCTTCGCGCGCTCGGGCTGGGCGCCGCGCCACTTGTCGAGCTGCTTGTCCCACGCGGAGTGCGCCTCGGCGCCCCGGTCCAGGGCCCTGCGGCTGTGGGCGATGACCTCGTCGGCGACCTCGAAGGACTTCTCGGGGTCGAAGCCGAGGACGCGCTTGGTGGCGGCGATCTCGTCGGCTCCGAGCGCGGAGCCGTGGGCGGCCTCGGTGTTCTGCGCGTTTGGAGCGGGCCAGGCGATGATCGTGCGCATCGCGATGATCGAGGGGCGCTCGGTCTCGGCCTGCGCCGTCTTCAGCGCCGTGTACAGCGCGTGCGGGTCGATGTCGCCGTCGGCGGAGGGCTCGATGCGCTGGGTGTGCCAGCCGTAGGCCTCGTACCGCTTCAGGACGTCCTCGGAGAAGGCGGTCGCGGTGTCGC
Organism: Streptomyces sp. NPDC048504; assembly: GCF_043200035.1. Taxonomy (NCBI): domain Bacteria; kingdom Bacillati; phylum Actinomycetota; class Actinomycetes; order Kitasatosporales; family Streptomycetaceae; genus Streptomyces; species Streptomyces sp. NPDC048504. The sequence continues at coordinate 186,953 of NZ_JBICXA010000010.1, forward strand.
CCTCGATGGAGATGTGGTTGTCGTCGTAGACGAAGACGAGGTTGCCGAGCTTCTGGTGGCCGGCCAGGGAGGAGGCCTCGGCGGAGATGCCCTCCTCCAGGTCGCCGTCGGAGACGATCGCCCAGATCGTGTGGTCGAAGGGCGACTCGCCCTCGGGTGCCTCGGGGTCGAACAGGCCGCGCTCGTAGCGGGCGGCCATGGCCATGCCCACCGCGTTGGCGACACCCTGGCCGAGCGGTCCTGTCGTGGTCTCCACACCGGCCGTATGCCCGTACTCGGGGTGACCAGGCGTCTTCGACCCGTGCGTCCGGAACGCCTTCAGGTCGTCCAGCTCCAGCTCGTACCCGGCGAGGTACAGCTGCGTGTACAGCGTCAGCGAGGTGTGGCCGGGGGAGAGGACGAAGCGGTCGCGGCCGGTCCACTCGGGATCCGCGGGGTCGTGACGCATCACCTTCTGAAAGATCGTGTACGCGGCGGGAGCCAGGGCCATCGCGGTGCCCGGGTGACCGTTGCCGACCTTCTGCACCGCGTCAGCGGCCAGAACACGGGCGGTGTCGACGGCTCGACGATCGAGATCGGTCCACTCGAAGCTGTCAGGTGTGTGCGCGTTCATCTTCAAGAAGTCCTCGGTAAGAGCGGCAGAACTGCTCGGACGTCTTCAAATCTAAAAGTCTGACTTTTACGAGGGAAGGTGCCGGTGTGCCAGCCTGTGGTGAAAGTGGGACACCGGTATCAGCGCTGAGGCGGCACGAGAAGGACATGACGGACAGAACTATCCAAGACGTCGGCGGTGACGGCGACGTGATCAGAACGTTTCCCTTCCCTGTCGATCTGAGTGTCTGCGGTGTGGGCATGCAGGTCGGCCCGATGGGCACCGACCACACCTGGCACGCCGACGCACCCCTGCACCGCGTCCACCGCATCGACTTCCATGTGGTGATGCTCTTCTCCGGTGGCCCGGTCCGCCACATGATCGACTTCGCCGAGTACGAGGTGAGCGCCGGTGACATCCTGTGGGTCCGCCCCGGCCAGGTCCACCGCTTCTCCCGCCTCGACGAGTACCGGGGCACCGTCCTGACCATGCAGCCCGGCTTCCTCCCGCGCGCCACGGTCGAGGCGACCGGCCTCTACCGCTACGACCTCCCACCCGTCCTGCACCCCGACGAGCCCCGCCTCGCCGCCCTGCGCGCCTCCCTGGGCCAGCTCCAGCGCGAGTACGAGGACACCGAGACACTCCCGCTGAGCCTCCACACCTCGGTGCTACGACACTCCCTGACGGCGTTCCTGCTGCGCCTGGCCCACCTGGCGGCGAGCTCGGCGGCAGACGCCGCCCGGCAGGCCGACACGACGTTCACCCTCTTCCGGAACGCCGTCGAGAAGGGCTTCGCCACCAACCACAGCGTCAGCGCCTACGCCGACGCTCTCGGCTACTCCCGCCGCACCCTCGTCCGCGCGGTCCGCGCCGCGACCGGCGAGACCCCCAAGGGCTTCATCGACAAGCGCGTCGTCCTGGAGGCGAAGCGGCTGTTGGCCCACACGGACCTGCCGATCGGCCGCGTCGGGGCGGCAGTTGGGTTTCCCGACGCGGCGAACTTCTCCAAGTTCTTCCAGCAGCACACGGATGTGACGCCGGCGGGGTTTCGGGCGGAGTTGCGCTGACGGCCTGCTGACGGGCGGACCAGGGTCGCTGGGCTTGGATCTCTTCGGGGGGAGAGAACATGAACGATGTCTGGTCCGCGCTGTCCGAGGGCTCTCGGCCCAACGAGCGTCTCGCTCAAGGGTGGTTGTCGGGGCTGGGGCTGAACCTCGCCGCCCCGGTGGAGGTGCTGGTCAGCCTCTTCGATGCCGGAGAAGCGACCTTTCTGTACCGTACGGACCTTCCAGTCGGCGTTCTGGACGCGGCCGTGGTCCATCCGTCGAGAAACGTCTGGGGCAGGGCCGCGGAGCACGGGAAACTCTCGCGCGATCAGTGGGACCGGCTTCTGACCGCCACCGCCGGGCTACCCGTTCACGGGCTGTTGGCCGAGATGGCGGACGAGCAGGACGAATACCGACGACGCGGCGCGCGTATCGGCGTGGACCGCCCGCCGCCCCCCGAATCCCGCCCACCTGCCACACCGGCCGAGATCGCCGCCATGGCCGACACCGTCCCCGACATCACATCGGACCACCGCAGCTACGCCCTGTGGTGGGTCGCGGCCCTCCACGACGACGCGGCCGCCATGCGGCAACTGGCCTCGTCCGCCAAGCTGTTGATCCGTCGCAGCGTGGCCCGCGCCGTGCACCTTCCCCCTGACGTCGTGGACCTGGTGGCCCGCGACGAAGACCGCGTCGTACGTCTCTTCCTCACCGAGTCCTGCGACGACGCTCCCGGGGACCTGCTCCTCGACGTGTGGACCTGGTGGCCCGGCAGCTTCTCGTTCCCCGGCCGTCCCCGCAACCACCCCAACTTCCCCCGCGACGGCCTGCTGCGCTTCGCCGACGACCCACGGCCGCGCGTGCGTCTTCTCGCACTCGACGATCCCGCGTCGGGCGACGACCTCGTCGAGCGGTTCAGCCGCGATCCCGACAACGAGGTGCGAGGGCGAGCGGCGGGCGATCCGCGGCTGTCCCCCGACTCCGCGGTCAGGCTGGCCCAGGACACCGCCTGGGAGGTGTGTCACCCGGCCCGGCGAAACCCGGCTCTGCCCCCGGCATCCCTGGTGTCGTTGCTCCTCGACGAAAACAGCGCCCAGGACGCGGCCCGGAATCCGGCCCTTCCCGTGACCGTCATGCACCGCGTGATCGCGCTGGCGGGAAAGGAGAAGGGGCCCCACGCGCACGCGTGAAGCCCCCTTTTCCTGTGGGGAGTTGGGATCAGTGACCGAAGTCGAACCAGTTCACGTTCACGAAGTCCGCCGGCTGGCCGCTGCTGAAGGTGAGGTAGACGTCGTGGGTACCGGTGACCGAGCTGATGTTCGCGGGCACCGTTCTCCATGACTGCCAGCCCCCGGTGTTGGCCAGCGCGAAGCTGCCGACCGGGGTCGCGGTGGGGCTGTCCAGGCGGACCTGGACCAGGCCGCTGACCCCGCTCGCGGCGCCGCTCGCCACCCGGGCGTAGAACTGGGTGGCCGCCGTGGAGCCGAAGTTGACGCCCTTGTAGAGGGCCCAGTCGCCGTTGGCGATGGAGCCGATGTCCTGGCCGCCGCCGGTGTCCGTGGTGGTCTCGGCGATCGTGCCGGACTGGCTGTCGTAGGACTCGGCCTGGATGGCGCTGTAGGCGTCCCGGTTGCCGGTCGGCGGGGTCGTGGTACCGCTCCCACTGCCCGTGGACGAGAGCACCTGGACGTAGTCCACCGTCATCGGGTGGTTCGGGTCGGTGGCGCTGGTGGGGCCGCCGCCGAACGCGTCCGGGAAGCCGCCGCCCATCGCCACGTTCAGGATGATGAAGAAGCCGTGGTTGGTGGCGTTGGCCCACGTGGTGGCGTCGACCTGACTGGCGTTCACCGTGTGGAAGTTGACGCCGTCGAGGTAGAAGCGGATCTGCTCGGGGCTCGTCGACCTGTCCCACTCCATGGCGTACGTGTGGAAGCCGGCCTGGCAAGTCGTCCCGGTGCAGGCGGTGTTGCCACCGATGCCGGTCGTCTCGTTGCAAGGGCCGCCCGGGTTGGTGCCGCAATGCACCGTCGCCCAGTCGGTGTTGAGACCCTGCACGTTCTCCATCACGTCCAACTCGCCCACGCTGGGCCAGTTTTGATAATTGCCCCGGTACGGCGCGCCCAGCATCCAGAACGCGGGCCAGTAGCCGAGCGCCGACGAGCCGGTGACATTGGGGAGTTGGATACGGGCCTCGACGCGGAGCTTCCCGCCGGCCGGCGGCTGGAAGTCGGTGCGGTTGGTCTCGATACGGCCCGAGGTCCAGTTGCCGGAGGCGTCCCGGCGCGGGGTGATCAGCAGGTTGCCGTTGCCGTCGAGGGCCACGTTGTTGGTGGAGGAGGTCATCGTCTCGACCTCGCCGGTGCCCCAGTTGGCGGCCCCGCCCGGATACGAAGTCCCGGTGTCGTACTGCCAGTTGGCGGTGGAGACACCGGTGCCCGCGGAGCCGTTGAAGTCGTCCAGGAAGACCTGTGTCCAGCCGGACGGGGGCGTGGGCGCGGACGCGTTCGCGGGCAGGGTGAAGGCCGTGGCGGTGGCGGCCGCCAGGCCGAGGGTGCTGAGGACGGCGATCAGGACACGCCGTAGGGGACGGGGTCTGCGCTGCGTGCCGGAGGGTTCACTCATCGGTGCCTCTCGGATACGGAGTGGGGGTGCGGGTGCCTGCCTGAGAGCGCTCTCACGCAGTGGGTGCGCGGTCAATGTGCTCTCAGCCACTCCGGGCGTCAAGAGGTGAAGCCGGGAAAGTCCTTTCGCTGTGCGGGAGTTCAGGCGATGAATGCGGTGAAAGAGGAGGTTTCCGATCCGCCTTCCGGGGTGACGGTCCCTAGACCGCGCTCCCCGCCTTCCAGTCCGCCCACGACAGGTTCCAGCCGTTGAGGCCGTTGTCCGCCGCCACGGTCTTGTCGCCGGAGTTCTTCACGATGACGACGTCGCCGAGCATCGAGCTGTCGTAGAACTTGTAGCCCGCCACCGATGTGTCGTTGGCGCCCTTCGCGTCGTGCAGGCCGACGCAGCCGTGGCTGGTGTTCTCGCTGCCGAAGACCGAGGTGGACGCCCAGTAGTTGCCGTGCACGAAGGTGCCGGAGGTGGTGAGGCGCTGGGCGTGCGGGACGTCGGAGATGTCGTACTCGTCGCCGAGGCCGACCGTCGAGGACTCCATGCGGGTCTGCTTGAACCGCTCGCTGATCACCATGATCCCGGACCAGGTGGTGTGCTGGGCGTTGCCGCCGCTGACCGGATAGGTCGCGAGGGTCTTGCCGTCGCGCTTGACGACCATCTCCTTGCCGGCCAGGTCGACCGTGCTGATCTGCTCGCGGCCGATGTCGAAGGTGACGTCCTTGGACTGGATGCCGTAGATGCCGTCCTGGCCCTCGACGTCCTTCAGGCGGAGGCTGAGCGTGATCTTGGTGCCGGCCGCCCAGTACGTCTCGGGGCGGAAGTCGAGCCGGGTGTCGCTGAACCAGTGGCCGACGACCTCGACGGCGGGCTCGGCGGTGACCGTGATCGCCTTCTGGACAGCGGCCCGGTCGGTGACCGCGTGCGTGAAGTTGATCGACACGGGCATGCCGACGCCGGAGGTGGAGTTCGCCTCGGGGGTGAAGTAGCCGACGAAGGTCTCGCCGGGCGACTTCGTGGTGAAGGTCACCGTCTTCGCGGCGGCGCCCTGCGCCTGCGCCGCGACCGTGTACTTCGTGCCCGAGTACGGGTTCTTCGCGGACGTCCACTTCGTCCTGGCGTCGTTGAAGGTGCCGGCCAGCGTGGAGCCGTCGTTGCCGGTCACCTTCACCGCGGCGAGCGTGCCGTCGGCCACGGTGACCGTGACCGGGGTGGTGAAATCGGCCTTCTTGGTGCCGTCGGCGGGCAGGACCGTGACGGTCGGCGCCTTCGCGGCCTTCACGGACGCCGTCGCCGACGAACCGCCGGAGGAGGAGCCCTCCGCGGCGCCGGCCGAACCGCTGCAGCCGGTCAGGACGGCGGCGGCCGGTACCACCCCGAGAACGGTGAGGACCCCGCGACGGGACCACCTCTCCGACTGCTTCTCGGACCGGTTGGATATGTGCGACACGCCCACGGCACGCCTTCCTCCGCATGTCGCGCACACCCCCTGGCCGTACGCGACGAGATCACCAGTGCCGTTGCATCCTGCGCTACTTCCATGGGTTGAATCTTTGAATCCCAGGAGCTCCACCTGAGATTCCTGTGAAGAGAGCCTGAAAGAAGTCCTGAAACCACGGTTGCCGGACGGTTCCCGAGTGTGAACAGAGTATGAAGGCGCCGACCGGTGCCCTGAGTATCCGGTGAGATCCCCGTCCCGCCATGGCTTCCCCACCTGTCCGGTCGGAATAGTGAGGAAGGAACTGAAGGCGGAGTTCCGCTTCGGCGGCTCCGCGGCAGACCACGCCGGAGGTATTCGTGACCGAAGTCCGCAAGCGGCCCACCGTGGCGATCGTCGGAGCGGGCGCGGCAGGCACCCTGACCGCCGTCCAGCTGTGCGAGACCGCCACCCGCCGCCGGACCCCGCTCGACCTGGTGCTGGTCGACCCGGCCCCGGAGGCCGGCCGCGGCACCGCCTACGCGACACCCGATCCACGCCACCGGCTCAACGTCCCGGCGGGCGGCATGAGTTGCTACCCCGACGACCCCGGCCACTTCACGCGCTGGCTGTGCCGCCACGGTGAACCCACCGTCAGCGGCGCCGACTTCGCCACCCGCTACCGCTACGGCGCCTACCTCGCCGACACCCTCGCCCAGGCCGTCGTCCGCTCCCACGGCACGGTCTCCGTACGCCGGCTGCGCACCCGCGCCGAGAGCTGTACCGGCACCCCCGAAGGCCCGGTGGAACTCCACCTCGCCGACGGGGGACTCCTCACCGCCGACAGCGCGGTCCTGGCCACCGGCCCCGCCGCTCCTACGGCCGCCTGGGCCCCGCCCGCGCTGCGCACCTCACCCCGATTCGTCAACTCACCCTGGAAACCCGGTGCGTTGGACGCCGTGCGCGATGACACCGCAGACATCCTCCTCGTCGGCACGGGCCTCACCTCCGTGGACCTCGCCCTCTCCTTGGACCGTTCCGAACGCACGGTCCACGCCGTCTCCCGCAGCGGACTCCTCCCGCAACCGCACGCGTTGGGACCGGCCGGCGCGATGGAGGCGCCGAGCTGGCCCCGCGACCTGACACTGAACGCACTGCGCCGAACCGTCTACCGGCACGTCAGCCGCTCGGTCCGCACCCACGGAGACTGGCGCCCCGCCCTCGACAGCCTGCGCCCGCACACCGCGCGACTCTGGCGCAGCCTCACCCCCGAAGAGCGCGGGGAGTTCCTCGCCCACGAAGGCGCCCTCTGGAACACCCACCGCCACCGCATGGCACCCACCACCGCCGAGTCGGTCACCCGGGCCCGCACCGCACGCCGCCTCCAGGTGCACGCGGGCACGATCGCCGACGCGGCGGAGGACGGCGGCCAGTTGGTTGTCACACTCTCCAACGGCCGTACGCTGCGCGTGGGTTGGGTGATCGACTGCACGGGACCCGGGCAGCGGCTCGAAGACCCTTTGTGGCGTGGTCTGTTCGAGACCGGTACGGCAGTTCCCGGACCGCTCGGCATGGGCGTCGCCACCCGCGACGGACGCCTCCTCGACGCCCAAGGCCGTTCCCCACGACCGCTGTTCACGCTCGGCGCCCCCAGGCGCGGCGAGTTGTGGGAGACCACCGCGATCCCCGAGATCCGCGTCCAGGCGGCCGCCCTGGCCCAGCAGTTGCCGGCGCCACCGGCCCGCCGCGCCGCCCGCCGCAGGCCCGTCGACGGACTCGGACTCCCGCTGTCGACCCACGCCGAGGCCGCCACCGCGTACCGCAACGGGCTCGACCGGGTCCTCAGGGTCCGCGCCGGAGCCGAGGACGCCTTCGCCCGCGCGGTCGCCCTGGACCCCGGATTCGCCCTGGGACACGCGGCGTTGGCCCTGCTCGGCCACGAGTGCGGAGCCGCCGTCGACGTACCCCGGGCACTCGCGGACGCCCAGCGCTGCGCACACGAACGCGCCGACGAACGCGAACGCTCCTTCGTGGACGTGATCACGCGCCGCGTCCAATCCGCCGACGGCGACCGCGCGTTGATACGCCACCTCGACACCCACCCCGCCGACGCGCTCGCCCTCGCCGCCGCCGTCCCCACCATCGCCTTCTCCGGCGTCACCGACCTGGACGACGACTACGCGCTACGGCTCGTCGAGCGGACGTCCCCCGCCTACGACGGGCACTGGTTCCACACCTCGCTGCTCGCGTTCCTCCGCCAGGAGCAGGGCCGGCTGCACGAGGCGGGTGAACTCGCCCACCGTGCGCTGGGAGTCGAGCCCGCGTCCGGTCACGCCGTGCACGCGCTGGCCCACGTCCACTACGAGTCCGGCGCCCACGAGGCGGGCCGGGACTGGCTGGACGGCTGGGTGTCCGGGCAGGGCCGGGGTGCCGTCCACCGGGCCCACTTCTCCTGGCACATCGCCCTGCACGAACTCGCGTTGGACGACCCGGCCGCCGTACGCAGGCGCTGGTTCGCCCAGTTGGCGCCGGGGCGGGTGACCGGGGTACGTGCGCTGGTGGACTCGGGGTCGCTGCTGTGGCGGGCGCGGCTCAGCGGCAACTGGCAGGGGGAGCTGCCCACTTCGGACGTCCTGGACACCGTGGCCTGTGACGTGCTGGAGCGACCGGCGACGGCCTTCACGGCCCTGCACGCGGCGGTGGCTCTGACGGCGGCCGGAGACCTCCCGGCCCTCCGCCGCCTGCGCGACCACGCGGCGGCCGCCGACCCGGTGCAGCGCGAGGTCATCGCCCCGCTCTGCGACGCCTTCGCCGCCCTCGTCGAACACCGCTTCCACGAAGCGGCCCACGGCCTCGACGCGTTGCTGCCGGTCCTGCGCAAGGTGGGCGGCAGCGCGGCCCAACGCGAGGTCGTCGAGGAGACGTTGCTGTACGCGCTGGTGTCGGCGGGGCGGTGCGACGCGGCACGACGGTTGCTGGACGCACGGTTGGACCGGAAGGCGGCGCCTCGGGATCGGCGGATGCTGGCGGGGTTGCCCGGGTGAGGCGGGTGGGGGCGGACGCCGGTGCTGGACGCGCGTCCCAGTCGTAGGCCGGGGTTGGTGGGTAAAGCGGGTGGGACGAGCGGGAGTTGGACGCGTGTCCCGTCGTGGGCCCGCGTCTGGATCCGATCTCGTGGTCAGTCGGGAGTGGGGCGTTCGCGGGGCTCGTCCTCCGGTGTCGAGGGGAGGCTGAGGGTGGCTTCCAAGCCTCCGGTGGGCGTGGCGCCGAGGTGGATGGTGCCGTGGTGGAGGTGGCCCTGTTGGTCGACGAGGGCGAGGCCGGATCCGGGGGAGCGGGTGCGGGTGCGGATGAACCGGGCCTTCATGGCCTGCCGTTGGGCGGCGGGGATGCCGGGACCGTCGTCACCGACCGTGACCCGGACTGTGCCCGCATCCCCGCTGAGTCGGACGTCCACCGTGCCTTCGGGGCGGCCGTGGAGGGCCGCGTCGTCGAGGAGGTTGTCGACGGCCGGGCGCAGACCGACCGGCCAACCGTCCACGTGCAGGGGCGTGGACGCGTCGGCCGACAGCCGATAGGGCGTGGTGGGGTGGCGGCGGGCCGCCTGGGCGACGGCGGTGCCCAGGAGTTCGCCCACCACGACCCGGCTGCGTTCGGGCAGGGCGTGGGCGTCACCGCGAGCCAGCGTCTGCAACCCGGTGAGCGGCGCGGTGATACGGCGGTGCTCCGCGCTCATCGACTCAAGTGCCCGGGCCCGCTGGGCGGTTGGGAGGTCGGGGTTGCGCTGGAGGGTCTCCAGGGTCACTCCGATGCTGGTGAGCGGGGTGCGCAGTTCGTGCCCGGCGTCGGCGGTGAGACGGCGGTGGACTCCATGCTCGTACGCAACTGGTCCAGCATGCTGTTCAGGGCGCGGGACAGGTCGGCGACGTCCTGCGGGCGTTCGGCGGCGGGGAGCAGAGTGACCGCGGCCAGCGTGTCGACGACGACCACGGTCGCCACCGCGAGGCCCATGCTGCGCAGGAACGTGCTCGGGAAGACCAGCAGACCGGTCAGGCTGATGGCGACGGTCAGCCCGGAGAACAGCACGGTACGGCCCGCCCGGGCCACCGTGCGGTGCACTCCACCACGTCCGGTGTGTCCCGGCGCTCCTCGCGGAAGCGGACCAGCATCAACAGGGCGTAGTCCACGGCGAGTCCGAGCCCCAGCATCGTGGTCACCTGGATCGCGTACACCGAGATGTCGGTGACCTGGCTGAAGGCGAACAGCGCCAGGAACGCCCCCGCGATCCCGCTGACCGCGATCACCAGCGGCAGCGCGGCGGCCCGCAGACCGCCGAACACGACCAGCAGCGGGGCGAGTACGACCGGCAGCGAAACCAACTCGGCGAGCTGCACGTCCTGTTGGGCCCGCTCACCGATCTGCTTGCCCAGCAGCGGGCCGCCGCTGACATGGACTTCGGGCGCGTCGATCTCCCGGATCCGGTCGGCCGCCGCGTCCACCGCGTGCTCCTCGGCGTCGTCGCCCAGGCCGCCCTTGAGCGTGACGGGGATCAGCAGCGCCCGCCCGTCCCGAGAGGTGAGGCCGGGTGTGGTGAACGGGTCCGGTACGGCGGCGACCTCGGCGAGGGCGCGGACGTCCGCCACGGCCGGTTCGACCCGGTAGCGCAGGGCGGGGTCGGAGACCGCGACGCCCGCCACGACACCGGTGAGGGTCTCACCGGTCGGATCGACCCGGTCGAGATACTGCGCGGCCGACTCCGACTCGGTGCCCGGGACTTCGGGCACATTGTCGGACAGCCGCCCGAACACGCATGTCCCGAGCCCGAACCCGAGCAGCAGGAAGAGCTCCCAGACGGTGATCACGGTCAGCGGACGGCGGGTCGCCGCCCAGGCGAGTGTGGAGAGCACGGTCCCTCCTGGCGGGGCATCGGATGACATCCGTCCCAGACTGGTGGGGGAGACGGTGGCGTCGGATCACCGGAGCGAGGGGTTTCGGCGGCTCGGTCGTACGGGCGGGACGGAGGTGCCCCTCACTCCCGCGGGCGAGGAATCCCCGTTGTCGGCAAGGGGGTTGGGAGCCGGTGTCAGCGGCTGCCCCGCCCCGTGCGCAGCAGGGCGGCTCCGAGTGGGGTCAGGGCGTGCAGGACCGTGTTGGCGTGGCGCTGGCTGGTGATCAGGCCCGCGTCGCGCAGGACGGCCGTGTGATGGCTGGCCGTCGTGGGTGTCACACCGGCCCGGCGGGCGGCCTCGGTGGTGGTGGAGCCGGTCGCGCTGGCTCTCAGGATGGCGGCACGGGTGGGGCCGAGGAGCACGTTCAGGGGTGGGGAATCGGTGTGCGACGTCGTCTCCGGCCGGTGGTGGAGGGGGTGGAGAAGAACGGGCGGAAGCCCGGGGTCGGCCAGGGCGACGGGAGTGTGCCAGCAGAAGTGGGAGGGGATCAGGAGGAGCCCCTGCCCGTCGAGGTGGACGTCGCGGTGGTCCGGATACGGATCGATCTCCAGGACCGGCGGTCGCCAGCGGATCGTGGGGCCCAGTCCGTCGAGCATGCCCTCGGTCCCGGCGCGGAACAGGGTGTGGGCGTGCCGGGTCCGCTCGGCTTGCAAACGTTCCTGGATGACCTCCTCGTGAGGGGCGATCACGGCACGGTGGTAGGCGCGCAGGGCGCCCACGAGCTGTTCGCGCATCTCCCGCTCGGTGAGCCGGCCCGCCCAGGCCGGGGCACCGACGGTCCGGGTGAGCACGCCGACCTCGCTCGCGACCCGCTCGTACGGCGTCTCCAGAACGGCCTCAAGACCGGCGTCCAGCCCGTGGCTGCCCTCCGGTGGCGTCAGGAAGTCGGGGAAGTAGCTGGCGCGAGGGAAGAGCGGCAACAGGAAGGACTTCACCGTGCGTTCGAGCCCGGCCCGCCGCAACGAATCGCACGCGGTGCGGAACCAGGGCGCGTAGGCCCAGCGGCCTTCACGGGTCTGGAGTCGGTGCAGACTGACCGCGATCTCCCAGAGCGCGTGCGGCTCGGTCGCCACCCTGACCTTGGTGAGGTCCTCCTGCGTGAAATGAAAGCGGAGCATCCGTTTCCCCGTCGGCCCCCGTTGTCGACCTGCGAAGTGTCATCGCACTCGCATGAGGATGACAGGGACATACCCGGCCCAGGAACATGATTTCCCGCCAGTGGCAGGCCAGTTGGCACCCTCCACGAGAAAGGCCACGGGATGTCCTCGTACGCGAAGGAGCACGACCGGAAGTCCGGCCGCACACCCCGACGGGGCCGCAGAGCCCTCTTCGCCACGGCGATCACCTTCGCCCTGGCGGCCCTGGGCCTGATCGCACCGAGTTCGGCGAGTGCGTCGGCGCAGGCGGCGTGGGACTGTCCGAGCGGTGATCTGTGCATCTGGACCGGTACCGCCGGCACGGGCAGCCGGTGCACGTGGAGCAACGCCGACACGGACTGGTACAGCGCTCCCGTCGTGTGTTCGTGGGCCGACAACCAGGTCGTCGGGTCTGCCAAGAACAACGGCACGTCGTCCTCGTACGACTGGGTCGTTCTCTACGACGGTGCGAACTACGGCGGTACCACCTGCTACTTCATCGCGCAGCACGGCGGTACCTGGTCGAGCCTCAACCACAAGCTCCGCTCGCACCGCTGGTCGTCCATCTGCTGACCGGCGGATGACGCATCGGCGGGCCTCGGAACGCCGGGCCCCGCCGACCCGCGCCGCTCGCGGCGGGCTCGTCAGGGCGCCCCCGGTGTCACCAGCCCCGTCTCATACGCGCAGATCACCGCCTGCACCCGGTCCCGCAGCCCCAACTTGCCCAGCACATTGCTGACATGGGTCTTCACGGTGTGCTCGCTGACGAACAGGGTCGTCGCGATCTCGGCGTCGGACGGGCCCCGGGCGAGCAGCCGCAGCGTCTCCTCCTCGCGGGCGGTCAGGACCTCCAGGCGGCGGGGCGCGACCTCGGCGGCGGCCTCCTCGCGGCGCCGCCGCACGATGTCCGCGACCAGCCGCCGGGTCACCGTCGGCGCGAGCAGCGAGTCGTCGGCCGCGACCACCCGGACCGCGTGCACGAGGTCGTCACGCCGGACGTCCTTGAGGAGGAAGCCGCTGGCGCCCGCGTACAGCGCCTCGTACACGTACTCGTCCAGGTCGAGCGTGGTCAGCACGACCACCCGGCACGCGGACTGCGCGCCCACCTGACGGGCCGCCTCCAGGCCGTCGATCACCGGCATCCGGATGTCCAGCAGCAGCACGTCGGGCGCGTGCCGGCGCACCGCGGCGACCGCCTCGGCGCCGTCCCCGGCCTGCGCGACCACCTCGATGTCCCGCTGCGCCTCCAGGATCATGCTGAAGCCGCTGCGCACCGGTTCCTGGTCGTCGGCCACCACCCGGATGCTCACCCCGGCGCCGCCTGCCGGTCGGTGGCGACGGGCAGACGTACGACGACCCGGAAGCCGCCGTCGGGACCGCGGCCGGTGTCCGCCGTGCCTCCGCAGGCGGCCGCCCGCTCCCGCAGTCCGATCAGCCCGTGCCCGCCCACGGTGCCCGCGGGGCCTCTTCCGTCGTCCGTCCCCGTCAGCACCAACTCGTCATCCGTCCAGTCGAGTTCGACGGTAGCGGCGGAGGCATGCGCGTGCTTCACGGTGTTGGTGAGCGTCTCCTGCACGACGCGGTAGACGGCGACTTCGGTGTCCGGGGGCAGCGGGCGCGGATCCCCGCTCGTCCTCAACCCGACGCGCAGACCGGCCGATTCGCCGACCTGGCGCACCAGACCGGGCAGCGCGGCGACCCCCGGCTGCGGCCGGTGCCCCGAACTCCCGTCCCGCTGCTCCTCCTTGAGCACCCCGAGGATGCGCCGCAGCTGGGCCATGGCGTCCCGGCCCGCCCCCGCGATCGCGTCGAACGCGGCCTCGGCCCGCTCGGGATCACGGCGGACGACCACCGGACCGGCCTCCGCCTGCACCACCATCAGGCTCACCGCGTGGGCCAGGATGTCGTGATGTCCCGCGCGATCCGGGCCCGTTCCCGCGCCATGGCCCGCGCGGTGTCGGCGGCCCGCTCGCGTTCCAGGCGCCGGGCGCGGTCCTCCAGGGCCGCGGTGCAGGCGCGCTGGACCAGGGCGAGGCTGCCGAAGCCGTAGGCGCACAGCAGGCTCGGCAGATGGAAGGCGTACTCGAAGGGCTGGGCGTGCTCCTTGTGCTGCATGACCACGGACACGCCGGCCAGCCAGCCCGCGAGCATCAGCCGCCGCTGCCAGGGAAGACACCGGGCGGCGACTGTGTACAGGACGACCACGAGACCGCCGTACATCACGTCCCGCGGCGGGGAGTGGTACACCGCCATCGCGAGCGTGGCCGCCGACACCACCCACGCCGTCGCGAACGGCGCCGCCCGCCGCCACACCAGCGGCACCGCCGTACCGGCCCCGAGCAGCCGGCCCTGCCAACTGAGCGGATCACCGCCCTCGTCGGGGAAGAGCCACTGCGACGACACCGCGAACAGGACCGGCGCGAACCAGTGCTGCAGACGCATGAGCGGCTCCTCGGGGCAAGGGCCGTTCCAGTACCGCGACGTCACACCGGCAGGGCCTCGCCGGTGAGAGCGATATCCGCGCCGGGCACGGTGGATCCCGTCACGGCTCCGGCCGCCACCCGAGCGCCCGGGATATCCCACGCGCCGCGAGCCGCACCGCCGGGATCAACGCCGGTACCTGCGCGTCGACTTGAGGCACGACCACCGACACCGCGGCGACCACCGCACCGCCCGGCCCGCGCACCGGTGCGGCCACCGACAGCGCGTCGTCGGTGATCTGACGGGTACTCACCGCGACGCCGGTGCGCCGGACTTCGGCCAGTACCCGGCGCAGCCGTACCGGATCGGTGATCGTGTATGGCGTGAAGGACGCCAACGGACCGGCCCAGTAGGCCTCTTGGGAATCCGGGTCGTCATGGGCCAGCAGGGCCAGGCCCACTCCGGTGGCGTGGAGGGGCCAGCGGGCGCCCACGCGGATGTGCACGCCGACCGCCGAACGGCCCGAGATCCACTCGGTGTAGACGACCTCCGCGCCGTCCCGCACCGCCAACTGCACGTTCTCGTGCGTCGATTCGTACAGGTCCTCCAGGTAGGGCAGGGCGAGTTGGCGCAGGGCGAGGCCGCGAGGCGCGAGCGCCGCGATCTCCCACAGCCGTAGGCCCACGTGGTAGACGCCCGACGTGTCCCGTTCCAGCGCGCCCCACTCGGTGAGGGCGCCCGCGAGGCGGTGGGCGGTGGTCAGGGTGAGGCCGGCGCGGCGGCTGATGTCGGACAGGGACAGGGCCGTGTGCGCGTGGTCGAAGGCGGCGAGCACGGCGAGCAGCCGGTCGGGCGCGGACCGCGCGGCGGGCGCCGCCGACCGGGGGACCGTCGCCGGCCGTGCGGCGGCGGGCCCAGTGGCCGTAGCGGAACCGGTGCTCGTCGCGGGCCGGGTGGTGGTCATGGCCGGGCCTCCGTCCGGTGTCAGGTCAGTCCGTCCTCGGCGACCCGTTGCAGCAGGGTGTGCAGGGTCTCGCGCTCGGTCGCGTCGAGCGGATCCAGCAGTTCGTTCGTGACGCGCAGGCCCGCTTCGTCGGTGTCGCGCAGGAAGCCGCGGCCGTCCGCCGTCAGGACCACGATGCGGCTGCGCCGGTCGTCGGGGGAAGGGCGGCGCTCGGCGAACCCCAGTTTCTCCAGGTCGTCGACCAGGCCGACGATCGCGCTCGGGTCGTAGCCGAGCCGGGTGCTCAGTTCGCGCTGGAGGGCGCCCTCGGACGTGGCCAGGAAGCGGAGCAGCGCGTAGTGGCGCAGACGCAGGCCCGACTCCTGGAGGAACGTGTTGAAGAGCTGGCCGGAACGCAGGCCCAGCCGGTACATGAGGTAGCCCGTGTCCGCGTGCAGCCCGCGCATCCACGGCTCGTGCGCGTCGATCGGGGGGTTCGCGGCGTGCGGCTGACGGGCGATGGCGGGCTCCCTGGGTCGAGGCCCCGGGCGGGGCGTGCGGTGGTCCGGGTCCAGTCTGACGCACATGGTCCATCAGCAACAACTATTGACGTCGACAATTATTGCTCTTAGCTTCGATCTCGTAGCCGCACCGGTGCCGTTCGCAGTCCTCGCAGACTTCGGGGACTTCGCAGTCACGGTCCCGGTGTGTCGTACCGCAGCCTCGTCTTGTGAAGGGACCGCTCGTGCCCAGCATCGATCTGACCGGCAAGGTCGCCGTCGTCACCGGCAGTGGCCGGGGCCTTGGCCTCGCCTACGCGCACGCCCTGGCCGCCCACGGCGCGTCCGTGGTCGTCAACGACATCGACGAGGCGGTGGCCGAACAGGCCGTGAAGTCGATCGCCGAGGCGGGCGGCACCGCCGTCGCCGAGGTGGTCCCGGTCGGCACGACGGAGGCCGCCGAGCGGCTGGTGAACCGTGCCGTCGAGGAGTTCGGGCGGCTAGACATCCTGGTCACCAACGCCGGCATCCTGCGCGACAAGGTGCTGTGGAAGATGACCGACGAGGACTTCGACGCGGTGATCACCACCCACCTCAAGGGCACCTTCACCTGCGCCCGCGCCGCCGCCGTACGGATGCGCGAGCAGGGCGAGGGCGGCAGCCTGATCCTGGTCGGCTCGCCGGCCGGCCAGCGCGGCAACTTCGGCCAGACGAACTACTCGGCCGCCAAGGCGGGCATCGCCGCCTTCGCCCGTACCTGGTCGATGGAGCTGGGCCGCGCGGGCATCACCGTCAACGCGATCGTGCCGGTCGCCGCGACCGCGATGACCGAGACGATCCCCGCGTTCGCCCCGTACATCGAGGCCATGAAGAACGGCGACCCGCTGCCCGACTTCCTCCGCAAGGGCGAGGGCTTCGGCACCCCCGAGGACTGCGCCGCCCTCGTGCCCTACCTCGCCTCCGAGGCCGCGCGCGGCATCACCGGCCAGGCCATCGGCATCGGCGGCGACAAGGTGGCACTCTGGTCCCACCCGCAGGAGATCAGCGCGGCCTACGCCGACGGCGGCTGGACCCCTGACACCCTGGCCGACGCCTTCCCCACCTCGGTCGGCGCCGAACTCCAGTCGGTCGGCATCCCCGCACCGAAGCTGCCGGAGGCGTGATGGACATCGGTACCGACACGGGTATGGACGTCGGTGGACTCGTGGCGATCGACGTCCACACCCACGCGGAGGTGTCCTCCAAGGGGCACTCCTCCCTGGACGACGACCTGCACGACGCCTCCTCCGCCTACTTCAAGGTCGAGGGGAAGCGGAAGCCGACCCTGGAGGAGACCGCCGCGTACTACCGCGAGCGGAAGATGGCCGCGGTGATCTTCACGGTCGACGCCGAGTCCGCGACCGGCACCGAGCCCGTCCCGAACGAGGAGGTCGCCGAGGCCGCCGCCGCCAACCCGGACGTCCTGATCCCCTTCGCCTCCATCGACCCGTTCCGGGGCCGAGCGGGGGTGAAGCAGGCCCGCCGCCTGGTCGAGGAGTACGGGGTCAAGGGCTTCAAGTTCCACCCCAACATCCAGGGCTTCTTCCCCAACGACCGGTCCGTGGCCTACGACCTGTACGAGGTCATCGAGGAGACGGGCACCATCGCCCTCTTCCACACCGGCCAGACGGGCATCGGCGCGGGAGTGCCGGGGGGCGGCGGCATCCGCCTGAAGTACAGCAACCCTCTCCATGTCGACGACGTCGCCGCCGACTTCCCGCACCTCAAGATCATCCTGGCGCACCCTTCCTTCCCCTGGCAGGACGAGGCACTCGCCGTCGCCACGCACAAGCCGGGCGTGCACATCGACCTGTCCGGCTGGTCCCCGAAGTACTTCCCGCCGCAGCTGGTGCAGTACGCCAACACCCTGCTGAAGGACAAGGTCCTCTTCGGCTCCGACTACCCCGTCCTCACCCCGGACCGCTGGCTCGCCGACTTCGAGAAGCTGCCGATCAAGGACGAGGTCAAGCCGAAGATCCTCAAGGAGAACGCCGCCCGCCTGCTCGGACTGACGTAAGGGGCACCGGATGCGCAACGAGGGACTGGGGTCCTGGCCCGCACGCCGGGCCCGCAAGACCCCGCACCGCACGGCTCTGATCCACGGCGGTTCGTCGATGGACTACGGCACATTGCATACACGAACCACCCGCCTCGCCCACGCCCTGCGCGCCCGAGGCGTCCGCCGCGGCGACCGCATCGCCCACCTCGGCCCCAACCACCCCTCCTACCTGGAGACCCTGTTCGCGGCCGGCATCCTCGGCGCGGTCTTCGTCCCCCTCAACACCCGCCTCGCCGGCCCCGAGATCGCCCACCAACTCACCGACTCCGGCGCCAAGATCCTCGTCTACGGCCCGACGCACGCCGGCCTCGTCGCCGGACTCCCGGGCAGCACCGACGTCCGCACGTACCTCGAAGTCGGCCCGGAATACGAGGAGTTGCTCGACGCGGCGTCCGACGAGCCGATCGACGAGCCCGTCACGGCCGACGACACCTGCATCATCATGTACACCTCGGGCACGACGGGTCGCCCCAAGGGCGCCATGCTCACCCACGGCAACCTGGCCTGGAACGCGATCAACGTCCTCGTCGACACCGACCTGATCGCCGACGAACGCGCCCTGGTCTCCGCCCCGCTGTTCCACACGGCAGGCCTGAACATGCTCACCCTGCCGGTGCTGCTCAAGGGCGGCACCTGCGTCCTGGTGGAGGCCTTCGACCCGGCGGCCACCTTCGACCTGATCGAACAGCACGGGATCACCTTCATGTTCGGGGTCCCGACGATGTTCGACCAGCTGGCCCGGCACCCGCGCTGGGCCGACGCCGACCTCTCCTCGCTGCGCATCCTCACCTGCGGCGGCTCCCCGGTCCCGTCACCCCTGATCGCCGCCTACCAGGAACGCGGACTGACCTTCCTCCAGGGCTACGGCATGACGGAGGCCGCGCCCGGGACCCTGTTCCTGGACGCCGAACACGCGGTGAGCAAGGCGGGTTCGGCGGGCGTGCAGCACTTCTTCAGCGATGTACGGGTCGTACGGCCCGACCTCACCCCCGCCGACGTCGGCGAGACCGGCGAGGTCGTGGTGCGCGGGCCCCATGTCATGCCCGGCTATTGGGGGTTGCCCGAGGAGACGGCCGCGGTCTTCGCCGACGGCTGGTTCCGCAGCGGGGACGCGGCACGGACCGACGAGGACGGGTACGTGTACATCGTCGACCGTATGAAGGACATGATCATCTCCGGTGGGGAGAACATCTACCCGGCCGAGATCGAGGACCTCCTCCTCGCCCACCCCGACATCGTCGAGTGCGCGGTCATCGGGGTCGCGGACGACAAGTGGGGCGAGGTGCCGCGCGCGGTCGTCGTGCCGCGCGCGGGTGCGTCGCCGGATCCCGACGAGGTACTCGCGTCGCTGGCCGGCCGGCTCGCCAAGTACAAGATCCCCAAGTCGATGGTGGTCGCGGACGAACTCCCGCGCACCGCTTCCGGAAAGCTCCTCAAGTCCCGGGTGCGCAAGCGCTTCGGCGACCAGTAACTCCCTTAAGGAACAGGCTACTTATGAGCATCACCGTCAACGGCCTCGACGAACTCAAGAAGCTCGCGGGCAGCGACCTCGGTACCAGCGAGTGGATCGAGGTCACCCAGGAACGCGTCAACACCTTCGCCGACGCGACGGGCGACCACCAGTGGATCCACGTCGACCCGGAGAAGGCCGCGGCAGGCCCCTTCGGCGCGCCCATCGCGCACGGCTATCTGACCCTCTCCCTCTTCATCCCGCTCTTCACCGAGCTGCTGGACGTCGAGGGCGTGTCGACGAAGGTCAACTACGGCCTGAACAAGGTGCGTTTCCCCGCACCGGTCAAGGTGGGGTCACGGATCCGGCTCGTCGCGAAGCTCGCCTCGGTGGAGGACGTGCCCGGCGGGGTACAGGTCGCCGTCGACGGGACCATCGAGATCGACGGCGGGCCGAAGCCCGCCGCCGTCCTGCAGAGTCTCTCGCGGTTCTACGCCTGACCGGCTGCTGCTGCCGACCGCCGACCGAGTGACGGTCGACTGCCGACCGCCGTTTGTCTACCGCTGTTTGTCTACTGCTGTTTGTACGAGTAGACGCTCGTCGACACCTGGCACACGCCCGGCTGGACGACTTCGGCGCGCAGCGTCCCGCTGTTCACGTCGTAGTCGATGCCCTCGGCCTCGAACGTGCCCGTGCAGATGCTGCGTTCGGGCAGTGCGAACAGGCTGGTGACCGTGCCGGTGATCGGCCGGCCGTCCAGCTTGTGGGGCAGGTCGACCTGGAGGAGCGGGCGGATCTCGGGGAACTTGGTCCCCGACGCGTCGTCCGAGACGCACAGCAGGCGGATGTCCGTCACGAAGTCGCAGCCCTGGATGTCGTTCACCGTCTTGTCCAGGGTGATCTGCCCGGCCTGCGGCAGCGCCCCGCCCGTCGCCGGAGTCGACGGGTTGAGCAGGGGCGTGGGGAAGACCTGGAGTCTGGACTGGTCGCCCCACTCGCCCGACACCATCCACTGCGTGTCGGGCGAGACCGCGTCGAACGAGTTGTTGATCTTCTCGCCCGAGTCGAGCGTGTGGACGTAGGAGTACCGAGTCCCCGACGGCGTGGTGACCGCGAACATCTTGGACGTGGCCGTGTCGGCGCCCTGGTAGGCGTCGAAGACATAGCCGTTCGCGATGTCCGGGTCGCCGATGTGGTTCCAGCCCTGGATGCGCAGATCCAGCGGGATGGACGCCAGCCCGCGGTACAGCAGCGAGCCGTCCGCCTGACTGGCGACGCCCTCACCGCCGCCGAGGCTGCCGGTGTACGCCGTGCCGGTCTCCACCCAGGTGGTGGCGGCCGCCGCCGAGGAGGTGCTCACGCCGAGCGTGAGAGCACCCAATAAGCCAGCGAGGACAGTGAGTTGACGCTTCATCAGATACCTGCCAGGTCGACGAAGATGGGGTTGGAATAGAACCATGTGTCGGCCCACGGGTCACCGTTGCCGGGCTCGTGGGGGATCGGGCCGTGCGGGTCGACCGAGGCGCCGAGGTAGCCGGGGCCGTGCCGGTTGCCGTCGCTGCCGCGCAGCCGCAGATAGAAGGACTCGTCCCCGGCGGTCACCGGGACGCGCAGGGTGTACGTCCCCTCGCGGCCGCCGACGTCCGCGGTACGGACGACCTTCGTGTCCGGCGCCCGCCACGCGTCCCGGTCGGACACCGTGCCGCGCACCGCGCCCCGGATCACGTCCACGTGCGCCAACTCGGGCAGGATTCCCCGGGCGTTGGGCCGCGAGGCGGTCGTCACGGTGATGTTCAGGGTGAGCCGGTCGCCCTTGCGGACGCGCAGCCGGCCGCCCAGCGTGACGCCCCGGCCGGAGTCGCAGTCCCGCTTCAGGCGCACGTCGAGCCCGTCCAGCAGATGCCCGTGGTCCACCCAGACCCGGCCCGCGCGCATCCCCGCCATCACCTCGCGGTAGCCGTAACGGGTCACGCCCACGTGGGTGCGGCTGAACTCGCCGGGCCAGAAGTCGCTGCCGGGCTGCGGGGAGTCGGTCTGCACCGGGTCGGGCAGCTTGCCGGTGTTGTCGAAGTTCTGCCCGGCGGGCCAGGCGCCGTTGGCCCACGTGTCGTAGACCGTACGGTGGTTGTCGGAGTTGGTGGTGATCGAGAACAGCCGGCCCTCGGCCAGCATCGCGTCCCACAGCCCGCCGACGGTCGCCGTCGCCCAGTCGAAACCGCCGTACGTCACATACGCGTCCGCCGGATAGCCCGACCAGGACTGCGCCGACGGCTTGTTCTCGTACTCGCCGCGGATCGACGTGGCACCGCGCCAGCCGGGCAGGGCCGCGCCCTGGGCGCCGGGTGCGCCCTCCATGCCGATCATGATCTCGGGGGCCGCGTCCCGCCAATTGCGCATCTCGTGCGGGGAGTCGATGCCCAGGCGCAGCGGGTGGTTGGCGAGGACGAGGACGTCGTCGACGTAGCCCGAACGGCGCTGCTCCGCCAGCCACTTGATGGCCTTCACCGCATGGGCCTCGTTGCGGGCGGTGTCCGTCGCCCCGGCCGAGCCCTCGGTGTAGCCCAACAGCTTGCCGTCGTAGGCGAGTTCGAACTGCGTGAGCAGGTCCACCTCGTGCCGGCCGGGCGCGGCGAACACCGTACAGTGCTCGGCGGCCGGGATGTACCACTCCAGGCCCTGGAAGATCAGCTGGCGCGGGTTCTCGGCACGCGCCTTGAGGATCTCCGCGTGCTCCAACTCGGCGCCGTAGGAGGCGTGTCCGAAGTTGGAGTGCTCGTTGAACACCATCCAGTCGAGGCCGTACTCGGCGGCGGCCTTCGCCTGCTGGGAGAACGTGTACTTCGCGTCGTGGCTGTACACGGAGTGCACGTGGTGGTCGCCGACGAGGTAGGCGAGGCGCGGGTCGTTGCCGCCGTAGCCCCGCCCGGCCGCCGACGCGGAGGTGGCGAGCGGGCCCGCGCCGAGGGTGAACGCGGCGCCGAACAGGCCAGCGCGGCGCAGGAGCTGGCGTCGGGAGACGCCCTGCGCGTCGAGGTCGGCGGGAGAGACGGACGGGTCGGCCCAGGCGGGCAGCTGCTGCTCGGTCATGATCGGTGTGAGTCCTCTGGAGGGCTGTCAGTGGGTCATGAAGGAGGTCACGGGCAGCGCCCGGGAGACGATCCGGACATCGCCGAGGCGGCCGTGCAGGATCTGGTCGATCTTGTCCGCGTACTCGTAGCCGCCGAGCAGCCAGGGCTGCCCGGAGGACGCGATGCCGATCGCGGGGGCGTGCGGGTTGCGGGCCACCGGGCAGCCCTGGACGTACATCGTGGTGTGCCGTCCGTCGTTGACGACGGCGAGGTGCCACCAGATCTCGGGGTCGGTCTCGTCACCCCAGTTGGTGGCCAACTGCTGCTGGTTCAGGGGGTGCATCGCCCACTGCGGGCCCGGGCCGTCGGAGAGGGACAGGGTGGCGAGCGGTTCGTCGGGGTCGTCCGTCACCGTGCCGACGGAGCCGTTGCGGCCCGTGCGGCTGACCAGACCGGCCCAGGCGTTGTGCGAGGCATCCCAGTCGGCCGGCAGCCAGTAGAACGCCTCGATGGTGTAACCGTCCTTGAACGTCGCCGAGTTGAGCGGAGCACCGTCGACGGTCCGCAGATACGCGCCCTTCAGCGGGGACTTGTAGCCCGTGAACTCCAGGCTGCCGTGCCCCGGTTGGTCCGGGTGGTGGTCGGCGGACCAGCCGAGCGTGCCGCCGTTCACGGAGACGACGGTGAGGTCGTTGCCGCGGCCGGACAGGTCACGGACGGTGCCGGAGACCGGTGACTCGAAGCGCCAGTAGGCGGCCGTGCCCGGGATCACCATCTTCGACGCGGGACGCGCCGCGCGGACCGGCACCGGGTCGAAGCCCGCGAAGCGGTCGGCGAAGTCGATGCCGACGGAGAACCGGTCGGCGTCGCCGCTGAGTTCGATCTCCTGCCGCTCCAGCTCGTTGAGGCCCTTCGCGGCCCGGCCCAGGATCCACGGCGACACCGTCTCGACGTCGATGACGTCGCGGTCCAGGTCGAAGTGGTAGAGGCGGATCATCGCCGCGCCGCCGAAGTAACGGTTCTGATAGTTCGTCAGGTGAAGGTGGACGTCATTCCCCGCCGCGTTCTTGCGCGTTGCCCGGCGAGCCGGCCAGTAGTGGCCGTTCAGGGTCAGGAAGATCTGGTCGTGGTCCGCAATCAGCTGGTTCCACAGCTGCTGCCCGTAGTCCGACAACGTGTCGTCGTCCACGACCAGTTCGTGCGTGGTGAGGATGACCGGTGTCTTCGGGTGCTGCGCGATGACGTCCTTCGCCCAGGCGTAGCCCTTCGCCGACAGCCGCCAGTCCAGCGCCAGCACCAGCCACTGGCGTCCGGCCGCCTTGAACAGGTGGTACGTGTTGTAGCCGTCCGAAGAGGCCCCGCCGAACGTGGACTTGCTCGTGAAGCGCTGCGGGCCGAAGGCGTCCAGGTAGGGCGACGCGCCGCGCTGGTCGTCCGTCGACGACTTGATGTCGTGGTTGCCCGCCAGCACGCTGTAGCCGACGCCCCGCCGGTCCAGCAGCCTGAACGCCTCCCCGATCGCGGCGAATTCGGGCACGGCCCCGTTCTGCGTCAGGTCGCCCAGGTGGGACAGGAAGACGATGTTGTCGTCCTTGCCGTGCTCCAGGAGATAGCGCAGCGAGGCCTCGATCGGCGCCTTGTCGATGCTCGGCCCGTCGAAGAGGTACTGGGTGTCCGGCATCACGGCGAGCGTGAAGCGGCGGCTCTCGGTGTCGGGCCGCCAACCCGCCTTCGTGGACGTCGGGTTCGGGGCCGCCTCGGCGGCGCCCGGCAGCGCGACACCGGCGGTGGCGGCGGCACCGAGCAGCGCGGTCGCCCGCAGGAAGTTGCGGCGCCCGGCACCGGCCTGGGCGCTCTCGCACTGCTCTTGGTCGTGGTCATGCGAAGTACACACGTGTGCTCCGTACAGGGTGAGTGCTCGTGAAAGCTGCTGAGAACTGGGGGGTTCAGAGAACGCGCAGGGTCCAGCTCCAGCGATGGACACCCGGTGCGACGAGGTACTGCGGTGTGGTGTCGGGGCCGCACGAAGCCGTGCCCAACCCCCGGTGCGCCGCGTCGAGTTGCACCACGCAGGACGCGCGCGGCACCAGTTCGTCGTGATGCCGTACGGCGGTCAGGTCCGCGGCGCGATGGCGGGTCACCGAGACCTGGCGGGGCTCGTCGAGGTCGACCGCGAGACCGGTGGCGTCCGGTGCCGACAGCGTGAACCGCCGTACCCCGTGCCGCCCACCGCTCTCCTGCGGCCGCAGATACGGGGTGAACAACTCGTCGACGGGGACCGAGTGGTGGCCCACGGGCGCGCCCGTGCTGCGGTCGGGGTACGACTCCCAGGGACCCCGGCCGAACCACTCCAGCAGATCGAGCCCCGGCACCGTCTCGAACACGGTGCCCACCCGGGCCACATCGACGAACTCCTCGGGCAGCTGGGCCGATTCCTCGACCCGGACCCCGCCCTCCACCGGCGTGAACACCTGACAGTGCCGGACCACACCGACCGCCCCGGCGTACTCCGCGACCGTCGTCACCCTCCCCCAGCCTTCGGCCGGGGGGACCCCCATCTCGCTTCGCTCGCCGTCACGCCGTACCGAGACGATCTTGCGGACCAGCGAGTCGAGCCCCCAGGCCCGCCAGCGCGCCGCCATGCCGCCCAACTCGTCGTTGTCGGTGGGCGCCCGCCACAGGGACAGCGTCGGGGCGACCGTCAACAGCGGGTGGAGCAGGAGGCCCTCACCGTCGACCTCGACCCCGCCGCCGCCAACCACCGGCGGCGCCATGGGAGTTGCCGCCCGCAGCCGTACCTGGGGCGCGCACACGTCCGTGCCGCGCGGTGCCCACGGCTGGTCCTCGGCCGTCCTCACGCGCAGCGTCAGCCAGGCCTCGCCGCCGTCCTCCGGCAGCTCGAACGGCAGTGGTACGGCCGCCGTCTCGCCCGGGCATAGGGCGGGCAGTTCGGCCGGGGCGGTCAGCGTACGGCCGTCCGCGAGGGCCAACTCCCAAGTACCGGACAGCCATTCGAGGCCGCGGAAGTGCTGATGGTTGCCGAGGACGATGCCCTCGTGCCGGAAACACTCGATGCGCACCGGCGCCGCGATCTCCCGGTGCTCGAACATGACCGGCTTGGGCGTGCGGTCGGGAAACACCACGCCGTCGGCGATGAACGCGCCGTCGTGGACCGACTCGCCGAAGTCACCGCCGTACGCCCAGCGCTGACCGGGCGCGGCGACACCGTTGTCATACAGTCCGGCGCCCGCGCGGCCGGTGGGTCTTCCGTCGCTCACACGCTGCAGGATTCCGTGGTCCCAGAACTCCCAGATGAAGCCGCCCTGAAGACCCGGGGTTGACTCGATGGCAGCCCAGTGGTCCGCGAGGGTCCCGTTGCTGTTGCCCATGGCGTGGGAGTACTCGCACTGGATCAACGGCTTGGTCTGCTCACCGGACAGCGCGTGCGCGACACAGTCCTCCAGCGGTGCGTACATCGGACACGCAATGTCGGAGGCGAGGTCCGGGTCGGCCCAGCCGCGCTTGGCCGCTCCCTCGTATTGGACCGGTCTAGTGGGGTCGTGGCGCCGGACCCAGCCGGCGGCCGCGTCGTGGTTCGCGCCGTAGTCGGACTCGTTGCCGAGCGACCAGATGATGACCGAGGGGTGGTTCTTGTCGCGCAGCACCATCCGCGCCATGCGGTCCACGAACGCGTTCAGATAGCGCGGGTCGTCCGCGATCTCGTGCGCGTGGTCGTGCGACTCGATGTCCGCCTCGTCGACGACGTAGAAACCCAGCTCGTCGGCGAGGTCGTAGAGCGCCGGGTCGTTCGGGTAGTGCGAGGTGCGGATCGCGTTGAAGCCGAACCGCTTGAGCAGCACCAGGTCCGCGCGCATGTCGTCGTACGACACCGTGCGGCCGGTCAGCGGATGGAAGTCGTGCCGGTTGACGCCCCGGATGAACACGCGCTCGCCGTTGACGAGCAGATCCCGCCCGACGATCTCCACGTCACGGAATCCGATGCGCCGGTACGACGCGTCGGCGACCGTTCCGTCGGCGCGGTGCAGCCGGACGGTGAGGCCGTACAGCTCGGGCGTCTCGGCGTTCCAGGTGCGGACCTCGGTGACGCCGGTGCGCATGCGGGCCTCGCCGAGGAAGTCGGAGACCCGGTCGTCCTCGGTGTTGAAGCGGTCGAACTCCTCGTCCTGGGTGAGGAGTTGACCGTCGAGGTCACCGCTGACGTACCACCCGGCGGGCAGCGCGCCTGCCGCGTCCCGCACCTGGCAGTCGACCCGCAGCTCGCCGTCGTGGGACGCCCGCACGGTGACGTCCGCGAGATACAGCGGATCGGTCGCGTACAGCAGCACCGACCGGGTGATGCCCCCGTGCCACCACTGGTCCTGGTCCTCGATGTGCGAGGCGTCCGACCACTTGACCACGGTCAGCCGTACGGTGGCCCGCCCGCCGGGACGTACGACGTGCGAGAGGTCGAACTCGGCGGCGAGGTGGGAGTCCTTGGAGATGCCGACGGGCCGCCCGTCCACGTGCAGGAGCAGCACGCTCTCGGCGGCCCCGACCTGGAGCACGATCCGCCGCCCGGCCCAGTCGGCCGGGACGTCCACCTCGCGCTCGTAGACACCCGTCGGATTGTCGACCGGCGACAGCGGAGGGAATTCTGCATACGGCATACGGACGTTCGTGTACTGCGGAAGGTCGTCCGTGTCCTGCATGGTCCATACGCCCGGCACGTATGCGGACGACCAGGCGTCCGCGAGTGGCGCGTCCGGCGCCGGCAGCAGCTGGAAGCGCCAGTCGCCGTCGAGGGAGCGCGCGCCGGCGCGGCGGTCGACGGCGGACATGGGCAACCGCCCCCAGGAGGTCACCTCGGGTGACTCCCAGGGGCGGAGCGCGAGCAGCGGGTCGGTCATCAGCGGATGGCTCCCTTGCCGAGGTCGCCGATGATCTGCTTGGCGCCGACCGCGAACACGATCAGCAGGGGGATGAGGGCCAGAAGCGCGCCGGTCATGACCATTCCGTAGTCGGTGGTGCCGTGGGTGCCGTTGAGCTGGGACAGCGCGACCTGAAGCGTCACGTTGTTCGGGTTGGTGAGGGCGATCAGGGGCCAGGCGTAGTCGTTCCACTGGCCCATGAACGTGAAGATGCCGAGGAAGGCGAGGCCCGGCCGGACCACCGGGAGGGCCACGTGCCAGTACTGGCGCAGGAAGCTCGCGCCGTCGATGCGGGAGGCGTCGAGGAGTTCGTCGTGGATCGCGCTCTTCATGTACTGGCGCATCCAGAAGATGCCGAACGCGTTGGCCGCCGCAGGCACGATCAGCGCGGTCATCGAGCCGATCAAGCCGAGCTTCGCCATGATGACGAACTGCGGGATGGCCGCGAGCTGCGCCGGCACCATGAAGATGCCCATCAGCAGCGCGAACATCACGTTCTTGCCGGGGAACTGGAACTTGGCGAAGACGAACGCGGCCAGCGAGTCGAAGAACAGGACCAGGAAGGTCACCGACCCCGCCACCAGCACCGAGTTGAACATCGAGCCGAAGAAGTCGATGTTGTCGAAGAGGCTGCGCACGTTCTCCAGGAAGTGCGTGCCGGGCAGCAGCTTCGGCGGGTAGGAGAAGATCTCCGACGAGGTGTGCGTCGACATGATCACGGCCCAGTAGAACGGGAAGGCCGAGAGCAACACGCCCAGCATCAGGGAGACATGGAGGGCGATGCCGCGGCTCCGGGTGCCCCGGATCGCCTTCGGCCGCCGTGTGCCTTGGAAGAATGCCATGGTGACCGGCTCCCTAGTCTTCGCCCCGGCGCTGCACCAGGCGCCAGTTGACGATGGAGAAGATGATGACGACGAGGAAGATGCCCCAGGCCACGGCGGCGCCGTAACCGAAGTCGTTGTTGTCGAAGGTCTGTTGGAAGAAGTACAGGACCATCGTCTGGCCGGAGTGGCCCGGACCGCCCGCGAACGTCGAGTCGTTGGAGGTGTTCTGGAGCAGCACCTGTGGTTCGGAGAAGCTCTGCAGACCGGTGACCGTCGAGATGACGAGCACGAACAGCAGCACCGGGCGCAGCATCGGCAGCGTGATCCGGAAGAAGGTCTGCACCGGTCCGGCGCCGTCCATCCTTGCCGCTTCGTACAGTTCGCTCGGGATGGTCTGCAGACCGGCGAGGAAGATGATCGCGTTGTAGCCGGTCCACTGCCAGGTCATCAGCGTCGCGATGGCGATCTTGATGCCCCATGGTGTGTTCAGCCAGGCGATCTGGTCGATGCCGATCGCCTGCAACAGGGCGTTCACCAGGCCGAAGTTGGTGGAGAACACCGAGCCGAAGACGATCGCGATCGCCACCACCGAGGTGACGTTCGGCAGGAAGTAGGCGAAGCGGTACACGTTCTTGAAGCGGACCGCCGAGTTGAGCATCACGGCCGTGATCATCGCGAGGAAGATCATGGGGAAGGTGGCCAGCGCCCAGATGATCAGCGTGTTGCCGATCGAGTTCCAGAAGTCGGTGTCGCTCAGCAGGTACTTGTACTGCGACAGACCCGCCCACTCCATCGAGCCGAGGCCGTCCCAGCGGTGGAAGGAGAGGTAGAGCGAGAAGCCGACGGGGATCAGCCCGAAGCAGAGGAACAGCAGATAGAACGGGGAGATCGCGGCATACAGATGCCAGTACTTGCGGAAGCCGCTCTTCGGCTGCGCGGAGGCGGACGAACTGCCCACGGCGGTCGGGGGCTTGTCGAGTGCGGTGGCCATCAGTAGCTCACCCCCAGGTGGTCCGCGATGCGCCGGCACTTGCTCATGGCGTCACTCCAGGCCTTCTTGGGGTCCTTGCCGAGGACACCGACGTTCTTGATCTCGTCCTTGATGGGCTGCCCGAGCGCGACGTCGAACGGGCTGTTGTAGGCGACCACGATCTTCTGCGCGGCGGGCCCGAAGATGTCCATCGTGACCTGGCCGCCGAAGAAGGCGTCCGGCTCACGCAGTTGTTTCAGGTCGTACGAGGCCGGCGTGGACGGGAACAGACCCGCGTCGACGAACCCCTGTGCCTGGTTCGACGCGTCGAGCATCCACGAGATGATCTGGAAGGCCTGCTCCGGCTGTCGGCACTCCTTGGTGATCGACAGGAACGAGCCGCCGTTGTTGGACGGCCGTACGGGCATGTCGGCGATCCGCCACCTGCCCTTGGTCTTCGGGTTGCCGGTCTTGATGTCGTTGGTCGCCCAGGAGGCGCCCAGCTGACTGGGCAGCTTGCCGTCGTCCACGGCCGACAACTGGTCGGGGGTACCGCTGACGAGATTGGAGACGATTCTGCGCTGCTTGGCCTCCACGGCCAGCGCCCAGGCGTGGCGCACATGTGCCTGGTCGCCGATGAAGTGGCGGTCCTTGTCGACGTAGCGCTTGCTGCCCTGCTGCACCACGTTCTCGAAGACGCTGTTGACGTCGGTGACCATGGACGTCCCGGGAATCCGCTTCCTGAGCTGCTCGCCCGCCGCGAAGAACTTCTCCCAGGTGTTCAACTCCCGTGAGACATCGGCCGGTTCGTACGGCAGCCCCGCCTTGCGGAACACGGCGTACTGGTAGAAGTGCGCCACCGGCCCGCAGTCGATCGGGAAGCCGACCATCGTGCCGTCGTCGGCGATGCCCTGCTCCCACTTCCATGCCAGGAACTGGCTCTTGTACTTGTCCGCGCCGAGTGTCCTGAGGTCCACGAACTGGTCGGAGTTGGGGAGATAGGACGCCATGTCCTCGCCCTTGAGGCCGGCGATGTCGGGGACATGGGCGCGACCGGCCATCGTGGTGAGCAGCTTGGACCGGTAGTAACCACCGATCTTGATGGCCTGGAGGTCGACGGAGCTGTCGTAACGGGCCTTGGCCTTCTTCAGGACCGTGTCGCCGAGGCCGCCGTCCCAGTACCACAGGACCATGTTCCGGCCGGTGGAACCGGTCGGAACGGCACAGCCGGACGCCAGGCCGCCGAGCGCCGTGGCGGCCGTACCGGCCAGGCCCGCACGGAGCAGGCCTCTTCGTGAGAGCCGCACAGCTCCCACCGCCTTTCGGATCTGTTCGATCTGTTCGGGTCGTGCATACGAGGGGCTGAAGTGGGGGGATTTGCAAGGGACTTGCGAGGTGGGGGGAGCTACTCCCGTGCGGGGGGAGTGACGGGGGCGTACGAGACGGGCGGACCGGGGTCCGCCGGGATCCTGTCGACCAGGAAGCCGTACGCACGCCGCAGTTCGGGATCGCGGACTGTATGCAGCCAACGGTCGACGCCATACCAGCCCGGCGCCGCCAGCGCACCGCTGGGATGCTGGACGGACAGCCCGGCCGCGAGCACCGCGAACCGCAGCCGTTCCTCCAGCGGCCAGCCGCCGAGCGAGGCCGCGACGAAGCTCGCGCCGAACACGTCACCGGCGCCCGTCGCGTCCAGGACGTCGACGGCCAGGGCCGGGACCTCCGCGTACTCGCCGGTCGTCTGGTCGGCGGCGATCGCCCCGTCGCCGCCCCGCGTGATCACCGCGACCGGCACCAGTTCGGTGAGGGTGCCGAGCGCCGCGACCGCGCTGTCGGTGCGGGTGTACGCCATCGCCTCGGTCTCGTTGGGGAGGAAGGCGTGGCACAGGGCGAGCTGGTCGAGCAGGTCACGGGACCACTGCTCGGTGGGGTCCCAGCCGACGTCGGCGTAGATCTGCGTGCCGTTCGCGGAGGCCTTGCCGAGCCACGCGCGCGGCTCGGCCTCCAGATGCACCAGCGCGGTCCGCGCCTCGGGCGGGTCGCCCATCAGCACGTCCTGCGAGTACGGCGGTTCCTGGCCGTGGGTGACCAGCGCCCGGTCGTTCCCGTGGGCGAGCGAGACGGTGACGGGGGTGTGCCAGCCGTTCGCGGTGCGGGACAGGGAGAGGTCGACGCCCTCCTGGCCGGCGAGGATCTCGTGGCAGTACGCGCCGTAGAAGTCGTCGCCGAAGACCGTGGCCAGGGAGGTCCGCAGGCCGAAGCGGGACGCGGCGACCGCGAGGTTCGCGATGCCGCCCGGGCCGCAGCCCATGCCGGTCGTCCAGATCTCCTCGCCCGGCGTCGGCGGCTGCCCCAGACCCGTGAGGACGAGGTCGTAGAAGAGCAGCCCGGTCAGCAGCACATCGG
The DNA here is from genome assembly GCF_043200035.1 of Streptomyces sp. NPDC048504. Taxonomy (NCBI): domain Bacteria; kingdom Bacillati; phylum Actinomycetota; class Actinomycetes; order Kitasatosporales; family Streptomycetaceae; genus Streptomyces; species Streptomyces sp. NPDC048504. The sequence goes on from NZ_JBICXA010000010.1 coordinate 218,314, forward strand.
GCCGGGGGTCGTCCACGCGCGCATCCTCTCGTCGGCACGTCGTCTGGAGAGTTCGTCAAAACTCTTCATTTCGGTGACCGGAATCGTGCGCTGCTCGACGAGATTGGTCAATACCCAAGCAGAACTGAGCATAGAAATGATTGAAGATGACGAGTAGTGTTCGCGGCGTGCTGGCAGAACGACGACATCAACTCATCCTGCGGGCCCTGCGCTCCGGGGGCCCCGCGGCCGTGACCGATCTCTCCGAGCAGCTGGGTGTGAGCCCCGCCACCATCAGGCGTGATCTGCTCAAACTGGAGGAGGACGGACTGCTCACGCGTGTCCACGGCGGTGCCGTGGCCGACGAGGGCGACCAGCCCTTCGCCGAGGTCGCCGAGGTGCGGGTGGCCGAGAAGGACGCGATAGCCGCGCGCGCCGCCGCGATGGTCGCGGACGGCCAGTCGGTCCTCCTCGACATCGGCACCACCGCCTACCGGCTGGCCCGCCAGCTGCACGGCCGCCGGCTCACCGTGATCACCAGCAACCTCGTGGTCTACGAGGAGCTGGCCGACGACGAGGGCATCGAACTGGTGCTGCTCGGCGGCATGGTCCGGCGCGAGTACCGGTCCCTGGTGGGCTTCCTCACCGAGGACAACCTGCGCCAGCTGCACGCCGACTGGCTCTTCCTCGGCACCAGCGGAGTGCGGCCCGGCGGCCAGGTGATGGACACGACGGTCGTCGAGGTGCCGGTGAAACGGGCCATGATCAAGGCCGCGGACAAGGTCGTACTGCTCGCGGACGCGCAGAAGTTCCCGGGTACGGGGATGGCGAAGGTGTGCGGTCCCGAGGACCTGGACGCGGTGGTGACGAACGCCCCGGTCGACCCGGTGACCCGTTCCTCCCTGGAGGAAGCGGGCGTCGAGGTCGTCGTGGCAGGAAAGGTGAAAGCGTGAAGCTGACGATTCTGGGCGGCGGCGGGTTCCGGGTGCCGCTCGTGTACGGGGCACTCCTGACGGACCGCGGCGAGGGCCGGGTCACCGAGGTCGTGCTGCACGATCTCGACGACAGTCGGCTGTATGCGGTCGCCCGTGTACTGGCCGAACAGGCCGCCACTGTGCCCGACGCCCCCACCGTCACCGCCACCACGGACCTCGACGAGGCCCTGCGCGGAGCCGACTTCATCTTCTCCGCGATCCGCGTCGGTGGCCTGGAGGGCCGCGCCAACGACGAGCGCGTGGCGCTGGCGCAGGGCGTCCTCGGCCAGGAGACGGTCGGCGCCGGCGGTATTGCCTATGGTCTACGAACCGTCCCGGTCGCCGTCGACATCGCCCAGCGCGTGGCCCGCCTCGCCCCCGACGCCTGGGTCATCAACTTCACCAACCCGGCGGGCCTGGTCACCGAGGCCATGTCCCGCCACCTCGGCGACCGCGTCATCGGCATCTGCGACTCCCCGGTCGGCCTCGGCCGCCGTATCGCCACGGTCCTGGGCGCCAACCCGCGCGAGGCCTTCATCGACTACGTCGGCCTCAACCACCTCGGCTGGGTACGCGGCCTGCGCGTCGCCGGCCGCGACGAACTCCCGCGCCTGCTCGCCGACCCCGACCTCCTCGGCTCCTTCGAGGAGGGCAAGCTCTTCGGCGCCGACTGGCTCCAGTCGCTCGGCGCGATCCCGAACGAGTACCTGCACTACTACTACTTCAACCGCGAGACCGTCCGCGCCTACACCGAGGTCGAGAAGACCCGCGGCGCCTTCCTCCGCGACCAACAGGCGCAGTTCTACGACGAGATGAAGCGCCCCGACGCGGCCGCGCTGACCGCCTGGGACCGCACCCGCGCCGAGCGCGAGGCGACCTACATGGCGGAGAACAGGGAGACGGCCGGCGCCGGCGAACGCGACGCCGACGACCTCTCCGGCGGGTACGAGAAGGTCGCCCTCGCCCTGATGCGGGCCATCGCCCGCGACGAACGCACAACCCTGATCCTGAACGTCCGCAACCAGGGCGCCCTGTCCGTCCTCGACGCGGACGCCGTCATCGAGGTGCCGTGCCTGGTCGACGCCAACGGCGCCCACCCCGTCGCCGTCGACCCGCTGCCCGACCACGCCACCGGCCTGGTCTGCGCGGTCAAGGGCGTCGAGCGCGAGGTCCTCGCGGCGGCCGAGAACGGCTCCCGTGCGACGGCGGTGAAGGCCTTCGCGCTGCACCCGCTGGTCGACTCGGTGAACGTCGCCCGTCGGCTGGTCGAGGGCTACACCGAGGTCCACCCGGGCCTGGCGTACCTTAAGTAGGCATCCGTTCGGTAAGCGCTTTCCCCAGTTCGGGACAGCACCCCGAGTTCTCGGCAGCGAGTTCTCGGCAGCTCCCCAAAGTTCTCAGCAGCTCCCTGGTTCCCTGGAGACTTCCCATGCACGACGAACGCCGCAGGATCGAGGAGCGCGTCGAGCGCGCCCACAACCAGCGCATCAAGCCCGCGATCTACGCGGCCACCGCGCCCTTCACGGTCGAGGCCTGGCAGGCGCCGGGTGAGCCGGTCCCCTTCGAGGAGGCCGCGGCGGCGCCGTACACGCCGTTCGCGATGGACACCCCGTGGGGTCCGCCCTGGGGCACCACCTGGTTCCGGATGTGCGGGCAGGTGCCGGAGGAGTGGGCCGGGAAGCGCGTCGAGGCCGTCATCGACCTCGGCTTCGTCGGCGACTGGCCCGGCAACCAGGCCGAGGCCCTGGTCCACCTCACGGACGGGACACCGCTCAAGGCGGTCAACCCGCTCAACCAGTACGTCGCCATCGCCAACCCGGCGGCGGGCGGCGAGGTCATCGACTACCTCGTCGAGGCGGCCTCCAACCCCGACATCCTCGCCAACGACTTCTCCGAGCCCACGCCGCTCGGTGATGTACTGACGGCAGGCGACCGTCCACTGTATACATTCCGCCGCGCCGACCTCGCCGTCCTCGACGAGGAGGTCTTCCATCTCGACCTCGACGTCCAGGTGCTGCGCGAACTGATGCTGGAACTGAGCGAGCACGACCCGCGCCGGCACGAAATCATGCACGCACTCGACCGGGCCCTGGACCTCCTCGACCTCGACGACGTCGCCGGTACGGCAGCCGACGTACGGGCCGCGCTGAAGCCGGTGCTCTCCAAGCCCGCCAACGCCAGCGCGCACATCGTCTCCGGTGTCGGACACGCGCACATCGACTCGGCGTGGCTGTGGCCGATCCGCGAGACCAAGCGCAAGACGTCCCGCACCTTCTCGAACGTGACCTCGCTGGCCGACGAGTACGAGGACTTCATCTTCGCCTGCTCGCAGGCCCAGCAGTACGAGTGGGTGCGCGACAACTACCCGCAGGTGTGGGCCCGCATCCAGGAGTCCGTGAAGCGCGGCCAGTGGGCGCCGGTCGGCGGCATGTGGGTCGAGTCCGACGGCAACCTGCCCGGCGGCGAGGCCATCGCCCGCCAACTGATCCACGGCAAGCGGTTCTTCATCGAGCACTTCGGCGTCGAGACCAAGGGCGTCTGGCTGCCCGACTCCTTCGGCTACAACGCGGCCTACCCGCAGCTCGCCAAGCTCGCCGGCAACGAGTGGTTCCTCACCCAGAAGATCTCCTGGAACCAGACCAACAAGTTCCCCCACCACACCTTCTGGTGGGAGGGCATCGACGGCACCCGCATCTTCACCCACTTCCCGCCGGTCGACACCTACAACGCCCGCTTCAGCGGCGAGGAGATGTCCCGCGCGGTCCGCAACTACCAGGAGAAGGGCAACGCCACCCGCTCCCTGGCCCCCTTCGGCTGGGGCGACGGCGGCGGCGGCCCGACCCGCGAGATCATGGAACGGGCGCGCAGGCTCGCCGACTTGGAAGGCTCACCGAAGGTCGTCGTCGAGCACCCCGACGAGTTCTTCGCCAAGGCCCGCGCCGAGTACCCGGACGCCCCGGTCTGGGTCGGCGAGCTCTACCTCGAACTCCACCGCGCCACCTACACCTCCCAGGCCCGCACCAAGCAGGGCAACCGGCGCAGTGAACACAAGCTCCGCGAGGCCGAGTTGTGGGCGACCACGGCCGCGCTGCACGCGCCGGGCTACGCGTACCCGTACGAGAAGCTCGACCGGCTGTGGAAGACGGTGCTGCTGCACCAGTTCCACGACATCCTGCCGGGTTCCTCGATCGCCTGGGTGCACCGCGAGGCCGAGGCCGAATACGCGCGTGTGGCAACGGAGTTGGAGGAGCTGACGGCGGCGGCCGTGGCCGCGCTGGGCGGCGGCGGTACCCGCGTCTTCAACACCAGCCCCTTCGACCGCGCCGAGGTCATCCGCACGGCGACCGGCGTCCCGATGTACGCGACGGTCCCGGCGAACGGCAGCGCCCCGCTGGCCGCCGAGTACGTCCCGCAGGCGGTGACCGTCACCGACCGCGTCCTCGACAACGGCATCGTCCGCGTCGAACTCGCCGACGACGGCACCCTCGCCTCCGTGCGCGACCTGCGCCACGGCAGCCGTGAAGTCCTCGCCGACCAGGGCAACCTGCTGCGTCTGCACACCGACCTGCCCAACTACTGGGATGCCTGGGACGTCGACAAGCACTACAAGAACCGCTTCACCGACCTCCTGGACGCCGACTCCATCACGGTCGTCGAGCAGGACCCGCTGCTCGGCGCGATCCGCGTGGAACGGTCCTTCGGCAAGGGCTCGAAGATCGTGCAGACGATCACCGTCCGCGCGGGCAGCCCCCGCATCGACTTCGAGACCGACATCGACTGGCACGAGGCCGAGAAGTTCCTCAAGGCCGGCTTCCCCGTGGACATCCGGGCCGCGCACTCCTCCGCCGAGATCCAGTTCGGCCACATCCAGCGGCCCACGCACACCAACACCAGCTGGGAGGCGGCCCGTTTCGAGGTCTCCGGCCACCGCTGGGTGCACCTCGCCGAGCCCGGCTACGGCGTCGCCGTCATCAACGACTCGACGTACGGCCACGACGTCTCCCGCACGGTCCGCGAGGACGGCGGCACGACGACCACGGTCCGCCTGAGCCTGGTGCGCGCCCCGCGCATCCCGGACCCGGGCGCCGACCAGGGCAAGCACCGCCTCACCTACTCGCTGCTGCCCGGCGCGAGCATCGAGGACGCGGTCGCCGAGGGCTACGCCCTCAACCTCCCGCTGCGCGTGGCCGATTCGGGAGGCGCCCCGCAGCCGGTCGTTTCCGTCGACGGCGACGGCATCACCGTCGAGGCGGTCAAGCTCGCCGACGACGAGTCCGGCGACGTCGTGGTCCGCCTCTACGAGTCGAACGGCGGCCGTGCCCGGGGCGCACTGCGCACGGGCTTCCCGCTCGCGGCCGCGCGGATCACCGACCTGCTGGAGCGACCGCTGGCGGACGAGGCCTCCGTCGACGGCGACTCGGTGGCCGTGTCCCTGCGGCCCTTCCAGATCCTGACGCTCCGTCTGCAGCGGGCGGGCGCGGGCCAGTAGAACCCGGGGGAGGGGCGGGCCCGGCATCGGTGCCGCCGGGCCCGCCCCTCTTCGTCTCCCAACTCACCCTGTACGTAGAGGGAGTTCAGCCGTGCCCATGCAACCGTGGTTCACCGACGCCAAGTTGGGGATCTTCGTCCACTGGGGGATCTACGCCGTCGACGGCGTCCAGGAGTCCTGGTCGTTCTACGACGACATCGTGCCCCACGACCAGTACATGTCCCAGCTCGACCGGTTCACCGGCGCGAAGTACGACCCGCGCGCCTGGGCCGACCTGTTCGCCCGCGCCGGCGCCAAGTACGCCGTCCTGACGAGCCGTCACCACGACGGGGTGGCCCTGTGGGACACCGAGTTCGGCGATCTCAACCTCGGCAAGGACTACCTCACCGGGTACGCCGACGCCCTCCGCGAGCAGGGGTTGAAGGTCGGCCTCTACTACTCCCACTCCGACTGGAACCACCCCGACTACGCCACCACGCGCAAGCCGGGCCGCCCGCCGGAGCAGGAGGACAACCGCTACTCCGAGGTCGCGGCCGAGTTCGAGGACCTGGACGCCTGGGAGCGGTTCATTGCCTACCGGGACGGTCAGATAAGGGAGTTGGCCTCCCGCTACCGGCCCGACCTGATGTGGTTCGACGGCGAGTGGGACCGCAGCGAGGAGCAGTGGCGCATCAAGGAACTCGCCGCGCTGATCCGCTCGTACTCGCCGCACGTCGTGTTCAACGCGCGCATGCTCAGCGAGGGCGACTACGCGACACCGGAGCAGGGCGCCCCCGTCGAACCCCCGGACGGGCCCTGGGAGTTGTGCCTCACCATCAACGACTCGTGGGGGTACCAGCACCACGACGACAACCACAAGTCGCTGAGCCAGCTGGTGCGTTACTTCACGGAGACGATCGGCGGGGGCGGCAACCTCCTGCTCGACGTGGGCCCGATGGAGGACGGCACCATCCCGCAGCCGCAGGTCGAGCGTCTCGAAGGCCTGGGGGAGTGGATCCGCAAGCACGCCGACGCCGTGTACGGCACGGTGCGCGGGCTCCCGGCCGGGCACCACTACGGGCCGAGCACCCTCTCCGCCGACCGGCGCACCCTCTATCTCACCCTGTACGACATCCCGCGCGCCGAGATCGGAGTCCGGGGGCTGGTCACCCCGGTCCGCCGGGTCACCGTGCTCGGCACCGGCACCGAACTCGCCCACCGGGTCATCGGCGGACTGCACGAGGCCGTGGGGCAGTTGTGGATCGACCCGCCGCCGCTGACCGATCTCGACCCGCTCGCCACGGTCCTCGCCGTGGAGCTGGACGGGGATCTGGAGCTGTACCGGGGCTCGGGCCGTTTCTGACCGACGGAGCCGGCTGTCGGGGCACACACACCGAGGCGGCCGGCCCACACGGGGGACCGGCCGCCAGGGGTGGGGGTCGTCAGCCGGTGAAACCGGCTGTGATCGAGGTGAACTGCCAGGTGTTCTGGCTGATGCCGGAGCAGTTGCTCACCACTCCGCCGCCGGCGCACCCGCGGTCGCGGTTGACCGACCAGAAGGCGAGCCGGGCGATGTGGTGCGAGTTCGACCAGTCACGGATCTGCGTCCAGATGGCGGGAGTCGTGGTCTCCGACTGGTCCGACAGACCGTTCATGCCGGAGATGCCGATGTGCGAGTAGGCCGTAGCGTCGTCCCACCCGAACGTGGACTTCAGCTTGGTCTTCAGGCCCTCGGCCGCGGCGACCGTGTTGCCGTACATGTCGGAGCCGCCGCCGAAGTCGAACGGCATGATGGTGAAGACGTCGATGTTGGCGTTGAGCGACTGCGCCTGCTCGATGAGCCGGTTGCCGTAGTACGTCGGGCCGGTCGTCGAGGTGCCGAAGGTGACGATCGTGCGCAGGCCCGGGTTGTTGGCCTTGACTGTCTTCAGCGCGGTCAGGATCTTCGCCTGGACGGCCTCGTTCTCGAACTCGTCCGTGTTCTCGATGTCCATGTCGATCGCCTTGAGGCCGTAGGCGTCGATCACCTTCTGCAGAGCCCCGGCGAGTGCGCTCGCGGAGGAGCAGTTGGCGCCGAGCTTGCTGCCCTGCCAGCCGCCGAAGGACGGCACGATGTCACCGCCCGCCGCGCGGATCTGGTTGATGGCGGTCTGGTCGACGCCACCGGTCAGGGCCCGGCTGCCGTCCCAGGCGGGGTTGCAGCCACCGGAGTCGAGCACGAATGCCATCGTGAACCACTTGATGCCGGTCGCGCTCATCACCGTGCTCGGGCTCGGCGGATCGCCCCAGCCCTCGTAGAGATACGGCGCTGCCTGGGTGAACCCGGTGCCGCCGCCGGTGCCGGCGCTCGTCGTGACGCTCACCGCGCCCGAGGCCGCTGAACTGTTCCCGGCCGCGTCGCGCGCCTTCACGGTGAACGTGTAGGCGGTGCTGGCGGAGAGCCCGGTGACCGTGCCGCTCGTACCGGAGACGCTGAGGACCTGGTTCGAACCGCTGTAGACGTCGTACGCCGTGACGCCCACGTTGTCCGTCGAGGCGCCCCACGACAGCGAGACGCTGGAGGAGGTCTTGCCCGTGGACGTCAGGCCGGTCGGCGCGGTCGGGGCCTGGGTGTCGCCACCGCCGCCACCGCCCGGACCGTCGAGGCTGATGTCGTCCGCGTAGTAGGTGCCCTGCGCGTACCAGCCGTGGACGTAGATGGTGGCGCTGGTCTGCGAGGCGCCGGTGGTGAAGGACGTCGTCAGCTGGCTGTACGCCGACGGGGACGTCGTCCAGGTCGAGTTGCCGCCGGTCACGCCGAGGTAGACGTAGCTTCCGCGCACCCAGCCGCTGAGCGAGTAGGCCGTGTTCGGTTGCACGGCTACCGTCTGGGTGCACTGCGCTGTGTCGCTCGAACTCACCGTTCCCGCAAGGGCCTTGGAGCCGCCGTGCACGGGCGAGGAGACGACCGAGCCGAGGTTTCCGGTGCAGGACCAGGGGGAGAGGCTGCCCGACTCGAAGCCGGGGTTGGTCAGGACGTTGGCAGCCTCCGCCGTACCGGGCAGCGCGATCGCCCCGGCCATGGCCAGGGCGGCGGTACCGAGCAGGGCGAGGAGCCGATGTCTGGAGCGTCTGAGTGTGTCGCGCACGCGATCTCCCTGAAGTAATGGGGGTGTTCGGGAGTGCAAGAGGGTGCGCAACCAAGTTGGTATGGACCAATCACGGTGTCAAGATGCCCTGCCATGATTGGTCCATACCGGTATGAAGTTGTAGGGCGGGACCGGGAGTTACGCGCGAGCGGCGGCCCGACTGCTCGTCTCCGAGGTCTCCGTCGCCGTCTCCATCTCGTCCTGTGCCGGTGCGGGCGTCGCCGGGAGCAGGGGCTCCGACTCCTCCGCGCGCTGGTGCGGGAGCGACACCGGACGCAGCTGGCGGGGGCCGGACACCACCGCGTAGTCCGCGCCCAGGAACGGCGGCTCCATCGTGCCTGGGTCCTCGCCGAGCGCCAACTGCACTGCCGCCCAAGGGGCGTTGACCCCGCACAGCGACAGCTGGTGCAGGCCCCCCGCGGGACGGGTGTTGACGTCCATCAGCACGGGCCGGTCGCCGAACATGCGGAACTGGATGTTGGACAGGTAGTGCAGCCCGAAGCCCTCCGCGATCCGGCGGGCCGGCTCCAGCCACTGCTCCTGCAGGGTGAAACCGCGACGACGGCCGTTCTTCGTGCGGCCCACGGCGAGCCGGACCAGGTTGTCGGGACCGGTCAGGCAGTCCACCGACACCTCCGGCTCCTCCAGGCGCGGCATGACCAGCCAGTCCACCTGCTCGTCGGCCTGCTCCAGCGCCTCGACGACCATGTCGAGCGGGACGTAGGGGCTCGGGAAGCCGTTGAGGTGCATGAGCGAGAAGGGGGCGCGCGTGATCACACGGAAGCCCACCCCGCCCGCGCCGGACGCCGGCTTGAAGCACGCCTTGTGCCCGGCGGCCTCCAACTCCTCGACGGCGGCGACGAGTTCGGGCGCCGTGCGCACCCGCCACCACGGCGGCACGGGCACGCCGATCGCCTGGACGGCCTCGTACGCGATCACCTTGTCGTGGAAGACGGCGACGGCCTCGGGGGTCGGCGCCAACAGCGCCGTGCCCACCGCCTCGAAGTCCGCGCGGTGCGCCACGATCTCCGACTGGTGCAGCCGGGGCACGAACACGTCGATGCCGCGACGGGCGCACTGGTCGAGCGCGAACTCGACGTACGCGGCCGGGGACAGGCCCTCGGGCTCCAGGTCGGCGGTGTCGGCGGCGGCCAGTACGGGGGAGTCCGCGTCGCCGTGCGTGGCATGGATCTCGACGGCCCGGTCGCTGGGATTTCTCCGCAGCTGATCCATGAAGAACACGTTCTCCGCGTACGTGCGGTTGAGCCAGACGCGTACGCGAGAGACCATGCAGGGCCGTCCTTTCGGTTTCGCGGGCACGGCGGAGCGAGGCCGTGCCCGGCCAAGGTGGTTGGAGGTACACCAAACCGCCCTCGGCGAAGGGGCGTTCGTAGCGGTGGTGTTGGGGCGATCATACGGCTTGCGAAGGGCACCGCGTGCAACGCCCGTGTTACGGATTTCCCGATGGTGCCCACCCGGGACATGAACTCCCGCCGCGGCGTCGCCCGGGCCTCCGCGTTTCCCGCGGCCCGCTCCGCGGGCACGCCCCTGTGCGTCCCGGCCGTCTTGTCGCGGAACGGCGGGATGTGATCTCGTGGGCCCATCGGGTGCGCGGAGGGGGCAAGGGTGGAGTCGACGGCCGGCGGTGCCGGACAGCTGCTGGCCATCAGCGACCTGCACATCGGGTACGCCGAGAACCGCGCCCTGGTCGAGAACATGCGGCCCGTCACGGACGACGACTGGCTGATCGTGGCCGGTGACATCGCCGAGACCGTGGCCGACATCCGCTGGGTCCTCGAACTCCTCGCCGGCCGCTTCCGCAAGGTCCTCTGGGCCCCCGGAAACCACGAACTGTGGACCCACCCCAAGGACCCCGTCACCCTGCGCGGCGTCGCCCGCTACGACCATCTCGTCGCCCTGTGCCGGGAGTTGGGCGTCGTCACACCCGAGGACCCCTACCCCGTCTGGGAGGGCCCCGGCGGCCCGGTCGTCGTGGCACCCCTCTTCCTGCTCTACGACTACTCGTTCCTCCCGGCCGGCTGTACGACCAAGGCCGAGGGGCTGACGTACGCGCACGGCACCGGCGTCGTCTGCAACGACGAGTTCCTGCTGCACCCCGACCCCTACCCCAGCCGCGAGGCCTGGTGCCGGGCCCGGGTCGCCGGGACCGAACGCCGGCTCACCGGGATCCCCGACACCCTGCCCACCGTCCTGATCAACCACTACCCCCTGGACCGGCACCCCACCGACGTCCTCTGGTACCCCGAGTTCGCCATGTGGTGCGGCACCACCCTGACCGCCGACTGGCACCGCAGATTCCGCGTGGACACCATGGTCTACGGCCATCTCCACATCCCGCGGACCACCCACCACGAGGGGGTCCGCTTCGAAGAGGTGTCCGTGGGATACCCCCGCGAGTGGCAGAAACGCCCGGAACCCCCGGGCCGACTGCGCCGCATCCTGCCGATGGAGGTCGGAACCGGTGATCGAGGAACTGCTTCCGGACTCCGTGGTGACCGTGGAGACACACGGTGACGAGGGGCTCCAGGACGCCCCGCTGTACCCCGAGGAAGAGGCCCGTGTGGCGCGCGCGGTGCCCAAGAGACGCCGCGAGTTCGCCGCCGTACGGGCCTGTGCCCGGCGCGCCATGGAGAAGCTCGGCGTGCCTCCGCAGCCGATCCTGCCCGGCGCCCACGGCGCGCCGGGCTGGCCCGCCGGAGTCATCGGCAGCATGACCCACTGCGACGGCTACCGCGCCGCCGCGCTGGCCCGCGCCGCCGACCTCGCCTCGCTCGGCATCGACGCCGAACCGCACGCCCCGCTCCCGGACGGCATCCTCCCCTCCGTCGCCCTGGCCGCCGAACAGGAACGCCTGGCACGCCTGACGGCGGAGCGGCCCGGCGTCCACTGGGACCGGCTCCTGTTCAGCGCCAAGGAGTCCGTCTACAAGGCGTGGTTCCCCCTCACCGGAAAGTGGCTGGACTTCTCGGAGGCCGACATCGAGGTCTTCACGGACCCCGGCGAGGACACCCGCGGCGGCCTCCGTGCCCGCCTCCTCGTGCCCGGCCCGGTGGTCGACGGTGAACGGCTCGACGTCTTCGACGGCCGTTGGACCGTCGGCCGCGGACTGGTCGCCACGGCGGTCACGGTCCCGCATCCGGTCACGGTCCCCCGTCCGTGAACCGCGCCTGATCTCCCGGCCGTTGACACCCCGCTCATCCCTCCGGACCCCAGCTCTGCAACAGCCGGAAGAACGCCTCCTCGTTCCCGGCGAGCCCGGCGTCCGTCAACGCCTGGTCCGCCTCGGCGAGTACCGAGGGTGGGACGAGCACGGGGCGTGGGGCGCCCGGTGGGCCGTCGAAGGCTGCTCGGACGGTGTGCAGCAGCCGTAGATAGGCCTGAACGGCGGCGCGCTCGCGGTCGGTCATCACTGCGGTCTGCATAGGACGGCTCTCCCCTGGTCGGCGTCATGCGCCCCCGCGCGGCGGTGGCACGACTCCAGCTTGCCGGGTGCCACTGACAATGCCGTTGTGACGGGCGCCGGTTCGCCCGCTTAGCGGAGGCGAAACGTCACCGAAATCCCCCGTGGGACAGCGGCCCTACGCTGGAGGCAAGGGCTTTCGGCCGCATGTGGGCGGCCAGGTGAACGGGAGGCGAGTGCGTGGAGGACGTCCCGGCACGGCGCCCGGCGCGCGCCGCACGACTGCGCTCGGTGGGTGCCGGAGAACTTGAGCTGCAGTACCGCGTCGTGCACGGATACCGCCGCGCCTTCCGCATGGCCGGCCAGGGCCCGGCGCTGGTCCTCATCCACGGCATCGGCGACTCCTCCGCCACCTGGACCGACCTGATCCCCGACCTCGCCCGCACCCACACCGTGATCGCGCCCGACCTCCTCGGCCACGGCGCCTCCGACAAACCCCGGGCCGACTACTCGGTCGCCGCCTACGCCAACGGCGTCCGCGATCTGCTCACCACGCTCGGCATCGAGTCCGCGACCCTGCTCGGGCACTCGCTGGGCGGGGGAGTGGCGATGCAGTTCGCCTACCAGTTCCCCGAGCGCACCGAACGCCTCGTCCTCGTCAGCGCGGGCGGCGTGGGCCGCGAGGTCAATCCGGTGCTACGGCTCGTCTCGCTCCCGGGGTCCCATCTCGCCCTGTCCGCGCTCAGGTTGCCCGGCATGCGCCTCCAAGTCGGCCTCACCGTCGGGCTGTTGCGGCTCCTTGACACCGACCTCGGCCGGGACGCCCCCGAACTCCTCACCCTGGTCGACGCGTTGCCCGACGAGACCGCCCGCAACGCCTTCATCCGCACCCTGCGCGCGGTCGTCGACTGGCGCGGCCAGGTGGTGACCATGCTCGACCGCTGCTATCTCACCGAGGGCATGCCGACCATGCTGCTGTGGGGCGACCGGGACAGCGTGGTGCCGGTACGGCACGCCTACGGCGCCCACGAGGCCATGCCCGGCAGCCGACTGGAGATCTTCGAGGGCGCGGGGCACTTCCCGTTCCACACCGACCCGGCACGGTTCCTCACCCTGGTCGAGGAGTTCACCGGCACCACCACCCCCGCCCACTGGAGCCGCGAGCACTGGCGCGACCTCCTGTGCGAGGGCCGCCCCGGCGTCACGGCCCAGAGCGGCGCGACGGAACGGGACCTTCGGGAGGCGAGCGAACGCAGCGCCACGTGAGACGGGCCCGCCTGCCGACAGGCCCGTTTGACGGGCCGTCAATTCCTAGCTCCGCGGCCCCGGATACCCCAGCGCCGCCTCGATCCGCCCCGCCAGATGGTCGTGCCGCGCGGGCCCCCTGTGGGACGAACCGGCCAGCCACGTACGGCACTTGCTGGCGAGCAGCAGACCGAAGCTCTCGGCCTCCCGCTCGTCGGCGCGCTCGAACCGGCTGCGGGCGGCCACCTTGAGGACGGTCGCACGCAGCGCGGCCTCGTCGACGGTGTCGCCGAGGAGCCGGGCGGCGACCGCGGTGCCCTCCAGGTGCGGGCCGCAGTGCCCGGCCTTCATGTGCCACAGCTCGTGGCCCAGGATCACCAACTGGTGGTCGGGGGCGGTGCGTTCCTCGATCACGACGAGGTCCTGGTCGGCCATGTCGAGCCACAGCCCGCTCGCGGTGCAGGCCGGGAAGGCGGCCGTACGGAACTGGACCGGGCGGCCTCTGCGGCGGCTCATCGCGTCGCACAGCGCGGCGTACAGGTCGTGGGGGCGCGCGGGTGCGCCGAGGCTCAGCTCCGCGACCAACTCACCGCACAGGCGGCGCATCTGCCGTCCGATGCCCACAGTTCTCCCCCGGATCACGACTCGGGCCGCTTCACGCTCTCCAGGAGCATGTCCAGCCACTCGGCGACCTTGTCGCGGTGCTGGTCGGTGGGCAACTGCGCGGCCCGCCAGGCGATGCCGCGCACTCCGTGGTCCTGGAGCAGCCGCTCCAGCGGGTCGTCGGCGGCCTCGGCGGCCGCCCGCTCGCGGTCCGCGAGCTTCTGCAACAGCTCCTGCTCGGTGCGCTGGAGGGCACCCGCGAGGGCTTCGGGGTCCTCGGCCGTGAGGAATCCGGCGTGCACGCGGAAGAAGCGCTGGAGGGCGTCGCAGTGCTCCATGGTGGGACGCCGGTCGCCGTTGATGAGGGCGCCCGCCTGCTGGCGGGACATGCCCGCGCCGTCGGCGATCTCCTGCTGGGTGTACTTGCGCCCGTTGGGCTTGAGTCTGGTGCGGCGCAGCAGGTCGAGGCGTTGCAGGAACCGGGCCTGCACATCGGGCTCGCCCGCGGGGCGGCCGCTCAGCAGGGCTCTGACCACGGACTCCGGGACACCGCAGGCGACCGACAGCCGGCCGATGTGGACGACCTCGGCCTGGGGCACACCGAGCCGTTCGGCGAGGGCGGTGACGCGGTCGACGACGGCGGGCAGCAGAGCGGTCGGCGTCGTGCCCGGTACCTCGAAGCCATCCGACACCGACAGATCTCCTATACGTCTCTCACAGGCTTCTCACAAACGGCGGCTGTGAACATCCCGGAGAGTAGCGGTTGGTTCGAACTCGCATCCAGGTCTCGCCACAACTGTGGCCAATTTCAGCCGTCAACAAGCATGAAATGCCACGATAGTTGACACGGCTCGCGTCGGGGCACCAGGATCAAGGCGCCGCGAGAAGGCCGCATAGGCAAGAGGGGTGACCTCCCGATGGCATATCAGGCAGGTGGGCAGCGGTCCGCGCCGCGGCCCGTCCCCGAGAGTCCCGAGGCCCAGGCGTATCTGCTGGACTACGCCACGCTGTTGGAGGCCGTCACCTTCCCCTCCGTCGTCATGGACCACCGCTGGGACGTGGTGTTGACCAACGGCGCGTTCAAGTCACTTTTCCGGGCGGTCGGCCCGCATCCGACGGCGATGCCGGGCGACAACTTCCTTCGCTTCGTGCTCTTCCACCCCGACGCGAGCACCGTTCTCGGTGAGCACGAGTCGAGTTGGTGCCTGCCGATGCTGGCCCACTTCGCCGCCGCCGTGGAGAGCCACGGGCACGACCACGGCCTGCAGGCGATCCGTCGTGACATCGCCCAGGACCCGATCATGGAGGCCGCCTACCGTCAGGGCCTGCCGCACTGGATCCGCGCGGTCGGCGAGCAGGCGGCCGTGGAGCACGACGGCGCGGTCCGCCCGCTGCTGCACCCCGACCCGCGGTGGGGCGCCACCGACTGCCGTGTCGTCGGCGAGACCCCCAAGACCCTTGAGAACATGGGCTATACGCGTCTGACACTGGTCCTGCGCGAGGCCCGCCGCGTTCCACCGCCCAGGGTCCGCAAGGCGGGTCGCGGGGCCGGACACCTGAGGGTGGTTTCCGCGGCCGAGTGAACGCGGGAGCCGTGCGGCCCGCCTCAACTCGGCACCCCGGCGGCTGAGTTCGGCGCGGCCGACCCCAACTCGGTACCCGCGCGGAAGGGTTCGGTCACCGCTCCGCGACCACCAACACCAACGGCACCCCGTCGCACGGCACCAGCCGCGCCCCCTGCGCGAACCCGGCCCGGCCCGCCGCGAGAGCCTCCGCGAAGTCCGGTCCCTTGCTGAGCGAACCGACCAGGTGCCGGGGATCGGTCGAAGCGGCCACCCTGCCACGGGCGTTCACCAGCCGGGCCGGTCCCGGCAGCCGGTGCAGCATCGGCATCACGGCCGCCTCGAAGTGCCGTAGATACACGTCCGCCGCGGCCACCCCGGCGAACCGGCCCTCCATCAGGACCGGCGCGGACAGGGTGAGGCTGTACTCGTCCGAGCAGAGGTAGTCGACGTACGGCCCGGCGACCGCCCGCTCCCCGGTGTCGCGGGGCAGCGCGAACCAGTCCCAGTGCGTGTAGTCGGCGTACGCCGAGTGCTCGGGGTCGAGGTCGAGCAGCAGCGGCCGGATGCCACCGTCGGAGGTGGACTGCCACCACTCCAGCCATGCGGGTACGTCGCTCAGCAGGCCCGGCGCCGCGACGAAGCCGACGCCGGACACCAACTCGTGCCGGGCGAGCCGGAGATGGAGGCCGGGGCGCAGTGCGGCGAGGTCGACGGTCGCCGGGCGGCTGCCCTGTGCGGCCACCTTGGCCAGCAGTGCCGTCGTGTCGGCGCGGGTGGCGGCCACGGCGTCGAACACGGACTCCAGGGCCGAGCGGACCCCGGCCGCGACGGACTGCTCGGGTGCCGTGGCCGGTGTTGCCGTCGCGAGGCTCATGCGTGCCCTCCAGCAGACGGGGAGCGGACGCGGTGACGGCTACAGGGCCAGCCGCTCGGCGATGAGCCGCGCCGTGGATTCCTGCACGCACCGCTCGGCCAGCTCCCTGGCCGAATCGTGGTCCCCATCTTGCACGGCCGAGATTACGGAGCGGTGACGGGCTGCGGCTTCTTCACGATATTCGTCGCTCCCGAGCACGAGACACAGCAGTGCGCCCACCTCGGTCTGCAACGCGACCTGTTCGCGGGTGAGCCGGGCGGACTGCGCGGCGGCGGCCAGCTCGACATGGAAGCGGCCGTACACCCGGCCACGCGCCGCCGCGTGCTCGGCGTGCGTCAACTCCTCGGCCGTACGCCGGAGTTGGACCAGGTCCTCCGGCTCGGTGCGCTGTGCGGCGAGCCGGGCCGCGGTGCCGGACAGGGCCGCCCAGTGGTCGCCGAGGTCGCGCAGCTCCTCGGTGCTCCAGCCGCGCAGCCGCACCTTCAGCCGCTCCTCGCCCGGGACTTCGGGCAGCGACACGAAGCTGCCGCCGCCGCGCCCCCGGCGGGTGGTGACGAGCCCTTGCTGGCGCAGCGCCATCAGCGCCTCCCGCAGGGTCACCGTGGACACCCCGAGCTGCCCGGCGAGCTCGCTCTCGCCCGGGAGCTGCTCACCGTCGGAGAGCAGTCCGAGTTCGATGGCGTCCCCGAGCCGGCTGACGACGGCGTCGACCCGCGCCCGGTTGTCGACCGGGGCGAAGACGGCTTTCCGGGCGCCGCCGTTCATGTGCTGCTGCTGGTTCACGGCCACCACCTTGCACGTTGACTCAAGCTTTACCTTAAGGGGGTCTTGAGATTTGAACTATGACTTCATATGTTTCCGTGCAACGTTACAGAGCACCAGAAAGGTTCCCGCCCATGGAGGGGATTGCGATCCGGCTGCGGGATCTGCGGAAAACGTTCGGGGAGACGACCGCGGTGGCCGGGGTCGACCTGGAGATCAGGGACGGTGAGTTCTTCTCGATGCTCGGCCCGTCCGGCTCGGGCAAGACGACCGTGCTCCGCATGATCGCCGGCTTCGAGAGCCCCACCGGGGGCACCGTCGAACTCGCCGGCCAGGACGTCACCGGCCTCGCCCCCTTCGAACGGGACGTCCACACCGTCTTCCAGGACTACGCCCTCTTCCCGCACATGACGGTCGAGGAGAACGTCGCCTACGGCCTGAAGGTCCGCAAGGTCCCCAAGTCCGAACGCCTCGTCCGCGCCCGAAAGGCCTTGGTGGAAGTGCGACTTGAGGGCTACGGCAACCGCCGCCCCGCCCAGCTCTCCGGCGGCCAGCGGCAACGCGTCGCCCTCGCCCGCGCCCTCGTCGGCCGCCCCCGGGTGCTGCTGCTCGACGAACCGCTCGGCGCCCTCGACCTCAAACTGCGCGAGCAGATGCAGGTCGAACTCAAGGCGCTCCAGCGGGAAGTGGGCATCACCTTCGTCTTCGTCACCCACGACCAGGAGGAGGCCCTGACGATGAGCGACCGCATCGCCGTCTTCGACCAGGGCCGCATCCAGCAGGTCGGCACCCCCGCCGAGGTCTACGAACGCCCCGCGACCCCGTTCGTCGCGTCCTTCGTCGGCACCTCCAACCTGCTGGAGGGCGAGTCCGCCCAGCGCGTCGTCGGCACCCCGGGCACCTACAGCATCCGGCCCGAGAAGATCCGCGTCCTCAAGGACTCCGCCGAACCCGACGACCCGGACCACGAGAGCGCCGCCGGCACCGTCGCGGAGGTCGTCTACCTCGGGGACTCCACCCGCTTCCTCGTCGACCTCGACGCCGGCGGCCGGCTCACCGCACTCCAGCAGAACCTGGAGACCTCCGCCGAGGACGTCGCCGCCTACCGCGGCAGCCGCGTGCGACTGCAATGGCACCGGCGCCACACGGTGCATGTTCCCGACCCCCGCTGACCCCGACCCCGCTCCTCCCACGTCCTTTCACGTATGGAGAACGTCGTGCGCCTCACCCCAACCCTCAAGGCCGCCGCCACCGTGGCCACGCTCGTGCTGGCCGTCACCGCCTGCGGCTCCTCCGACTCGACGGGCAGCTCGTCCGGCGGCCTCAACCCCCCTGATCTGAAAGCCCAGTCGAAGCTCGGCAAGAGCGAGGGCGAGGTCAACCTGATCGCCTGGGCCGGCTATGTCGAGGACGGCTCCAACGACCCCAAGGTCAACTGGGTCAGCGACTTCGAGAAGCAGACGGGCTGCAAGGTCAACTCCAAGGTCGCCGCCAGCTCCGACGAGATGGTCAAGCTGATGAAGACCGGCGAGTACGACGCAGTCTCCGCCTCCGGCGACGCCTCCCTGCGCCTCATAGCCTCCGGCGACGCGGCCCCCGTCAACACCGGCCTGGTCCCCAACTACAAGGACATCTTCCCGGACTTGAAGCTCCAGGCCTGGAACTCGGTCAAGGGCAAGGCCTACGGCATCCCGCACGGCCGCGGCGCCAACCTGCTGATGTACAACACCCAGAAGGTCACGCCCGCCCCGGCCTCCTGGGCCGCGGTCTTCGACGACGCCTCCCAGTACAAGGGCCATGTCACCGCGTACGACTCGCCGATCTACATCGCCGACGCGGCGCTCTATCTCAAGGCAACCAAGCCCGAGTTGAAGATCAAGGACCCCTACGCGCTCGACCAGAAGCAGTTCGACGCGGCCGTCGCCCTGCTGAAGAAGCAGAACGCGGACATCGGCGAGTACTGGAGCGACTACCTCAAGGAGATCTCCGCCTTCAAGAGCGGCGACTCCGTGGTCGGCACCACCTGGCAGGTCATCGCCAACCTCACCGCCGACGAGGGCGCCAAGATCAAGGCCTTCGTGCCCAAGGAGGGTTCGACCGGCTGGTCCGACACCTGGATGATCTCCGCCAAGGCCAAGCACCCCAACTGCGCCTACCAGTGGCTCAATTGGATCGTCTCCCCGAAGGTCAACGCCCAGGTCGCCGAGTACTTCGGCGAGGCCCCCGCCAACGCGAAGGCCTGTGCGGAGACCAGCGACAAGAACTTCTGCACCACGTACCACGCCGCCGACACCGCGTACTGGAAGAACATCGCCTTCTGGAACACGCCCATCGCGCAGTGCCTCGACGGCCGCACGGACGTGAAGTGCGTGCCGTACGCCAAGTGGGTACAGGCCTGGACCGAGATCAAGGGCTGAGACATGTCCTTGCTGAACCGGACCGCGGGGGCGCTGTACCGGCGCCCCCGGCTGCGGCTCTCCCTGCTCCTCACCGCACCGCTGCTGTGGCTCGCCGTGCTCTATCTCGGCTCCCTCAGCGTGCTGTTCGTCTCCGCGTTCTGGACGACGGACTCCTTCACCTCCGAGGTGGTGAAGGTCTGGTCGACCGACAACTTCCACGAGCTGTTCACGGTGCCCGTGTACCGGCAGGTCATCCTGCGCAGCATCGGCGTCGCGCTCGCCGTCACGGTCCTGTGCGCGGTGATCGCGTTCCCGCTCGCCTTCTACACGGCCCGCGTCGCGAAGCCGCGGTGGCGCCCGCTGCTGGTGGTCGCCATCCTCACGCCGCTGTGGGCCAGTTACCTGGTCAAGGTGTACGCGTGGCGGCTCATCCTGTCCCAAGGCGGCCTGGCCGACTGGGTGTTGAAGCCGTTCGGCCTGAGCGGACCCGGGTTCGGACTCCCCGCCACCGTCCTCACCCTGACGTACCTCTGGCTGCCGTACATGGTCCTGCCGATCCACACCGCGCTGGAGCAGCTGCCCGCGAACCTCCTTGACGCGTCAGCGGACTTGGGCGCGCGGGCCGGGCGGACGTTCCGGTCGGTGGTGCTGCCGATGGTGCTGCCGTCCGTCGCCGCCGGCTCGATCTTCACCTTCTCGCTCAGCCTCGGCGACTACATCACCGTGCAGATCGTCGGCGGCAAGACCCAGCTCATCGGCAACCTCGTCTACTCCAACATCGAGCTCAACCTGCCCATGGCCGCCGCCCTCGGCACCGTTCCCGTCGTCGTCATCGTGGTGTACCTGCTCGCGATGCGCCGCACGGGCGCACTCAGCAGCCTGTAGAAGACCCTCGGAACCCTTCAGAATTTCTCGACCGCCTCCGAAGGGGGTGACATGTCATGCAGCTCTCCCGTTCCGCGCGTATCGCCCTGCGCGTGGCCGCCGGGTTCGGCTTCGCGGTGATCTACGTCCCGCTCCTGCTCGTCCTGGTCAACTCCCTCAACCCGGACCGCAGCGCGAGCTGGCCGCCGTCCACCCTGACCCTGCACTGGTGGTCGGTCGCCTGGCAGAACTCCGGTGCCCGCGCGGCCCTCTGGGTCTCCGTGAAGGCCGGCCTCGGCGCCACCGCCATCGCCCTCGTGCTCGGCACGCTGATCGCCTTCGCGGTCGCCCGGTACCGCTTCTTCGGCCGCGACGCCATCTCCTTCGTGGTCGTGCTGCCGATCGCGCTGCCCGGCATCGTCACGGGCATCGCCCTCAACTCGGCGTTCAGTACGGTACTTGAGCCGCTCGGGGGGGGCCTCGGGCTGTTCACGGTGATCGTCGGCCACGCCACCTTCTGCATCGTCGTCGTCTTCAACAACGTCGTCGCCCGGCTCAGGCGCACCTCCGGGTCGTACGAGGAAGCCGCGATGGACCTGGGCGCCGACACCTTCCGCGCCTTCGTCGACGTCACCTTCCCGCTGGTGCGCTCGGCGCTCCTCGCGGGTGGACTGCTCGCGTTCGCGCTGTCCTTCGACGAGATCGTGGTGACCACGTTCACCGCCGGGCCCGGCATCGAGACCCTCCCGATCTGGATCTTCAACAACATGACCCGGCCCCAACAGGCCCCCGTGGTCAACGTGGTGGCCGCGGTGCTCGTCCTGCTCTCCGTGCTCCCGATCTACGTCGCCCAGCGACTGTCCGCCGACACGGCCACCGCCAGCCGCGTCTGACGACTGGTCACCCCGCCGGCCGGGGTGACCAGTCGACGCATTCAGCCCGCGAACTCCCGCATCCACGCCTCGACTTCGTCGGCCGAGCGAGGCAGTCCCGCCGACAGGTTCTCGTAACCGTCCGCCGTCACCAGCAGATCGTCCTCGATCCGGACGCCGATGCCCCGCCACTCCTCCGGCACCGTCAGATCGTCGGGCTGGAAGTACAGGCCCGGCTCGACGGTGAGCACCATGCCGGGTTCGAGGACCCCGTCCACGTACTCCTCGCTCCGCGCCTGCGCGCAGTCGTGCACGTCCAGCCCGAGCATGTGTCCGGTGCCCGCCATCGTGAACCGCCGCTGGAGCGACAGCTCGTACGCCCGCTCGGCCGGCCCCTCGATGAAGCCCCACTCCACCAGCCGCTCGGCCAGGGACCGTTGGGCCGCCTCGTGGAAGTCCCGGTAGTGCGCACCCGGTTTCACCGCCGCCACGCCGGCCTCCTGGGCCTCGAACACCGCGTCGTAGACCGTGCGTTGGACCGGGGAGAAGGTGCCGTTGATCGGGAGGGTGCGGGTGACGTCGGCGGTGTAGAGGCTATGCGTCTCGACTCCCGCGTCCAGCAGGAGGAGTTCCCCGGGGCGGACCGGGCCGTCGTTGTCGGTCCAATGCATGATCGTGGCGTGCTCACCGGCGGCGCAGATCGAGCCGTAGCCGACATGGTTTCCCTCGACACGCGCCCGGCGGAAGAACGTGCCCTCGATCCATCGCTCCGAGGTGGCGACCGCCTGCGACAACTCCCGTACGACATCGGTGAATCCGCGCACCGTGGAGTCGACGGCCCGGCGCATCTCGCCGATCTCCCACGCGTCCTTGATCAGCCGCAGCCCGGAGACGGCCGACTCGAACTCGTCGTCGCGTTCCTCGTCGGTGTCGAGCGCCGCGTCCAGGGCCGGGTCGACACCGCGGACGATGCGGGTGGGCGTCCCGGAGGTCTTCGCCAGGTCCTCGGCGATCGTCCGGATGTCACGGCAGGGCAGCCCGAGCACCAGTGCCGACTCGGCGAGCGAGCGGCGCCGGCCCATCCACAGCTCGGCGGTGTAGCCGGTCCAGAACTCGTCGGTGTCCCGGCTGTCGCGAGGGAGCTGGTAGCAGTGCGCGTCGTGGCCTCCGTCGGGGCGGGGCTCCAGGACCAGGGCCCCGTCGCGTGCCTGGTCGCCGGTGAGATGCACATAGCCGGAGTACGGACGGAACGGGTGGTGGCTGTCGTTGGAGCGGATCAGGAGGTTCCCGGACGGCACGACGAGGCGCTCGCCCGGGAAGAGCGCGGACAGCGCGGCCCGACGACGCGCCGCGTGCGGCGCCTGCTCGGCCGGCTCCAGATCCGTGCGCTCGGTGTCGGCCCAACCGGTCCGCATCAGGGCGGACAGCTCGTCGGGGATTCCTCGGTACAGACCGTTCTTTCGGCCCTTGGCCACGTCGGGCACCTCTTCCGTGTGTGGTGACATGCGCGTGGGGAGATACACGTGAACATACCCAGCTAGGGAGTCATGTGACATAGTACTGCTGTGAGCAAGCGACTGACCTGCGATGTCGTGGTCGTCGGAGCCGGAATGGTGGGCGCGGCCTGCGCCCTCTACGCGGCCCGGGCGGGCCTCGACGTCGTCATCGTGGACCGCGGCCCGGTCTCCGGCGGCACGACCGGCGCCGGCGAGGGCAACCTGCTCGTCTCCGACAAGGAGCCGGGCCCGGAACTCGACCTCGCCCTTCTCTCCGGCCGCCTGTGGGCACAACTCGCGGAGGAACTCGGGGAGTTCGTCGAGTACGAGGACAAGGGCGGCCTCGTCGTGGCCTCCACACCCGAAGGGCTCGCCACGCTGGAACGCCTCGCCGACGAGCAGCGCATCGCCGGAGTCGTCGCCGAGCCGGTCGTCGGCCACGCCCTGTACGCCCTCGAACCCCACCTCGCCCCCGGCCTCCCGGGCGGCGTGTACTACCCCCAGGACTGCCAGGTGATGCCCGCCCTGGCCGCCGCCCACCTCGTCCGCGCCTCGGGCGCCCGCCTGCTCACCGGCCGTACGGTGACGGACGTACTCCTCAAGGCAGATGGAACGGTCCACGGCGTCCGCACCGACCGGGGCGACATCCTCGCCTCCACGGTCGTCAACGCCGCCGGCACCTGGGGCGGAGAAGTCGCCGCCCTCGCCGGAGTCCACCTCCCCGTCCTCCCGCGCCGCGGCTTCGTCCTCGTCACCGAACCGCTCCCGCGCCTGGTCCGCCACAAGGTGTACGCCGCCGACTACGTGGCCGACGTGGCCAGCGACTCGGCCGCCCTGCAGACCGCACCGGTCGTGGAGGGAACCGCCGCTGGACCGGTCCTGATCGGCGCGAGCCGTGAACGCGTCGGTTTCGACCGGGAGTTCTCGCTGCCGGTCGTACGCGCGCTGGCGGCGGGCGCGACGACACTGTTCCCGTTCCTGTCCGACGTCCACGCGATGCGCTCCTACCTCGGCTTCCGCCCGTACATGCCGGACCACCTGCCCGCCATCGGCCCCGACCCCCGCGTCCCCGGCCTCGTCCACGCCTGCGGACACGAGGGCGCGGGCATCGGACTCGCCACCGGCACAGGGCACTTGATCGCCCAGTTGCTGGGCGACAGGACCCCGGACCTCGCCCTGGCGCCCTTCCGGCCCGACCGCTTCCCCGAGTCCCCCGAGAAGGAGAGCGCGTGAACGCCCCGCTGGACCTCGCCGACGCCCACCCGGGCCCGGCCTTCACCGTCACCCTCGACGGCCGCGAGATCGAGGCCCTCCCCGGCCAGACCGTCGCCGCCGCACTGTGGACCGCGGGCGTGACCTCCTGGCGCACCACCCGGGGCGAGGGCCGCCCACGCGGCGTCTTCTGCGGGATCGGCGTCTGCTACGACTGCCTCGTCACCGTCAACTCCCGCCCCAACCAACGGGCTTGCCTGGTGTCCGTGCACCCGGGCGACGCCATCCGTACGCAGGAGGGGACGGGCCACGATGACTGACGACCGACCACACCTCGCCGTGATCGGCGCGGGCCCGGCAGGACTCGCCGCCACGGTGGCCGCCGCGTCTTACGGCGTCCGCGTCACCCTGATCGACTCGGCGGCGCGGGCGGGCGGCCAGTTCTACCGACAGCCCGCCGCCGAACTGAACGCCGGACGCCCGCAGACCCTGCACCACCAGTGGCGGACGTGGGAGCGACTGAAGGACGCCCTCGCGCGACACGTAGAGGCTGGCCGCGCAACGCACTTGACGGGCCATCATGTGTGGCTGGTGGAGCGGAGGTTGAAGCAACAGGCCGGTGATGCCGGCCGCAACGCCTTCACCGTGCACGCCCTCCTCGGCCCCGCCCAGGAGGCCCCGGGCGAGGTACGCGCCGACGCCGTCCTCCTTGCCACCGGCGGCTACGAGAAGGTCCTCCCGTTCCCCGGTTGGACCGTTCCCGGAGTCCTCACCGCGGGCGGCGCCCAGGCCATGCTCAAGGGCACACTCGCCGTCTCCGGACGCACCGCCGTGGTCGCCGGTACCGGCCCGCTCCTCCTCCCCGTGGCAACCGGCCTCGCGGCAGCCGGTGTCGAGGTGGCCGCGCTCGTCGAGTCCGCCGACCCCAAGGCGTTCGTACGACGGACCCGCGCGCTCGCCGCACAGCCCGGCAAGGTCGCCGAGGGTGCCCAGTACGCGGCTCAACTCCTGCGTCACCGGGCCAAGTTGCTCACCCGGCACACCGTCGTGGAGGCTCACGGTGACGAGCGGCTGGAGGCGGTGACCGTCGCCGCACTCGACACCGACGGGCGCGTCCGGCCCGGCACGGAACGCCGTATCGCCTGCGACACCCTTGCCGTCGGTCACGGCATGCTTCCCCACACCGACCTCGCGGAGACCCTCGGCTGTCGGCTCGACGGGACCGACGTCCACGTCGACGACGAACAGCGCACCGACGTCACCGGCGTCTGGGCGGCCGGCGAGACCACCGGCATCGGCGGCGCGGCCCTCTCCCTCGCCGAGGGCCACATCGCGGGACGCTCTGCCGCAGCACGCCTGAACGGCACCGAACCCGACCCGCGTACCTGGGCGCCGGCCGCCAAGTCCCGTAGGAAACTGCGGGAGTTCTTCGCCGCCCTCGACACCGTGTACGCACCGCCCGCCCGTTGGACCGATCTCGTCACCGACGACACCGTGGTCTGCCGTTGCGAGGAGGTCACCGGGGGCGCTATCCGCGAGGCCGTGGACGGGCTCGGCGCCGGTGACGTACGCACCGTGAAGCTGCTGACGCGGGCCGGGATGGGCTGGTGCCAGGGGCGGATGTGCGGGCCAGCTGTCGCGGGGCTGGCCGGGTGCGAACTCACCCCGTCCCGGCGGCCGTTCGCGCGGCCCGTACCGCTCGGGGTGCTGGCCCGTGCCGGAGAGCCCGAAGCCGGGCCGGACTGACCGTAAGCCCTGTTCATCAGTGAAATGTCACGCGCCAATGAGACACGCGCTCTTGAGATAGGACTCCATATGACCACCGCCCCGAACCGCCCCTGGCGCGGCGTCGTCGTCGCCACCGCGCTCCCGCTGACCGACGAACTCGCCGTCGACTACGACAAGTTCGCTGAGCACTGCGCCTGGCTCGTGGAGAACGGCTGCGACGGTGTCGTGCCGAACGGCTCGCTCGGCGAGTACCAGGTGCTCACGCCCGAGGAGCGCGCCAAGGTCGTCGAGACGGCCGTCGCCGCGATCGGCGGCGCGCGCGTGATGCCCGGTGTCGCCGCCTACGGCTCCGCCGAGTCCCGCCGCTGGGCCGAGCAGGCCCGTGACGCCGGCTGCGCCTCCGTGATGCTGCTGCCGCCCAACGCGTACCGCGCCGACGAGCGTTCGGTCCTCGCGCACTACGCGGAGGTCGCGAAGGCGGGCGTGCCGATCGTGGCGTACAACAACCCCATCGACACCAAGGTCGACCTGGTGCCGGAGTTGCTCGCGAAGCTGCACGGCGAGGGGTACATCCACGCCGTCAAGGAGTTCTCCGGCGATGTCCGCCGCGCGTACCAGCTCGCCGAACTCGCCCCGGAACTCGATCTGTTGATCGGTGCCGACGACGTCCTGCTGGAGCTCGCGCTCGCGGGTGCGAAGGGCTGGGTGGCCGGCTACCCGAACGCGCTGCCCGCCGCGAGCGTCGAGCTGTACCACGCGGCCGTCGACGGTGAACTGGCCACGGCGAAGAAGCTGTACGAGCAGCTGCACCCGCTGCTGCGCTGGGACTCCAAGGTCGAGTTCGTGCAGGCCATCAAGCTGTCCATGGACATCGTCGGCAGGCACGGCGGCCCGGTCCGTCCGCCGCGCGTCCCGCTGCTGCCCGAGCAGGAGGCCGCGGTGCGCGCCGCCACCGAGAAGGCGGTCGCGGCCGGGCTGGCGTAGACAACGGCACAATGGTTCACCGGCATTCATCAGGAGCGTCATGCGCAGCAAACTCGTCCTGCACGCCGTCGACTCGCACACCGAGGGCATGCCCACCCGCGTGATCACCGGCGGCATCGGCACGATCCCCGGCGCGACCATGAACGAGCGGCGGCTGTACTTCCGCGAACACCGCGACCAGATCCGGCAGTTCCTGATGAACGAGCCGCGCGGCCACTCCGCGATGAGCGGAGCCATCCTCCAGCCGCCCACCCGCCCGGACTGCGACTGGGGCGTCGTCTACATCGAGGTCTCCGGCTATCTGCCGATGTGCGGGCACGGCACGATCGGCGTGGCCACCGTGCTCGTCGAGACGGGCATGGTCGAGGTCGTCGAGCCGGTCACCACGATCCGGCTCGACACCCCGGCCGGGCTCGTCGTCGCCGAAGTCGCCGTAGCGAACGGCGCCGCGAAGAACGTCACCCTCAAGAACGTCCCGTCGTTCTCCGTCGGCCTGGACCGCAAGATCACACTCGCCGACGGGCGGACGGTGACATACGACATGGCGTACGGCGGCAATTTCTACGCCATCCTGCCGCTGGACCAGTTCGAGCTGCCCTTCGACCGGTCCCGCAAGGACGACATCATCAAGGCGGGCCTGTCCCTCATGGAGGCGATCAACGACCGGGACGAGCCCGTCCACCCCGAGGACGACTCCATTCGCGGCTGCCATCACGTCCACCTGTACGCGCCCGGCGCCACCGCCCGGCACTCCCGGCACGCGATGGCCATCCACCCGGGCTGGTTCGACCGCTCACCCTGCGGCACGGGTACCAGCGCCCGCATGGCGCAGCTCCACGCGCGCGGTGAACTCCCGCTGCACACCGAGTTCGTGAACGAGTCCTTCATCGGCACCCAGTTCACGGGACGGCTCCTCGACACCACCGAGGTCGCCGGTCTCCCCGCGGTCCTGCCCAGCTTCACCGGCCGGGCCTGGATCACCGGCACCGCCCAGTACCTGCTCGATCCCGCCGATCCGTTCCCGGGCGGATTCATCCTCTAGACCGGGGATAATGGCCGGTCACGCGTGACATTGCACCGTGTGGGACCTTGCACCACTAGGAGACTTCCGATGGCCGTCCAACGCGCCGGCGCCCCGCCGGCCACCGCTCCGGATCTGCCCACGCTGGGCGGCAAGAAGAGCAGCTATCGCGAGCGGGTCGTCGACGCCCTGCGGGCCGCGATGATCGCGGGGGAGCTGCGGCCGGGCGAGGTGTACTCCGCGCCGACGCTCGCCGCCCGCTTCGGTGTCTCGGCGACCCCGGTGCGCGAGGCCATGCTGGACCTGGCCAAGGAGGGGCTGGTCGACACCGTCCCGAACAAGGGGTTCCGGGTCACGGCGGTCTCCGAGAAGCAGCTCGACGAGTACACCCACATCCGCGCCCTGATCGAGATCCCCACGGTGGTGGGGCTGGCCGGGACCGCCGACCCGGTCTCGCTGGAGGCGCTGCGTCCGGCCGCCCGGGAGATCGTCCACGCGGCCGTGGCCGGTGACCTCATCGCGTACGTCGAGGCCGACACCCGCTTCCACCTCGGACTGCTCGCGCTCGCGGGCAACGCCCACCTCGTCGAGGTCGTCGGTGATCTGCGGGGGCGCTCCCGCCTCTACGGGCTGACCGCCCTCGTCCGGGCGGGACGCCTGCTGGCCTCCGCGCAGGAGCATCTGGAGCTTCTGGACGCGCTGTTGGACCGTGACAAGGGGGCCGTGCGTGAGATCATGACCCGGCACCTGGGGCACGTGCGCGGACTGTGGGCCGCCCAGGACTGACCGGAGCCGAGAGCCGTTGACGGGCGCCAGGAGCCGCTGACCGGCTCGGGGAGCCGCCGGTCGCCGGATCCGGCTCAGCCATAACGCAAACCACTTGCGTATCTTGCGCTATTCTTGCGCACATGACGCGACGACTTGCTGAGGTGGCGAAGAAGGTCGGGGTCAGCGAGGCCACGGTCAGCCGGGTGCTCAACGGCAAACCCGGAGTCTCCGAGCCCACCCGGCAGGCGGTGCTCTCCGCCCTGGACGTTCTCGGCTACGAGCGGCCCACGCAGTTGCGCGGGGAGCGCGCGCGGCTCGTGGGTCTGGTGCTGCCCGAGCTGCAGAACCCCATCTTCCCCGCCTTCGCCGAGGTGATCGGCGGCGCGCTCGCCCAACTCGGCCTGACCCCGGTGCTGTGCACCCAGACCAAGGGCGGCGTCTCCGAGGCCGACTATGTGACCCTGCTGCTGCAACAGCAGGTCTCCGGCGTCGTGTTCGCCGGCGGGCTCTACGCGCAGGCGGACGCGCCGCACGACCACTACCGGCTGCTCGCCGAGCGCAACATCCCGGTCGTCCTGGTCAACGCGGCCATCGACCACCTCGGTTTCCCCGCCGTGTCCTGCGACGACGCGGTCGCCGTCGAGCAGGCCTGGCGGCACCTCGCCTCCCTCGGCCACGAGCGCATCGGGCTCGTCCTCGGTCCGGCCGACCACATGCCGTCCGCACGGAAGTTGGCCGCCGCGCGGGCCCTCGCGAACGACCTGCCCGACGAGTTCGTCGCCCGCGCCATCTTCTCCATCGAGGGCGGTCACGCCGCGGCCTCCCGGCTGATCGACCGGGGCGTCACCGGCATCATCTGCGCCAGCGACCCCCTCGCCCTGGGCGCGGTAAGGGCCGCACGCCGCAAGGGACTTGACGTCCCGTCAGAAATTTCTGTCGTCGGTTACGACGACTCCGCCTTCATGAACTGCACCGAGCCCCCGCTGACCACCGTCCGCCAGCCCATCGAGGCCATGGGCCGGGCCGCCGTGGAGCTGCTGAACTCACAGGTCGGCGGAACCGCCGTACCGGCCGAAGAGCTGCTCTTCGAACCGGAACTGGTAGTGCGTGGTTCCACCGCGCAAGCCCCGCGCGGCTGAGCGTCAGCGCGCTGTCGAATAATTACAGATTCTGCGCGACATCTTGCGGACAGGTGTCGGCGGTGCTTGAGTGTGCGGCGCCCACCGCTCCTGCCCAGAGGGGTCCACCGATGAGAAGCACCGGGTTCCGCCGCACCTTCGCCGCGATCGGCGTCTGTTCTCTCGCGCTCACTGCCTCCGCCTGCGGGTCCGGCGACGACTCGGCGAGCGGCAAGACGCGCATCACGGTCAACTGCGAGCCGCCCAAGAGCGCCAAGGTCGACCGCAAGTTCTTCGATTCCGACGTCGCGGCCTTCGAGAAGAAGAACACCGACATCGACGTCGTCACCCACGACGCGTTTCCCTGCCAGGACCCGAAGACCTTCGACGCCAAACTCGCCGGCGGCCAGATGGAGGACGTGTTCTATACGTACTTCACCGACGCCAAGCACGTCGTCGACATCAACCAGGCCGCCGATCTCACGCCGTACATCAAGGAGTTGAAGAGTTACGACACGCTGCAGAAGCAGCTGCGTGACATCTACACCGTCGACGGCAAGATCTACGGCATCCCGCGCACCGGCTACTCGATGGGCCTGATCTACAACCGCAAGCTCTTCCAGCAGGCCGGTCTCGACCCCGACAAGGCGCCGACGACCTGGGCCGAGGTCCGGGCCGACGCCAAGAAGATAGCCGCGCTCGGCAACGGCACCATCGGCTACGCCGACTACAGCGCCCAGAACCAAGGGGGTTGGCACTTCACCGCCGAGATGTACTCCCAGGGCGGCGACGTCGTCAGCGCCGACGGCAAGAAGGCGACCATCGACACCCCGCAGGGTCACGCCGTCCTGCAGAACCTGCACGACATGCGCTGGACCGACAACTCGATGGGCAGCAAGCAGCTCCTCGTCATCAACGACGTGCAGCAGCTGATGGGTTCGGGCAAGCTCGGTATGTACCTCTCCGCGCCGGACAACATCCCGATCCTGGTCAAGGAGAAGGGCGGCAACTACGACGACCTCGCCCTCGGCCCGATGCCCGGCGGCCAGGGCACGCTCATCGGCGGCGACGGCTACATGTTCAACAAGCACGACACGCCCGCCCAGATCCGCGCCGGCCTCAAGTGGCTCGACAGCATGTTCCTCACCCCGGGCAGCGGCTTCCTCGGCGACTACGCCCGCGCCAAGAAGGCCAACGCGCCCGTCGGCCTGCCCGAACCGCGGCTGTTCACCGGCGCTGCCGACGCCAAGGACCAGCAGGTCAAGAAGGCCAACTCCAATGTCCCGGTGGCGAATTACCAGACCTTCCTCGACGGCAACCAGTCCCTCCAGATGAAGATCGAGCCGCCGGACGCCCAGCAGATCTACTCCGTGCTCGACGGAGCCGTCTCCGCCGTCCTCACCAAGAAGGACGCGAACATCGACCAACTCCTCAAGGACGCCTCCGGAAAGATCGACGGCATCCTGGCCCGGGGCTGACCCGATGACCCGGACGGCCACCCGGAGTCCCGTCGAGACGACGGCAGTTCGACAGGTCGAGGTGCCGCCCCCGCCAAGGGGGTTGGGGCGGCGCCGCCTCCTCGACCAGGCGCGCGCCTACGCCTTCCTCATCGGCGGCCTGATCTGCTTCGCCCTGTTCTCCTGGTACCCGGCGATCCGCGCGGTCGTGATCGCCTTCCAGAAGTACACGCCCGGCTCCTCGCCCGAGTGGGTCGGCACCGACAACTTCACCCAGGTCTGGCACGACCCCGAGTTCGCCGCCGCCTGGCGCAACACCCTCGTCTTCACCGCGCTGGCCCTGCTCATCGGCTTCGCGATACCGTTCGTACTCGCCCTGGTCCTCAACGAGTTGAGGCACTGGAAGGCCTTCTTCAGGGTCGTCGTCTACCTCCCGGTGATGATCCCGCCGGTGGTCACCGCCCTGCTGTGGAAGTGGTTCTACGACCCGGGAGCCGGCCTCGCCAACGAGACGCTGCGCTTCCTGCACCTGCCCACCTCGAACTGGTCCAACGGCACCGACACCGCCCTCATCTCCCTGGTGATCGTGGCCACTTGGGCCAACCTCGGCGGCACCGTCCTGATCTACCTGGCCGCGCTCCAGTCCATCCCCGGCGAGCTGTACGAGGCCGCCGAACTGGACGGCGCGAGCCTCCTGCAACGCGTCCGGTACGTGACGATCCCTCAGACCCGGTTCGTCATCCTGATGCTGATGCTCCTTCAGATCATCGCCACGATGCAGGTGTTCACCGAACCGTTCGTCATCACCGGCGGCGGACCGGAGAGCGCCACCGTCACCGTCCTCTACCTGATCTACAAATACGCCTTCCTCTACAACGACTTCGGCGGCGCCTGCGCGCTCAGCGTGATGCTCCTCGTGCTGCTCGGCGTCTTCTCGGCCCTCTATCTTCGGCTGACCCGCTCCGGAGAGGACGACCTGTGACCACCCGCACGCTGCTCTCCCCGGCAAGCCTCGCCCGGCCGCGCGGAAAGGCCGTCTACTGGACGGTGTTCACCGGCGTCGTCGTCCTCTTCGCGCTCGCCTTCCTCTTCCCCGTCTACTGGATGGTCACCGGCGCGATGAAGTCGCCGGACGAGATTGCGCAGACCCCGCCCACGATCGTGCCCCACCACTGGCACCTCAGCGGCTACACCGACGCCTGGGACCTGATGCAGCTCCCGGAGCACCTGTGGAACACGGTCGTCCAGGCCGCCGGCGCCTGGGCGTTCCAACTGGTCCTCTGCACGGCCGCCGCCTACGCCCTGTCCAAACTCAAGCCTGCCTTCGGCAAGTTGATCCTCGGCGGCATCCTGGCGACGCTGATGGTCCCGGCGCAGGCACTCGTCGTACCCAAGTACCTGACCGTCGCCGACCTCCCGCTGATCCACACCAGCCTGCTGAACAGCCCGCTCGGCATCTGGCTCCCCGCCGTCGCCAACGCCTTCAACCTGTATCTCCTCAAACGGTTCTTCGACCAGCTCCCGCGCGACGTCATGGAAGCAGCCGAGATCGACGGCGCCGGGAAGCTCCGCATCCTGTGGTCCATCGTGCTGCCCATGTCCCGCCCGGTCCTCGGCGTCGTGTCGATCTTCGCGCTCGTCGCCGTCTGGCAGGACTTCCTGTGGCCGCTGATGGTCTTCTCCGACACCGACAAACAGCCGATCAGCGTGGCACTCGTCCAGCTGTCCCAGAACATCCAACTGACCGTGCTCATCGCCGCGATGGTGATCGCGAGCATCCCCATGGTCGCGATGTTCCTGGTCTTCCAGCGGCACATCATCGCCGGGATCAGCGCGGGCAGCACGAAGGGCTGACACCGCCCCCTTCGACGCCCCCGACAGAAAGGCCAGCACCGTGGGACAGCCCACCCCTGCCCAGAGCCAGGACGACTGGTGGCGCACCGCCGTCATCTACCAGGTCTACGTCCGCAGCTTCGCGGACGGCGACGGCGACGGCACCGGCGACCTCGCGGGCGTCCGCTCCCGACTGCCGTATCTCGCCGAACTCGGCGTGGACGCCCTGTGGTTCAACCCCTGGTACCTGTCACCGATGAAGGACGGCGGCTACGACGTCGCCGACTACCGCGCCATCGACCCGGCCTTCGGCTCGCTCGCCGAGGCGGAGAAACTCATCGCCGAGGCACGGGAGTTGGGCATCCGCACGATCGTCGACATCGTGCCGAACCACGTCTCCGACCAGCACCCGTGGTTCCGCGCCGCGCTCGCCGGCGGCCCCGAGCGCGAGCTGTTCCACTTCCGTCCGGGACGCGGCGAGCACGGTGAACTCCCGCCCAACGACTGGCCGTCGCAGTTCGCCGGCTCCACCGAACCCGTGTGGACCCGCCTCCCCGACGGCGACTGGTACCTCCACCTGTTCACCCCCGAACAGCCCGACCTCAACTGGGCCCACCCGGCGGTGCGTCAGGAGCACGAGGACATCCTGCGCTTCTGGTTCGAGCGCGGCGTCGAAGGCGTCCGCATCGACTCGGCGGCGCTGCTCGCCAAGGACCCCGACCTCCCCGACTTCGTCGAGGGCCGCGACCCCAACCCCTTCGTCGACCGCGACGAACTCCACGACATCTACCGCTCCTGGCGGGCCGTCGCCGACGAGTACGGCGCCGTCTTCGTCGGCGAGGTCTGGCTCCCCGACACCGAACGCTTCGCCCGCTACCTGCGCCCCGACGAACTGCACACCGCCTTCAATTTCGCCTTCCTGTCCTGCCCCTGGGACCCGGAGCGACTGCGCGCCTCGATCGACGAGACCCTCGCCGAGCACGCCCCGGTCGGCGCGCCCGCCACCTGGGTCCTCTGCAACCACGACGTGACCCGCACGGTCACCCGCTACGGCCGCGCCGACACCGGCTTCGACTTCGCCACCAAGGCCTTCGGCACCCCGACCGACCTCGCGCTGGGCACCCGGCGCGCCAGGGCGGCCGCCCTGCTCTCGCTGGCCCTGCCCGGAGTGGTCTACCTCTACCAGGGGGAGGAGCTGGGACTGCCCGAGGTCGAGCTGCCCGTCGACCGCATACAGGATCCGATGTACCTCCGGTCCGGCGGCACCGACCCCGGCCGCGACGGCTGCCGGGTGCCTCTGCCCTGGGTCGAGGGCGCACCGTACGCGGGCTTCGGTTCGCGCGGTGAGCCGTGGCTGCCGCAGCCGGTCGGCTGGACATCGTATGCGGTCGACCGTCAGCAGCGGACCGGCGACTCCATACTCAACCTCTATCGCGAGGCGATCCACCTCCGGCCGGTGTTCGGCGACGGCCCCCTCACCTGGCTGCCCGCCCCCGACGGTGTGCTCGCCTTCGCCCGCGCGGAAGGCGTGACCTGTGTGGTCAACCTCGCCGGCACACCCGCCGACCTTCCGGCGCACACCCACCTCCTGCTGACCAGCGGCCCCCTGGACGACCAGGGACGCCTGCCGCGGGACACGGCCGCCTGGCTGCGCACCGTATAGCCGCCGGCCCTCGGCCGTCACCCTGCATCCGCTATCCCCGCACCCCCACCTCGAAGGGATCAGCACATGCACAGCACCACCTTCAGATCTGTCAGGCGCATGCCAATGATCGGTGCGGCCGTCGCGCTCGCCGCCGGCACGCTCGTCGCCCTGACCCCCGCCGCCGCCCACGCAGCCTCGGGCGCCTCCCTCCCCTTCACCTCCGTCGAGGCCGAGTCGGCCACCACCACCGGCACCAAGATCGGCCCCGACTACACCCAGGGGACCCTCGCCTCCGAGGCCTCCGGACGGCAGGCCGTACGGCTCACCTCCGGGCAGCGCGTCGAGTTCACCGTGCCGCGCGCGGCCAACGCCGTGAACGTGTCCTACAGCGTCCCGGACGGCCAGAGCGGCAGCCTCGACGTGTACGTGAACGGCGTCAAGATCAGCAAGACACTCGCCGTCACGTCCAAGTACTCCTACGTCGACACCAGTTGGATCGCGGGCGCCAAGACGCACCACTTCTTCGACAACTCCCGGCTCCTGCTCGGCCAGAACGTGCAGCAGGGCGACAAGGTCGCGTTCGTGTCGACGGGCACCCAAGTCACCGTGGACGTGGCCGACTTCGAGCAGGTCGCCGGGGCCGCCGCGCAGCCCGCCGGGTCCGTGTCCGTGGTCTCCAAGGGCGCCGACCCCAGCGGCGCGGGTGACTCCACCCAGGCCTTCCGCGACGCCATCTCCGCCGCCCAAGGGGGAGTGGTGTGGATTCCCCCGGGCGACTACCGGCTCACCTCCTCCCTCAGCGGTGTGCAGAACGTGACGCTCCAGGGCGCCGGCCAGTGGTACTCGGTCGTGCACACCTCGCGCTTCATCGACCAGTCCAGCTCCTCCGGCGGCGTCCACATCAAGGACTTCGCCGTCATCGGCGAGGTCACCGAACGCGTCGACTCCAACCCGGACAACTTCGTCAACGGGTTGCTGGGTCCGGGCAGTTCGGTCTCCGGCATGTGGATCCAGCACCTGAAGGTCGGCCTCTGGCTGACGGGCAACAACGACAACCTCGTCGTCGAGAACAACCGCATCCTCGACACCACCGCCGACGGCCTCAACCTCAACGGCAGCGCTCACGGCGTGATCGTCCGCAACAACTTCCTCCGCGACCAGGGCGACGACTCCCTCGCCATGTGGTCGCTCAACTCCCCGGACACCAACAGCAGTTTCGAGAACAACACCATCTCGCAGCCGAACCTCGCCAATGGCATCGCGATCTACGGCGGCACGAACATCGCGGTCAGGAACAACCTGGTCTCCGACACCAACGCCCTCGGCAGCGGCATCGCGATCTCCAACCAGAAGTTCCTCGACCCCTTCTCGCCACTCGCCGGGACCATCACGGTCGACGGCAACACCCTCGTCCGCACCGGCGCGATCAACCCCAACTGGGGCCATCCCATGGGCGCGTTGCGCGTCGACTCCTACGACAGCGCGGTCAACGCCACCGTCAACATCACCAACACGACGATCACCAACAGCCCTTACAGCGCCTTCGAGTTCGTGTCCGGCGGCGGCCACGGCTACTCGACCGGCAACGTCACCGTCAGCGGCGCCACCGTGCAGAACACCGGCACGGTCGTCGTCCAGGCCGAGGCGCAGGGCGCGGCCAGGTTCAGCAACGTACAGGCCACCGGCGTCGGCGCGGCCGGTATCTACAACTGCCCCTACCCGTCCGGCTCCGGGGTCTTCACCGTCACCGACGGCGGCGGCAACTCCGGCTGGAGCAGCACATGGTCGGACTGCTCGACCTGGCCGCAGCCCGGTCAGGGCAACCCGCCCCCGGACCAGAACGCCAACCTCGCCAAGGGCCGCCCGGCCACCGCGACCGGCTCGCAGGACGTCTACACGCCGGGCAAGGCGGTCGACGGCGACACGAACTCCTACTGGGAGTCCGCCAACAACGCCTTCCCGCAGGCCTGGACGGTCGACCTCGGCTCCAACCAGGCAGTACGCAGGCTGGTGTTGAAGCTGCCGCCGTCCTCCGCATGGGGTGCGCGCACGCAGACGCTGTCCGTGCTGGGCAGCACCGACGGTTCCACCTACTCGACCGTCGTCGGCTTCACCGGCTACCGCTTCGACCCGGCGACCGGAAACACGGTCACCGTAGCCCTGCCGAGCAGTACGAACCTGCGCTACCTGCGGCTCAACGTCACCGCCAACACCGGCTGGCCCGCGGCACAGTTGAGTGAAGTGGAGGCGTATCTCACTTCGTGAGCCGGTCCTGGACCGGGAGTGTCCCGCGCTTCGCCGCCTGGATCTGCTCGTAGACGTGGGTCCGCAGTTCGGCGAAGCGCGGGGCGACCCGGGTGTGCAACTGGTCGCGTTCCGCGGGCAGATCGACCTTCAGCTGCTCCCGCACGACGGTCGGCGACGCGGACAGCACGACCACACGCTCGCCCAAGTACACGGCCTCGTCGATGTCGTGGGTCACGAACAGGATCGTGATGCCGCGCTCCCGCCACAACCCGCGTACCAGGTCCTCCAGATCGGCCCGGGTCTGCGCGTCCACCGCCGCGAACGGCTCGTCCATCAGCAGGACTTCGGGCTCGTACGCCAGCGCACGCGCGATCGCGACCCGCTGCTGCATCCCGCCGGACAACTGCCACGGATACGCCCCCGCGGCCTCCGTCAGCCCCACCGACTCCAGTGCGTCCGCGACCAGCTCACGCCGTCGGGCCTTCGACAAGTTCTTCTGCTTCAAAGGGAGTTCGACGTTCTCGCCGACCCGCATCCAGGGGAAGAGGCTGCGCCCGTACTCCTGGAACACGAACGCCATCCCGGGCGGCGGACCGCTCACCTTCCTTCCGCCCAGGAGGACTTCGCCCGCGGTCGGGGTGAGCAGCCCGCCCATGCACTTCAGCAGGGTCGTCTTGCCGCAGCCCGACGGGCCGACGAGACAGACGAGTTCGCCGGCGTCGACGGTGAAGGTGAGGTCCCGCACCGCCTCCACCCGGCGACCGGAACCCTCGTAGACCTTGTGCAGGCCGGATACGTCAAGTTGCGCGTGCATGGACCGCCCTTTCATGAGCTTCACGAGGACCGGCGGGAGGCCGCGCGCAGGCCGTGGTACCAGCCGAGCACCCGCCGCTCGACCACCTGGAAGACGACGGAGAGCAGGAACCCCAGGATCCCGAGAACGAGGATGCCCGTCCACATGTCCGGTATGGCGAAGCTGCGTTGGAACTGGACGATGGTGAAGCCCAGCCCGTCGGTGGCCGCGAACATCTCGCTGATGACCATGAGGATGATCCCGATGGACAGCGCCTGGCGCAGCCCCGCGAAGATCTGCGGGCTCGCCGAACGCAGCACCAGCGTGCGCAGCCGGGCGACGCCCGTGACGCCGTAGGAGAGGGCCGTCTCCTTCATGACCGGGTCGACCGCGCGGACGCCCTCGACGGTGTTGAGGAGGACGGGCCAGACGCAGCCGCTCGCGATGACCACGATCTTCATCGTGTCGCCGATGCCCGCGAACAGCATGATGACCGGGACCAGCACCGGTGGCGGTACGGCCCGCAGGAACTCCAGGACCGGTTCGCACACCGCGCGCACCCGCCGGTACGAGCCGATGACCGTGCCGAGCGCGACGCCGACGACGGCCGCCGTGGCGTAACCGGCCGCGAGCCGAAGGACGCTGGGCAGGACGTCCGTCTTGAGGCGGTCGCCGGTCCACACGTCGGGGAAGGTCTTCAGGATTGTGCGCAGGGGTGGCCAGTACACGTTGGTGCTGCCGTCCGACGCCAGCCACCACAGGGCGATCAGTACGGCCGGCAGCGCGACCGCGAACAGCAGTCGGAGCAGAGTCCGCCTCACACCGCCACCTCCCCGCGCACCGACTGGTGCCAGGCCAGTGCCCGCCGTTCCACGGTACGCGCGCCCACGTTGATGAGCAGGCCCAGCAGACCGGTCACCACGATCAGGGCGTACATGTCGGGCACCGCCTGGGAGGCCTGCGCGATGGCGATGGTCTTGCCCAACCCCGGTGCCCCGATGACCAGTTCGGCGGTGATGGTGAGGATCAGCGCGACGGCCGCCGCCAGCCGTACGCCCGTCATGACGTACGGCAGCGCGCTCGGCCACAGCACGTGGCGGACCCGGGCCCAGGTGCCGAGACCGTACGAGCGTGCCGTCTCCTCGGCGACCGGGTCGACGTCCTGGACGCCGTAGAGGACCTGGATCAGGATCTGCCAGAAGGAGGCGTAGACGACGAGCAACAGCACCGACTTCAGTTCGGTGCCGTACAACAGCACTGCCAGGGGGATGAGGGCGACGGACGGGATCGGGCGCAGGAACTCGATCGTCGACGCGGTCGCCTCGCGGAGGTACGGGACGACGGAGAGCAGGACGCCCGCGACGATGCCCGCCCCGACGGCGATCGCCAGGCCCAGGGCCCAGCCGGTGAGGGTGTCGCCGAGCGCCGACCAGAACGCACCGTCCTTGAGTTCGTCCCCGAACGCGGACGCGATCCTGCTGGTCGGCGGGAAGTAGGCTTCCTTGACGATGCCGACGCGCGGCACGACCTCGCCGAGCGCGAGGAAGGCCGCGAGTCCGGCCGCACCGAGTGCGGTGTTCAGTCCCTTCACGGAAGCAGCTTGTCCAGGTCGGGGGCCGTCTTGAAGAGACCGTCCGTCACGCTCAGCTTCTCCAGCGCCTCGATCGACGAACGGTTGGGATCGGCGGGCCACTTGGGCAGGATCACCTTGGCCAGCACGCTCGCGGGGACCTTGGTGTAGGTGGCGACGATCTGCCGGACCTCGTCCGGGTGCGCGTCGGCATAGGCCAGCGACTCGGCGGTGGCCTCCTGGAACTTCTTGACCACGTCCGGGTTCTTGGTCGCGTACGCCGTCGACGTGAAGTACATGGCGACGGTGAGGTTCGGCGCGACGTCGACCAGCGGCCAGGCGATCTGCTGGGCGCCCTGGTTCAACATGGTGGTGAGCGCGGGTTCGACGGCCATGGCGGCGTCGATCTGGCCCTTGTCGAGCGCGGCCGGCATCTGGTCGAAGGCCAGCTCCACGAACTTGACCTTGTCGGGATCGCCGCCGGCCTTGCGGACGGATTCGCGTACGGCCGTCTCGTTGATGTTCTTCAGCGTGTTGACCGCGACCTTCTTGCCCTCCAGCTCCTTCGCCGACTTGAGGGTGCTGCCCTTCTTGACGACGAGGGCGCCGAAGTCCTTGCCGGAGACGCCCGTTGAGGCGACGCCGTTGGCGATGGCCTTCACGGGAACGCTGTTGGACTCGGCGAGCATCAGGGAGGTCATGTTGGAGAAGCCGAACTGGAACTGGCCGCTGACCACACCCGGCACGATGGCCGCGCCGCCCTGCGCGAGCGTCATCGACAGTTTCAGGCCGTGCTTGCTGAAGTAGCCCTCCTTCTGGCCGAGGTAGAGCGGCGCGACATCGACGATGGGGATGACCCCCACCTTGACCGTGGTGGTGCCGGTGGACGAACTCGTGTTGTCCGACGCTCCGTTGCCGGACGAACCGCAGGCCGACGCGGCGACCAGCATGGATCCGGCCGCGAGGCCGACGAGCAGACGACGCATGGCAACTCCTGTGCAGACGACGGTGTTCCGACAGGCTGTGCGCACACCGCACAGTGGTGCTCAATTGGTGTTGAGCGGGAACGTAAGGCCCCGTCGCGGCCAGGTCAATGCCTAGTGCTCACAATATTGTTGACAGTTACCGAAGTGCGCTGTTGGCGTGTCGTCCGGCGTCATCACGGATCCGGCCCGCGTCGTCACAGATCCGGAATGCGTCGTCACAGATCCAGTACGAGCCGCTTTCCCCGGCAGCGCGAGACGCAGATGAGCATCGTCTCGCCAGCCGCCCGTTCCTCCTCGCTCAGCACCGAGTCGCGGTGGTCCGGGGTGCCTTCGAGGACATCGGTCTCGCAGGTCCCGCAGGTGCCCTCGGTGCAGGAGAACAGCACCTCGACACCGGCGGCGCGCACGGTGTCGAGCACGGACACGCCCACCGGGACGGTGATCGTCTTCCCGCTCTGCTCCAGCACGACCTCGAACTCGCTGTCGGCGCCCGCCACTTGGGCCTTCGGCTGGAACCGCTCGACGCGCAGGATGCCGCCGGGGCACCGTGCCTCGACCGCGTCGAGCAGCGGCCCCGGACCGCAGCAGTAGACGAGGGTGCCGTCCGGGACGTCGTCCAGGACCGACGGCAGGTCGAGCAGCCCGGCCTTGTCCTGCGGAGCTACGGTGACGCGGTCGCCGTAACGGCTCAACTCCTCCGTGAACGCCAGGGAGTTGCGGGTGCGGCCGCCGTAGAGCAGGCTCCACTCCGCGCCCGCCGCCTCGGCCGCGGCCAGCATCGGGAGGATGGGTGTGATGCCGATGCCGCCCGCGACGAAGCGGTAGCGGGGGGCGGGCTCCAGCCGGAAGTGGTTGCGCGGGCCGCGTACCCGCACCTTGTCGCCCTGCCCCAACTGCCCGTGCACGTACGCCGATCCGCCCCGCCCGTCCGGCTCCCGCAGCACGGCGATCCGCCATGCCGTACGGTCGGCCGGGTCGCCGCACAGTGAGTACTGGCGCTCCAGGTCGGGGCCGAGGACGACGTCGATGTGGGCGCCCGGTTCCCAGGCGGGGAGTTGCTCGCCGAGCGGGTGGCGCAGGGTGAGGGCGAGGACACCGTCGGCTGCGAACTCCCTTCCCTCCACGACGAGTTCGGCCTCGTAAGTGGTCATGCGTCGGCTCCCTGCGCATCGTCGACGGCGTGGCCGCGGGGGTGGGCGAGCATCCACTCCCACATCTCGATCGGGTCCTGCGACGTGTGCTCGCGGCCGCAGTGGCAGGTGCCGTGCAGGATGTCCGTCCCCGGCAGCCAGTCGATGCGGTAGACCTCGCCGGTCGGAGCGGTCACTGGACCTTCTCCACGGGCTTGGCGCCCTCCTCGACCAGCCGGGCGAGGATACGGCGGGCCGCGAGACCGCCGGTGTCGATGTTGATGCTCAGCTCCTGGTAGCCGCCGCGCTCCGAACCCAGCGTCTTCTGAAGGAGGTTGAGCGCGTCGACGTCCTGCATGACGACCGTGTGGTTGTTGCCGCGCAGGAACTCGGTGACCTCGGCGTCGCCGGTGGCCCAGTCGCGCGAGACCGCCCAGAAGTCGTACACCTTGCCGTCCGACGAGGGCGTGATGGCGTAGGTGATCTCGGTGTGGAAACCGTTCGGGTCGCTGCCGTCCTCCTCGGGGAGGACACCGACCGGGGCGATCCGGCTGTGCAGGAGATACAGGCACGGCGCGTGGTACTCGATGTCCTGCCAGCGGGTGATCCGCCCTTGTATCCCGGTGGACCTGGCGTAGAACGGCGGGCACTCGGCGTCGTCCATGTGCCGGCTCACCCGTACGACGCCGGCGCCCTCGTCGACCTCGGTGGTGATCGGCGTCTCGGCGACCTCGGGGGAGCCGATGTAACCGCCGTGCAGATACGTCTCGTGGGAGAGGTCGAGGAGGTTGTCGACGAGGAGGCCGTAGTCGGCGTCGATCGGTTCCATGCCGCTGACGGTGACCCAGTCGGGGGAGGCGAGGTGCGGGGCGCGGGGGATGACCTGCGGGTCCGCGAGCGCCGGGTCGCCGATCCACACCCAGACCAGCGCGTCCTGCTCGACCACCGGGTACGAGGCGACGCGAGCGGTGCGGGGGATGCGTTTCTGCCCCGGCACGTACACGCAGGTGCCCGTCGTGTCGTAGGTGAAGCCGTGGTACCCGCACACGATCCGGTCCCCGTCGAGGCGGCTCTCGGAGAGCGGGAACCGCCGGTGCACACACCGGTCGTGCAGCGCCACGGCGGTGCCGTCGTCCTCGGTGCGGTAGAAGACGAGGGGTTCGCCGAGGATCGTCCGGCCGAGCAGGTCGCGGCCGACCTCGTGGCTGTAGGCGGCGACGTACCACTGGTTCCTGGCGAAGGCGGTGGTGTGCGGCATCGTTGCGGCTCCCGTCGTTGGGTGATGGCGACATCGTCCGGAAGGGCGCCACGGCGCCGCAAGAGCTCTTCCGCGTCACGGAAGGGGGTGCGGGAAGTGCCTGTGCGCCCGGCCGCGACAACGCGGCACCGGTCGACGGCCGTACGAGCTCGACGGTGCCGCCGTCATGGGTCCAGGTCCCGGAATTCCCGTACCGGGTAAACCAGTTGGGCACTGACGGCTGTATCAGGGTGTCGCTGCTGTGATCCTGTGGAAGGGACCCTGACATGGTTGTCGAACCTGTGGTGGTGGTCGTGGTGCCGGCCTGTGCACAGTTGGTGTACGCGCTGGCGGCGCTGTGGACGCAGCCGGTGCGGGAGCGTGCGCGGGCGCACGCGCTGGCCACGGTCGTGCGGGCGGCCGGGCCCGGCGGCACGGTCGAGGTCACGCGCGCCGACGGCGAGACGCTGGTCGCGCGCTCGGCGGCGGCCGTCGAGCGGGCCGGGGCGGAGCACCGGTGAGCACCGAACAGGCCCCGGGGCAACGGGACTTCGAGACCTTCTTCGCGTGCGCGTACGGACGTGTCCTGGCACAGGTGATCATGCTCTGCGGCAGCCGCGAGGACGCCGAGGACGTCACCCAGGAGGCGTTCCTGGAGGCCTACCGGGCCTGGGACCGCATCGCCGGGTACGAGCTGCCCGAGGCGTGGGTGTACCGGGTCTCGGTCCAGCGGCTGTGGAAGACCCAGCGCAGGCGCAGAACGGGTCAGGACCGGCTGCCGGATGTGCCGGTGCCGGTCCGGGCGAGCCCCGAACAGAGCGCGGAGGCGCGCGAGGCGCTGCGGCTGCTGGCCGCCCTGCCGCCGCGGCAGCGGGTCACGATGGTGCTGTTCTGTCTGCACGGCTGGTCCCAGAACGAGATCGCCAAGACGCTGCGGATGACGCGCGGCGGCGTCGCCGCGAACGTCTCCAAGGCGCGCCGGACGCTCAAGGAGGCGCTGGACATGGCCGCGGACGACACGAGCAGGCACGACCCGTTCATGTCCGGCCCGCAGCCGGCCCGGCCGGGCCGCATGGACGCGAGCCGGATCGGCCTCGGCCGTGACCCCGTCGTCATGGCCCTGCGCACCGCGGAGGCATGGCTGCGGGCGGCCGTCGAGGCGGACCCGGAGGCGCTCACCCGGGCGCGGGCCGCGCTGGACCGCAGACGGGGAGAGAGCCGGTGACGACTGTCCTGGCGTGGTTGCGCGGGCTGTTCGCCGTGGGGATGCTCGCCGGGTTCTACGTCGTGGCGTTCACCCTCCTCGCGGCCGACGCGGCACTCGTCTGCTTCATGCTGTGGGGGATCGTCGAACTCCCTTCACAGGGCGGCAACTGGGCGCTCGTCGTGGGCAGCAGCATCCCGGCGGCCTCCGCCCTGGTGTACGGGATAGCCACGGTGAGCCGCACGGAGGAGCCCCCGCCCGACGCGGTTCTCCTGCGCCGCACCGACGCGCCCGGCCTGTGGCGGCTGGTCGAGGAGCTGGCCGGGCAGTTGCGCACCCGGCCGCCCAGCCGGATCCACCTGACGTCGCAGGCCAACGCGTCGGTGTCGGAGGACGCGCGGCTGCTCGGGTTCGCGGTCGGTGAGCGGACCATGAACCTGGGTGTGCCGCTGCTCCTCTGGCTGAAGCCCGTGGAGCTGCGGGCCGTGCTCTGCCATGAACTCGGGCACTACGCGGGCCGGCACACCCAGTTCGGCGCGATCACCTACAGAGGGGCCGCGTCGCTGCGCTCCACCCTGTTCCGGCTGCGGATGACCGCGCGGTCGGACGAGGCCCGCATCGGGTACGCATGGCTGTTCCAGGCGGCGATCGGCGCCTATGCCTGGGTGTATCTGCGCCTGTCGCTGGCGGTGCGCCGACGCCAGGAGTTGGAGGCGGACGCGGAGGCGGCCGCCGCGGTCGGTCCCGAGGTGACCGCCCAGGCACTGCGCGCCGTCCACGCGCTCGGCATCACCTGGGCCGGGTTCGAGAGCCGGTATCTACGGCCCGTGCAGCGGCTCGGGTTCGTGCCCGAGGACGTGTTCGAGGCGTTCACCGCCATGGTGGGCGATCCGCTGGTGCGCGAGCGGATGGCCGAACTGCGCGCGCATCCGGTCGAGTCGGGCCGTTCCCCGCTGGACTCCCATCCACCGCTGGCCCGACGGCTTGCCCTGATCGAGGCGATGCCCGCCGGGCCCCGGGGGACGCTCGTCGAGGAGGGCCCGCTGGTCGCCGACCCGTCCCCGGTGCCCCGGGTGCAGCGCAGGATGCTCGGCGAGTTCGGGCACTCGGCGACAGCGCTGCCCCGGACGGAGTGGGCCGACCTGGCCGCCGAGGCGTTCGCCATCGAACTCGCGAGCCTGCTGCTCGACGCGGCGAGCGACTCCCGTGCGATCGCGCGCCCGACTCTCGCCACCGTGCTCGGCCTGCTGGAACGCGGAGAGCAGACACAGCTGATACGCCGTCTCACCGACGCACCCGAGCCCGA
Organism: Streptomyces sp. NPDC048504; assembly: GCF_043200035.1. NCBI lineage: Bacteria > Bacillati > Actinomycetota > Actinomycetes > Kitasatosporales > Streptomycetaceae > Streptomyces > Streptomyces sp. NPDC048504. The sequence continues at coordinate 263,203 of NZ_JBICXA010000010.1, forward strand.
GGAGCAGCTCGCCGAGGCCCTGTACGCGCTGACCGGACAGGCACTGGCCGGCGCGGGCCGCGCGCGCTGGGTGCTCAGCTGGACCCAGGGCTACCTCCTGGACTGCCTCCAGGACCCGCGCGGACGCCTGGACGACCTCGTCGCGGCCGCCGCACGCGACAAGACGGCGGTACCGGCCCTGCGCGGCGAACTCGCGCGCCTCGGACTGGACATCGAGGCGCCGGTCGTACTGGCCCTGCGTACCGTGGCCGCACCGGCCGGACGGACAACCGCCCGGAGGAGCACCAGGAGCGCGCCGGACCTGGTCGTCGAAGAACTCGCGCGGCAGCGCAAGGTCGCCAAGGTGACCATGGGCGCCGTGATCGTGACGGGGATGGTGTGGGGGATCGCCCTGCTCGGCTCCGACTCCTCCCAGCCCTACGGGCAGTCCTACCGCCCCGGGCTGCCGACGGCGGCGGCCTCGCGGTACACGCCGTGGCCCAGCTACACCGATGCCCTGCCGACGCCGGGCTACACCGCGCGGCTGCCCCTGCCGGTCTTCACCGAGCCCATCCTGCGGCCGACGCCCTCCCTCTACTTCCGCATCCATTTCGTCGTACGCGGTGACACGCTGTCCGCCCTCGCCTGCGAGTACGGCACGACCGTCGAGGACCTGCAGGAACGCAACGACATGGGAAGGAGGACCGATCTCACCGTGGGACAGATGCTGTTGGTACCGGCGGAGGGGAAGGGCTCCGGGATCGTGGCAGCGGACTGCCGGTGACCGAAGCGGGTCAGCGCCGGCGTCGCTTCGGCCGCGGTTCGTCGACGGGTTTCCACCAGGCGAACCGGTCGGCCCGCCGCCACGAGGAGTCGGGATCGTGCGCCGGGAAGGAACCGGCGTACATCCCCTGGTCACGGACGGGGCCCGGGCCGGCGCCGGTGCTCGGGCCGGCACCGGAGGCCCACTCGAAGGGGTCGGCTGCCGGCGGCGGTTCGGTGGTGGTGCCGGGCGCGTCACGTGGCGGCGCCGCGCGGCGACGGTCGTACGCCTTGCGCCGTACCGGGTCGGACAGTGTCTCGTAGGCCCGGCGCGCGTCCTGGAAGGCTTTCGCGTCGCCGCCGCGGTCGGGATGGTGGGTCAGGGCCCGTCGGCGGAACGCGCGCACGATCTCGGCCCTGGTGGCACCGGCCGGGATGCCGAGCACACCGTAGAAGTCCGGTTCGTCCGCCGCGGTCACCGCGCCGCGACCTCGGCCTGCCGGCAGATCAGCCGCCACGACGCGCGGTGCGCGGGACCGGACAGACCCGAGCCGTGCCCCGACACGAAGGTCACCCACCGCCGCCCGGCCAGGTAGCACCAGACGTCCAACTCGTCGTCGTAGCCGGAGTAGAAGCAGTTCCCTTGGGTGAACGTGTCGCCGTTGATGAACGGCCGCTGCAACCGTGCCTGCGCCTCCACGGGCAGATTGCCGAGAAATCCGCGTAAGCGCGCCGGCAGCGGCAGTTCCTCGTCGTACTCCCGCTGCTCGTCGCCGCCCGGCAACGCGGGACGGCCGGAGCGCGGCCGTCTCGGCTTCTGCACGACCACCGCGTGCCGCAACGACGACGGTACGAACGGCAGGACCGTGATCGACTGCGCGGGCCCGCCCCGGTCGTTGACGGTCGGCGTGGCCACCGCGAGGCCCCGCTCACCGAACACCACCGCGTACGGGCGTTCGTGGTCCGTGGGGTGGCAGTACGCCCACCACTCGACGATCGGACCGACCCGGGTCACCATCCGGTCGCGGGCCGCCGTGCTCAGCTCACGCCACCAGTACTCGCGGCCGGGCAGGTCGACCAACCCGAGCGTCGCGGCGTCGTGCACCGGAGCGTCCACCTCCGCGGCGCGTCCCGGAACAGGAAGCGGCCCGGCCCCACGATCCACCGGCCCGGCCTTCGGCCGGGGCACGGGTTGCGACGCCATACGGGACCTCCCAGGGCGCGGATCCGCCGGCACAGGCCGTCCATTGTGACCGTGCCGCTTCCGCCAGGGAAGAGCGCGGCCCGGCCGTGAGACCTTCGGCTACGGGTGGGGAGCCGACGCCGGTTCCTTCGCGGCCGGTGCCTGTGCCGGCGTTGTCGTGCGGCGGGCGTGGACCCGGTTGATCACGACCGTCGCCCCGAGCGCCCCGAGCGGCGGGGCGAGCAGATAGACGGGCAGGAGGGAGGGCGCCCCCGCGAACACCGCCGGCCCGAACTCCCGCGCGGGGTTTGCGATTCCGCCCGACAGAGTGCCGAACGCGATGATCTGGGCGGCGATCATCGTGCCGACCGCCCACGGGGTGAACGGGCCGAGTCGGCGGCTGGAGACGGCGATTCCGGCGACGGCGACGATGACGAACATCGTGGCGGTCTCGATCAGGCCGACGGAGGCCCAACTCCAGCCGGGCGCAGGGCGGATGACGGCGAAGTCCACGACCGGGGAGGCGAACGCCGGGCCCCAGACCAGTCGTCCGGCCGCGATGCCGAGCAGCGATCCGTTCAGTTGACCGGCGATGTACGGCGCGACATCGCGGCCCGGGGTACGGCCGTAGCGCCACATCGCGAGGGTGATCGCCGGGTTGATGTGGCCACCGGTCAGCCGGCCCCAGGGGGAGAGCATGACGGCGGTGACCGTGTAGCCGGAGAGGGGGGCCACCGCGAGGAGTCTGCCCTCCGGGGTGTTCCACCAGCCGCCGTCAGCCGGGTCGATGGTGCCCATCAGCCAGCGGACCGTGGTGGCCACGACGAACAACATGAGGGCGGTCAGGGCGAGTTCGAGGATCGCGGAGTGAAGTGTGCGCCGCCACCGGAGACTTGCGGACGCGTCCTTCGCAGCGGGTTCCTTCACGACGGCTCTGGTCACAGCGGTTTCGTCCACGAGGCGTCGGAGCGGGTCAGGACGAACGCGGTGACGGAGGCCGCCACCAGCAGCACCGCGGCGAACAGCAGGGGCAGGGCGCGGCCGCCGTGCTCGACCGTGACGGCTCCGGCCAGACCGCCGGCGAACATCGCTCCGGCCGAGAGCACGCGGCGGCCGACCTTGCTGCCCTTGCCGCCCGCGAGACGGCTGTCCGCAGCGACTCCGGTGATGGTGAGCGTCAGCACGGTCGTGGTCAGGTCGGGTACGGCCAGGGCGCGGGCGGTGGCGTTCTGCACGCCCATCGCCAGGCCGAGGAGGGCGATCAACGAGTACTGGACGGCCGTGGTCACGTGGGAGATGTCGGCGACCTGGGCTACGACGTACGCCGCCAGGACCAGGGTCGTCTCCAGCAGCAGTGCCAGGTGCAGGACCCGTCCTCGGTGGGCGCCGGCCCCGTGCGCGAGCCGGCCGCCGAGCAGGGCGCCGAGGGCGAACGCGGCCAGTGCGGCGAGCGAGGCGGCCAGGGAGAAGCCCGCCGCGCCGGCGATCGCGAAGCCGGAGAAGACGACGTTGCCGGTCATGTTGGCGACGAAGACATGGCCCAGGACGAGGTAGCTGAAGGCGTCCACGAGCCCGGTCACCACCGTGAGCGCGAGCATCAGGGGAGGGAGCGGGCCGTGCCGGTCCTCCATGTCGGGGACGACCGTGGTCCACGCGTCGCGCAGTACGGCAGACATGGCATTGCTCCCATTCGGTGGACGTCACCCGGTCTCCCGGCTTCCTCTTCCGGTTCCGTTCTCTCTTCCGAGCGTCGCGCCACGGGAGCGGTACGTCCAACATATGGATGCGGGTGCAGCGATCTCCTAAATAGATCGATCAGCTTCCTGAACCGATCGATCGGTTTCTTGGACCGGTCCATCGGCCCGGTCCCTGATCGCGTGCCGCTCGACCACGTCGAGGAACGCCGCCGCGGCCGGCGACAGCCGCTTGCTGTCGTGGACCGCGCAGATGGTGTGCACCGCCGCCTCGTCCGCGATGCGGAGTGCGCGGGCGCCGTACGGCAGGGCGTCCCGGAGGCTCGCGCCCGGCGCCGGGTCGTCGAACACCGACGACCGCGGTACGACCGTCACGCCGATGCCCCGTGCCGCCAGCCGGATCATGTCCTGGATCTGGCCGACCTGGAAGTGCTGGCCCGGTTCCACCCCGGCGCGCGCGAACGCGGCCTCCACCTGGCGGCGCAGACCGCTGCCCCGGGTGAACTGGATGAGCTGGTGGCTCTCCGGCAGGTCGCCGAGGTCGACGACGTCACCGCTGTCGGCCAGCGCGTGGTCGGCGGGCACGATCAGGACCAGCGGGTCGGCCGCCAGGACCTCGTGGTCGAGCCCGTCCGGGATCTGCCGCGGGCCGAGGCCGACGATCGCGATGTCGAGGTCCCCGGCCAGGACCGCGGCGGCCATCTCCGCGCTGGGCGCGTTGGTGACATGGAAGTCGATGCCCGGGTAGCGGGCGTGGTAGTCGGCCATCACCTCGACCAGGTCGACCGAGGAGGCCCGCGTCTGGACGAGGCCGAGGCGCAGCCGCCCGCGCCGCAGCCCGGAGAGCGCGTCGAGCGCGGCCCGGGCGTTGTCGACGTCGGCGAGGATGCGGCGGGCCAGCGGTTCGAGGAGCTCCCCGGCGGCCGTCAGTCGTACGGAACGGCTGGTGCGGCTGAACAACTGGGCGCCCACGTCCTTCTCCAGCCGGGCGATCTGCTGGCTCAGGGCGGACTGTGCGACATAGCAACTGGCCGCCGCCTGCGTGAAGTTGCGGGTCTCGGCGACGGCGAGGAAGTACTTCAGGTGCCTCAGGTCCATCCCGCGCCCGTCTTTCCATCCAGCTGCCTCGGAGATCGATGCAAGCAGAACCATGTGTTGGACCGATCCATTGTCGCAGACCTAGCGTCTGGGGTGTCGCCGGACGACCGCCCTCCACCTCCCCTCGCCTCACCTGTTCCGAGGAGCCTCCATGTCCAGCAGCACCATGCTCGCGGGCACCATGCCCGTAGGTGGCATACGCCCCTACGACGGGGTCCAGCACCCCGCGCAACTCGTCGTCCGCAACGGTCGTATCCACACCGGCGACCCCGCCCGCCCCGCCGCGTCCGCCGTGGCCATCACCGACGGTGTCTTCACGGCCGTGGGAGATGACGCGACCGTCGCCCCGCACATCGGCCCCGCCACTCGCGTCGTGGACGCACTCGGCCGGCGAGTGATCCCCGGCCTCAACGACTCCCATCTGCACGTCATCCGGGGCGGGTTGAACTATCTGCTCGAACTGCGCTGGGACGGCGTACGGTCGTTGCGCACCGCCCTGCGCATGCTGCGGGAGCAGGCCGAGCGCACGCCAACAGGGCAGTGGGTACGGGTGGTTGGCGGCTGGACGGGGGAGCAGTTCGCGGAGAAGCGGCTGCCGACCGTGTCCGAGTTGAACGCCGCCGCGCCCGACACCCCTGTGTTCGTCCTGCACTTGTACCAGTCGGCGATCCTCAACCGGGCCGCGCTGGAGGCCGTCGGCTTCACGCGGGACTCGCCGAATCCGCCCGGCGGCGAGATCGTCCGCGACTTCGCGGGCAACCCCACCGGCGTGCTGCTGGCCGCGCCCGCCGCCGGACTGCTCTACTCCACCCTCGCCAAGGGCCCGATCCTCGCCTCCGAGGACCAACTCGGCTCCACCCGGCACTACTTGCGCGAGCTGAACCGCTTCGGCATCACCAGCGCCATCGACGCGGCAGGCGGTTTCCAGAACTTCCCCGACAACTACGCGGCCGTCACCGAGCTTGCGGAGCGCGGGGAGTTGACGGTCCGGATCGCCTACCACCTGTTCCCGCAGACCGCCGGGCAGGAACTCGACGACCTGCGCCGCTGGATCGGCATGGTCAGCCCCGGCGACGGAGACGAATGGCTGCGCTGCAACGGCGCCGGCGAGAACCTCGCCTGGTCCCCGGCCGACTTCGAGAACTTCGCCGAGCCCCGCCCCCAACTCACCGCCCGCGCAAGGGAAGACCTCGACGCGGCGGCCCGGCTGCTGCTCGACAACGGCTGGGGCTTCCGCCTCCACGCCACCTACGACGAGACGATCCGCCAGGACCTCGACGTCTTCGAGAAGATCGCCGCGGACGGCGGATTCCCGGACGGGACGAGGTGGTTGTTCGACCACGCCGAGACCGTCAGCCGGAGCAGCCTGGAGCGGATCAAGGCCCTCGGCGGCGCCGTCTCCGTCCAGAACCGCATGATGTTCCAGGGCAAGGCCTTCATCGACCGCTACGGCGCCGAGCGCGCCGCGACCGCGCCCCCGATCCGCGCCATGCGCGACACCGGTCTGCTGGTCGCCGCCGGTACCGACGCCACCCGCGTCTCCAGCTATAACCCGTGGTTGTCCCTGTCGTGGCTGGTCACCGGCCGCACCATCGGCGACACGCTCCTCTACCCGGCCGAGAACCGCGTGGACCGTTCCACAGCCCTGGAGATGTACACCACCGCGGGCGCCCACCTCACCGGCGAGGCCGACGTGAAGGGCACCATCACCGAGGGCAAGTACGGCGACTTGGCCGTGCTCTCCGCCGACTACTTCTCCGTCGCCGACGAGGACATCGACCGTATCGAGGCCCTGCTCACCGTGGCCGGCGGCAAGGTCGTGCACGCGGTCGGCGACTACGAGAACATCGCCGCCCCACTCCCGGAGATCATCCCGGCCTGGAGCCCGGTGGCCCGCTTCGGCGGATTCCAGGCGAGGGCCGGGGCAACAGGGCTGACCGGGGCGTCAGAGGCATCGGGCGCCCGGCAGGCCCGAGCCTTCGTCGACGCCGCCGCCGACTCGGAGGAGCAGCGCGCCTGGCGCGACCGGCGCGGCGACTTCGAGCGCGTACCGCAGGTGCCGCACCAGGTCGGCGGCGCGCTCGACCCGCTCGACGGCTGCTTCTGACCGACTGCTGGACCGGTCCACTGGCGGGTCCGGATTTACGGCGGCTTGGTGGCCCGACCCGCACTGAGCTGCCGTACCTTCTTCTCGACCGACCGCACACCTCGCTCCGGGAGCAGCAGCATGAGCGCGAGTACGACGACGGGGAGCAGCGCGCGGTCCGCCTCGGCTTGGGCGCCGTTGGGCCGGCCGGTGTTCCGGGCGCTGTGGATCGCCCAGTTCGTGTCGAACATCGGCACCTGGATGCAGACCGTCGGCGCGCAGTGGCTGCTGCTCGGGCACGGGGCGACCATGGTGACGCTGGTCCAGACGGCGTCGAGTCTGCCGATCGTGCTGCTGGCGTTTCCCTCGGGTGTGCTCGCGGACCGGTTCGACCGACGAGGGCTGCTGCTGGTCGCGCAGTTCGCGATGTTCGCCGTGTCCGCGGTGTTGACCGTGCTGGCCTTCGCGGACGAGCTGTCCGCCGTACCCCTGCTGGTCCTGACCTTCCTTCTCGGCTGCGGGACCGCCTTGATGGGGCCGTCGTGGCAGGCCATCCAGCCGGAGCTGGTGGAGCGGGAGCAGTTGGGGCAGGCGTCCGCGCTGGGCGCGGTGAACATGAACCTCGCGCGGGCGGTCGGTCCGGCGCTCGGCGGTGTCGTGGTAGCGGCGGCCGGCGCGGGCTGGGTGTTCGGCTTCAACGCGGTGTCGTTCCTCGGGATCGCCGCCGTACTGGTGCTGTGGCACCGCCCGAAGACCACCTTCCCCGCCGACCGGCAGGAACGGCTCCTGACCGCGGTGTACGCGGGCCGCCGCTACGTCTGGAACGCTCCAGGCATCCGCCGCGTCCTGCTGCGCACCGCCCTGTTCATCCCCGGCGCGGCTGCCCTGTGGTCCCTGCTCCCGCTCATCGCCGCCGACTCCCTCGGGCTGGGCTCGGGCGGTTACGGCCTGCTGCTCGGCGCGGTCGGTGTCGGCGCGGTGGCAGGCGCGTTCGCACTGCCGTGGCTGCGCCAACACCTCGGTATCAACGGCATCTTGGGCGCCGGCGCCATCGTGTTCGCCCTCGTCCTGCTGGTCCTCGCCACCGTGCACGTCACCTGGCTCGCGGTGCTCGTGCTGCTGCCCGCCGGGGTGGCCTGGATCGGCGTCCTGTCCACCCTCAACGCGGCGATGCAGACCCGCCTCCCCGGCTGGGTCCGGGCCCGCGGCCTCGCCGTCTACCTGCTCGTCTTCCAGGGCGGCCAGGCCGTAGCCGCCCCCGTGTGGGGCGCCCTGGTGCAAGGACTGGGCCTGACCACCGCCCTCCTCATCGGCGCCGCCGTCATGGTGCTGAGCGCGCTCAGCCTCTACCGATGGCGGCTCTACGGCATGGAAGGCATCGATCCGACCCTCTCCGACCACTGGCCGACCCCGCCGCTGGTCTTCGTGCCCGGCCCCTCCGACGGCCCGGTGCTGGTCTCCGTCGAGTATCGCGTCGCACCGGACGACAGCGCGGCGTTCATCGACGCCATGAACCGTGTGGCCCACTCCCGCCGCCGCACCGGCGCCATCACGTGGGGCCTCTTCCAGGACGGCAACGAACCCGGCCGGTTCATCGAGAACTACCTCGTCAGCACCTGGTCCGAGCACCTCGCCCAGCACCACAACCGGCTCACCACGACCGACCGGGGCTTCGAGGACCGCGCCCGCGCCCTGCTCCTGCCCGGCACCGCCCCCGAGGTGACCCACGCTTTCGACGCCGCCGTTGGACCGGTCCCGCCCGCCTCGGAGAGCCGCCCTTCCTGAGTGACGATCTGAAGGTGGGTGCCGGACACCCAGGAGAGGCGTGGCCTGGTTACCCGTGTGCGGGAACGCGACCGTGGAGCCATGAACACGAACGCAGCACCGCACCCCTTCGTCGGCATGTGGGTCACGGCCGACGGGCACATCCGGCAGGAACTCCTCCCCGACGGCCGCTACGACGAGGCCCGCGGGAACCGGCAGAGTGCCTATACCGGCAGCTACACCGTCACCGGCAACCACATCGACTACGTCGACGACACCGGCTTCACCGCCACCGGTGACGTCCGGGACGGCGTGCTCTTCCACGAGCACCTCGTCCTATACCGGGCGTAACCCGGTACGGCCATGGACAGCCTCGAACTGATCGTCGTCGTCGCGGCCGCCGTCCTGCTCATGGGCTGGCTGTCGCGGCGCACAGGCCTGAGCGAACCCCTGCTGCTGCTCGCCGTCGGGTGTCTCGTGGGGCTGACACCCTCCTTCTCGTCGTTCGCGCTGTCCCCGGACGTCGTCCTGTTCCTCTTCCTGCCCGCGCTGCTGTACTGGGAGGCGCTGACCTCCTCGGTGCGGGAGATCCGCGACAACTTCCGCAGCATCGCGCTCCAGTCCACCGGGCTGGTCCTCGCCACCGCCGTCGCGGTCGCCGTCGTGGCCCACGCGCTGGGCTACGGCCGGCCGATCGCCTTCGTCCTCGGTGCCGTGCTCGCTCCGACGGACGCGGCGGCCGTCGCCGCGGTCGCCAAGGCCATGCCGCGCCGCATCCTCACCGTGCTGCGCACCGAGAGCCTCCTCAACGACGGGACCGCGCTGGTCCTGCTCGCCGTGACCATCGACGTCGTCACCGGCGAACACCCCTTCTCCTGGTCCGGCACGGCACTCGCCTTCGTCGCGTCCTACGCCGGAGGCATCCTGATCGGCGCGGCGGTCGCACTGCTCCTCGTCCCGGTCAGGCGTCGGCTTCCCGAACCGCTGTTGCACAGCGTGCTGAGCGTCGCGACGCCGTTCCTCGCCTATCTGCCGGCCGAACTCCTGCATGTGTCCGGTGTGTTGGCGGTCGTCGTCTGCGGTCTGGTGTCCGCCTGGTTCGGGCCGCGGGTCATCGGGTCCGAGGCCCGCATCCAGGCCGTCGCCTTCTGGGAGGTGGCGAGTTATCTGCTGAACGGCGCCCTGTTCGTCCTCGTCGGCATCCAACTACCGGCTGCGGTGCGGGCGTTGACCTCCGTTTCTCTCCTGCAGGCGACGGTCGCCGCCCTCGCGGTGAGTGTCGCGGTGCTCGGGACCCGGCTGCTCTGGTTCTACTCGGTGCCCTATCTGGTGCGGCTCCTGGACCGGCGACCGCAGCAGCGGGACCGCCGGATCACCGCCCCGCAGCGGCTGCCGCTGGCCTGGGCGGGGATGCGCGGCGCCATCTCGCTGGCCGCCGCGCTGACCGTGCCCGCCACGACCGTCGAGGGGCGCATCGTCGGGCAGCGCGACGCCGTCGTGTTCATCACCGCGGTCGTCATCGTCGTCACCCTCACGTTCCTCGGGCCCACCCTGCCGGCCATGGTCCGCCGGGCCCGCTTCCCGGCCGACGAGGACAAGAGCGCCGAACTCACCCTGGCCCGCTGCCGGTTGAGCAGCGCCGCGCTGGACGCCTTGCCCGCGCTGGCCGAGCGGTTCGGGGTCGCGGAGGAGGACACCTCGCGCATGGTCCAGGACATCGAGGACCGCACAACCCCCGCACCCGGTTCCACGCACCGCCGCGAGAGCGCCCGGCGTCTCCAACTCGCCCTGCTCCAGGTCAAACGCGACGCCCTCACCGACCTGCGGGACAGCGGCCGTATCGACGACATCGTCCTGCGGGCCGTGCAGGAGGTCCTCGACGTGGAGGAGATCCGGCTGGGGCGGCCGTAGGCGGTAGGGGAGCGAACGCCGTCCTGGGTGCGGCGCACCTGGGGAAACGGCGGCCTGGTCGCCGTGCGGACGCGGATCGAATCTTGGACCACCACACGCCACCCGACATAACCGACGTCACGACGCGTTACGACGTCATCCGAAAGGGACTCTCATGAACGCCAACGACACCACCAGCGCAGGCCTTCTCGACCAGTTGCGCCGTCAGTCCACCGACCCGAGGCGGCGCATCCTGTTCACCGGCGCGACCATCGTCACCATGGACCACGAACTGGGCACGGCGCAGGGCGACTTGCTCGTCGAGGGTGACTCGGTCGCCGCGATCGGGCCGAACCTGGCGGCGGAGGGCGCGGTGGTCGTCGACGCCTCCGGCACGATCCTCGCGCCCGGGCTCGTCGACACCCACCGGCATGCCTGGGAAGCCCAGTTGCGCCGGATCATGCCCGACGTCGACGACCTCGGCGGCTATGTGATGGCCACGCTCGCCGGTTACGCCACCGTGTACCGGCCCGAGGACATGTACGTCGGCACCAGACTCGCGGCGCTCACCGCGCTCGACAGCGGCATCACCACCATGCTCGACTTCTCGCACAACTCCCGTACCCGCGAGCACTCCGACGCGGCGATCGAGGCACTCCGCGACACCGGCATCCGCGGCGTCCACGCCTCCATGGGCCCGCACTTCGGGGGCTGGGACCGTCAGTGGCCGGCCGACCTGAACCGCCTCAAGGGCCAGTACTTCAGCAGCGACGACCAGCTCCTCACGCTGCGCCTGGCGACCCTGGCCACCGACGAGATCGCGGGACCCGCCCTCGCCTACGGCCCCGAACTCGCCCGTACGGCAGCCGACTTGGGCATCGGTGTAAGCGTCGACGCGGTCTTCGGCGCATCCTCGGCCCCGACGTCACCCTGATCCACTCCACGGGACTGACCGTCGAGGCGTGGAAGGCGATGGGGGAGTCCGGTACGACGGTGGCCCTCGCGCCCACCTCGGACGCGCAGATCGGTCTGGAGACGGCGATCCCCGCGGTGGACGAGGCCCTTGCTGTCGGCATCCGCCCCGGCCTGAGCATCGACGTCGAAGTCGCCCTCGCCAGCGACCTGTTCACCCAGATGCGGGTCCTGCTCGCGATCCAGCGGATGCGCGCGGTCAACGCGGCCTACGGCACCGGGGGCGAGCCCTCTCGCATCACCGCGCACGACGTCCTCGACTTCGCCACGCTCCAGGGCGCCCGGACCAACGGCCTCGGCGAGGTCACAGGCTCCCTCACCGTCGGCAAGAAGGCGGACCTGTTGGTCGTACAGGCCGAGGACCTCAACAACATGCCGCTCAACGACCCGGTCGGGACACTGGTGTTGGGCTCCGACGCGCGCAACATCACCGCCGTGTTCGTCAACGGGCAGCCGCGGAAGTGGGATGGTCAGGTGCTCGACGTGAATCTTTCCGAGCTGCGTGCCGAGGTTGCCGCCTCTCGCGACCACTTGCTCAACACGCCAGCAAGGTAAGGGGAGTTGATGCTGCGGGCACCCGAATCGGAGGGTGCCCGCCGCATCAGTGCGGTAGCCGTACCAGATGGGTCAGTTGGAGAACCAGGGGTTCCCGCCGCCCAGCGACCACACCGAGACCTTGGTGACGCCGAGGCCCTTGAGGACGGCGAGCTTGCGGTCCATGGCGACGCTGTCGACGTAGTCGTAGAGGACGCCGCCGGAGACCCAGCGGATCTCGCCGGAGGAGGCGTCGCGACGGCTCTCTGTGGTCGCCGGGTCGCTGGAGAAGCCGGGGCTCTTCTTCATGTCGCTGAACTGGATGTTGCCCGTCACGGAGTTGAGGTCGCACGGGTCGGGCGCGCTGTAGCCGTAGGAGGGCACGCCGATGATCAGGCGGTTGGGGTCGGGGATCTTGCTCTGCGCGTACTGGGTGACCTTCTTCAGCCAGTCGTACGGGCTGATGGGCAGGCAGCGGGCGCCGGACGCGGTGTCGAACTCCTCGTCGTACGCCATGATCACCACGTCGTCGGCGCCGGTGGCGGCCACGGCCGCGTAGTCGTAGAACGAGGCGTCCTCGGTCATCGCGGGTGCGTCGACCTGGAGGCGCTTGCCCTTGGCGTGCAGGGCGGTGGCCAACTGCTTCAGGAACGTCTTGTAGTTGGTGAAGTCGGCGGTGCTCCAGGACCAGTAGTCCTCCAGGTCGACGTCGACGCCGCTGAGCCCGGCGTCGCTGACGAGGGAGGTGACCTTGGTGACGGCCGCCGTACGGGCGCTGTTGGTGCTGACCAGGGCATGGACGTCGGCGGTGGTCATGCCGGAGAGCGTCGGGTACTGGTACGCCGAGTGCGCCTTGAGGTCGGCGACGTTGGCCGCGCTGTAGGTGTTGCAGCTGCCGTCGGCAGTGGTCTCCAGTTTCGCCGAGCCGTTGCTCTGGACCGACCAGTACTCGGGGTTGAGGGCGCCGTTCTTCACCCTGTTGTCGGCGTACTCGCTCTTGGCGGTGCAGGTGGAGTCGCCGGTCGACCCGGGGTAGAGCCAGGTCTGGAGCTGGACGCCCGAAGTGGCGGAGGAGGCGGCGCCGGCTGGGACCGAGGCCGTACAGGCGAGCAGCGAGGTGACCGTGGAGGCCACGACTCCGGTCACGGTGAGTGCGTGACGGAACATGAGCGGTCCTTTCTGGTGAGGAGGGGCGTGTCTTTCGGGTGGGGAGGGCGTGCGGGATCGCCGCGTCGGCCGGCGGGCCGGCGCGGTGAACTGGTGGGTGAGGGTGGCTAGTTGGTCCAGTAGGGGTCGAAGACCAGGGTGTCGGCGCCGGGGACGGTGGTGGCCGCCGACCAGGAGCCGTCGACGACGCGTCCGCCGTCGGGCCGGGCCGCCAACGACAGCCTGGTGAAGATGCGGTAGCGGTCGCCCCGGTAGACGGAGCGGGTGAACTCGACGACCCGGCCCGCAGCGTCCCGCGCCGCGCGTTCGAAGAGCAGGGCGGGCGTGTGCACGGAGACGCCGAGGAGTTCGGCCTCCCACTCGTCGACCACGGTCGGTTCGATGCTCTGCGTGGCGTCGGTCAGCAGGATCTCGTAGCGCCGGCCGAGCATGCGGTAGAAGGAGTCGGTCTCCAGGTCGCGGGCGGTCAGTCCGGGGACCAGCGCGTGCGGCACGTGCAGGGTCTCCACGCACATCGGGTCGCCGTCGACCGTCCGCAGCCGGGTGATCCGCAGGATCTGCTCGCTGGGCGCGATGCCCAGCCGGCGGCCGATCCGCGGTCCCGCGGCGACGGTCTTGAAGTCCAGGGTGCGGCTCACCCACGTGCCGTCCACGCCGCCGACGCCCAGGCCCGGTGCCTGCCCGGGGGCGGAACCGCTGAGGTGCTGGGCGACCTTGGCGCGGGCCACGAAGACACCGCGCCCGTGCTCCCGCACCAGCAGACCGTCACGGACGAAGTCGTCGACCACCGCGCGCAGGGTGGGGCGGGAGACCCCGAGTTCCTCGCACAACTGCCGCTCGCCCGGGAGGGGACGTCCGGGGCCGGTCTCCTCGACCAGGTCGAGGAGGTGGGCGCGGATGCGTTCCCGCTTCTCCCAACGGCTCTCACCGCTGACCATTCCTACCAACTTTCCATACCGGTGGTCATTTTTCTTCGGGAAAGCTTGCTTGACAGTGCCCAAATGGTGCCCCAACATGTGCCCACTGGTCAATAAGTGGTAAGCAAAGTTGCCGGAGGTTCCATGTCCGAGTCCCGTACCGCCCGCCGTACCGTCGCCGCGTCGCTGCTCGCGGTAACGGCGCTGCTGGCCGCAGCATGCACCACCGGCGGCACCACGTCGAAGGCGGACACCGGCGCCGACGACACCACCCCGGTCACCATCACCTTCTGGCACGGTCTCAGCTCCCCGCACGAGATCGCCTCGGTCGACGCGGTGCTGGCCAAGTTCCACAAGAAATACCCGTACATCACCGTCAAGGCCATCGCCGCCCAGACCGACGACAAGGTCAACCAGGCCATCCGCGGCGGCACCGCCCCCGACGTGGCCTCCTCGTTCAACGCCGCGAACGTCGGCGGCTGGTGTTCCAGCGGTGCCTTCCAGGACCTCACCCCGGACATCGAGGCGGACCACGTGGACCTGAACCAGATCCCGAAGGCCGTCCAGTCGTACACCGCCTTCGACGGCAAGCGCTGCACGATGCCGTGGCTCGCCGACACCTTCGGCCTGTACTACAACAAGAAGCTGTTCGCGAAGGCCGGGATAACGTCCCCACCCAGGACGATGTCCGAACTGGCCGCGGACGCCAAGAAGTTGACCACCTTCAACGCGGACGGTTCGATCAAGACCGCCGGCTTCATGCCCTACCTCGGCGCCTACGAGATGCTCACCGAGCACCTCGTCCCCAGCTGGGGCGGCAAGTGGCTCACCGCCGACGGCCAGTCCAACGTCGGCGCCGACCCCGCCTTCGCCCAGGCACTGACCTGGCAGAAGAGCCTCGTCGACTGGTTCGGCGCGAAGAAGCTCGTCACCTTCAAGGCGGGCATGGGCGACGAGTTCTCCGCCCAGAACGCCTTCGAGACCGGCAAGTTGGCCATGATGGTCGACGGCGAGTGGCGCAACGCCTTCATCAAGAACGACAAGGCCGACATCGAGTACGGCACCGCCGCGGTGCCCGCCGCCGACGGCAAGTCCGAGCTGTACGGCGCCGGTTACGTCGGCGGGAACGTCATCGGCATGCCGCGCGGCGCCAAACACCCGGGCGCGGCCTGGAAGTTGATCAAATTCCTCACCACCGACACTGACGCGCTCACCTCGCTGGCCGACGCGATCGGCAACGTCCCCACCACCACGGCCGCACTGGACTCGCCCTCGCTCGGCCTCTCCAAGGATCCCAACTTCGCGCCGTTCCTTGAGGTCTACAAGAATCCGCTCACCACCACCACTCCGGCGAGCGGCGACGGCGGCGCCTATCTCACCAACTTCGGTCACTTCGTGGAGAAGTGGCAGAGCGGCGGCGTACCCGACCTGAAGGCCAGCCTGACCGCTGTCGACAAGCAGAACAACGCCGCGCTCAAGCTGGGTCAGTGACCGTCATGGCCACCGCCCACCAGATCACCCAACTCCCGCTCGTCACGGCTCCGTTGAAAGCGCGGATGCGCCGCAACCGGCTGCGCGTCCTGCTCTTCCTGGCCCCCGGCCTGGTCGGCTTCGCGGTCTTCCTGATCTACCCGCTGGTGATGACGGTCTGGCTGTCCTTCACCAACTCGAACATGATCTCCCAGGCCCAGTTCGTGGGGCTGCGCAACTACCGCTACCTGCTGGACGGCGACCCGCTGATCTGGCACGCCGTCCGCAACACCGCCTGGCTGGTGGTGATCATGGTCCCGGCGCAGGTGCTCTTCGCCCTCGGCGTGGCCATGGTCACCGCCCGGCTCAAGGCCGGTGCGAGCCTGTTCCGCACCCTGTTCTATCTGCCCGCGCTGGCCCCGCCGGTCGCCGCGACCGTCGCCTTCGTCTGCATGTTCAACCCCAATTCCGGCCCGGTGAACCGGATCCTGGGCCTGCTCGGCATCCACGGCCCGCTCTGGTTCAACTCGCCGGACTGGTCCAAACCGGCCCTGACCCTGCTCGCCCTGTGGGGCAGCGGCATGATGATGGTCATCTTCCTGGCGGCCCTGCTGGAAGTCCCCGCCGAACTCTACGAGGCCGCCGAACTGGACGGCGCCGGCCCCTGGCACCGCTTCCGCTACGTCACCCTGCCGACGATCTCCCCGGTCGTGCTGTTCGCGACCGTCACCGGGGTCATCGCCGGACTCCAGTACTTCACCCAGGCGATGGTCGCCTCCCAGGTCGCCAACGGCAACATCCAGGCCGCGCCCGGCTATCCGGACGGCTCCACCCTCACCTTCCCCCAGCAGCTCTACATCGCCGGCTTCAACCAGTTCCACGCGGGCTACGCCTGCGCGCTGGCCGTGGTGCTCTTCGTGGTGGCGATGGCCTTCACCGTCGTCCTGCTCCGCCGCGCCTCCGGCTTCGACATAGAGGAGTCCCCGCGATGACGTACGACGCCGAGATCCTCCGGACCGAGGAGCCGCCGCGATGACGTACCGCTCCGCCCATCGGCAAGTCGCCACCGCCGCGCGGGACTTGGCCACCGAGGAGTCACCACGATGACGACGACCTACGCCCCGGCACCCGCCCGGCAGACCCGCGCCGCCTCGCCCCACCGTGCCGCGCGCGGCCGGGCCGGCCGCCGCAGGACCCTGATCTGGATCGCCGAACACGCCATCGCCGTCGGCCTGGCCTGCGCCTTCATCGGCCCGATCGTGTTCATCTTCCTGACCTCGGTCATGACCGACGGCCAGTCCCTCACCACCAGCCTCTGGCCCCACCACTGGCAGTGGTCCAACTACCGCACGGTCTTCAGCACCGCGCCGATCGGCACCTGGCTCACCAACACGGTGATCTACGCCGTCGCCGCCACCGCCACCACCCTGCTCTCCAGCGTCCCCATCGCGTACGCGCTGGCCCGATTCCGCTTCAAGGGCCGCAACACGGCATTCCTCTGTGTCATCACGATGATGATGCTGCCGCCCCAAGTCCTCGTCATCCCCATGTACTTGATGTGGGCCCGGCTCCATCTCACCGGCACCATCTGGCCGTTGGTGCTCCCGTCCCTCTTCGGGGACGCCTTCTCGGTGTTCCTGCTCCGCCAGTTCCTGCTCACCGTCCCCGAGGACTACCTCAACGCGGCCCGCATCGACGGCTGCGGCGAACTCCGGGTCCTCACCCGGGTGGTGCTGCCGATGATGCGCCCCGCGCTCGTCGCCGTCGGCCTCTTCTCCTTCTTCAACGCCTGGAACGACTACTACGGCCCGCTCATCTACACCGGCGAGACGCCCGCCCACTGGACGTTGGCCCTGGGCCTGGCCACGTTCAAGACCTCCCATGCGGTGCAGTGGAACCTCACCATGGCGGCGACCCTCATCGCGATGGCGCCGGTGATCATCGTCTTCTTCTTCGCGCAAAAGGCCTTCATCGAGGGCGTCACACTGACAGGAGTCAAAGGTTGAAGATCACCGTTGTCGGTGGCGGATCCACGTACACCCCCGAACTCATCGACGGATTCGCCCGGTTGGGGCTTCCCGTCACCGAGATCGCCCTGGTCGACCCCGACCCGGACCGGCTCGACGTCATCGCCCCGTTCGCGCGCCGCATCCTGGCCCGCCAGGGCAGCTCCGCCAAAGTCACCACCACCGCCGACCCGGACGTCGGCATCGACGGCACCGACGCCGTCCTCTTCCAGCTCCGCATCGGCGGCCAGGCCGCCCGGCACGTCGACGAGACCTTCCCGCACGAGTGCGGCTGCATCGGCCAAGAGACCACCGGCGCGGGCGGGTTGGCCAAGGCGCTGCGCACCGTCCCCGTCGTCCTCGACCTCGCCGAACGGGTCGCCAAGCGCGCCCCGAACGCCTGGATCGTCGACTTCACCAACCCGGTCGGCATCGTCACCCGCGCCCTACTGGACGCCGGCCACAAGGCAGTCGGCCTCTGCAACGTCGCCATCGGCTTCCAGCGCACCTTCGCCGACTGGCTCGGCGTCGACCACGAACGCGTCGCCCTGGACCACGTCGGCCTCAACCACCTCACCTGGGAACGGGCGGTGCGGCTCGACGGCGTCGACGTCCTCCCGCGCATCTTCGACGAACACGGGCAGGCCCTCGCCGACCGGCTGCGCATGCCGCTGGACGTCGTCCGCAGGCTGGGCGTCGTCCCCTCCTACTACCTGCGCTACTACTACGCCCACGACGAGGTCCTGCGCGAGCAGCTGAGCCAACCCTCCCGCGCCCAGCAAGTGGCCGAGATGGAGGGCGACTTGCTGAAGATGTACGCCGACCCGGGCCTGACGGAGAAGCCCGCCCTGCTGGACAAGCGCGGCGGCGCCTACTACTCCGAGGCCGCCGTCCAGCTGGTGCACGCCCTCACCGCCGACACCGGTGACGTCCACGTCGCCAACGTCCGCAACAACGGCACGCTGCCCTTCCTCCCCGACGACGCCGTCATCGAGGTCCCGTCGCGCATCGACGCGCAGGGTGCAACTCCGTTGCCCGTCACGGCCGTAGAGCCGCTGTTCGCCGGACTGATCGCGCATGTGACGGCCTACGAGGAACTCGCCCTGGAAGCAGCCCTGCACGGCGGGGTCGACCGGGTCGCGACGGCGTTGCTGGCGCATCCCCTCGTCGGACAGGTCAAGACGGCCGAGGAGTTGGCGGCGAAGCTCGTCGCCGCCAACCGCGAACACCTCTGGTGGGCCTGATGAAGGCGGGCCTGCTGCTCGCCGTCGACGGCGGCAACTCGAAGACGGACGTTGCCGTGTTGAGGACGGACGGCACGATCCTGGGCCGCGCGAGGGGCGGCGGATTCCGCCCGCAGGCGGTGGGCGTGGACGCGGCGATGGACGTACTCGCGGCCTTGCGCGCCGAGGCGATGGCGTCGGCGGGCGTGGCGGCCGACGTCGAGGTGGACGGCATCACGGCCTTTCTCGCCGGGGCCGATCTGCCGTACGAGATCAAGGCGTTGCGCGAGGCTGTCGGCGCCCGCCGCTGGGCGGTCACCCAGCGCGTCGACAACGACTCCTACGCCGTCCTGCGCGCCGGCGCCAGCCGCCCCTGGGGCGTCGGCGTGGTCTGCGGCACCGGCATCAACTGCGTCGGCGTGGCCCCCGACGGCCGCACCACCGGCTTCGCCGCGCTGGGCGGGATCTCGGGGGACTGGGGCGGCGGTATCGACGTAGGGACGTCGGCGCTGTGGCACGCGGCGCGGGCGGAGGACGGACGCGGACCGCGAACTGCCCTCCTCACGGCGGTGATTGACCACTTCGGCCTGGCGACGGTCGCCGACGTCACGGCCGCCCTGCACAAAGGCGACCTCGCCGCCCTCCGCCTCAGCGAACTCTGCCCGGCGGTCTTCGCGGCCGGCGACGAGGGCGACGAGATCGCGACTGAGCTGGTCGAACGCCTCGCGGCGGAGATCGCGAGAATGGCGGTCACGGTCCTGTGCCGCCTCCAACTCGCCGTCACCCCGGACCCCGAAGTCGTCCTGGGCGGAAGCGTGTTGGCCGCCGGCCACAAGGCGCTCCTGGACGACGTCGAACGCAGGCTCACGGAGGCGGTGCCGGGGGTCCGGCCGGTGGTGTGCACGGAGCCGCCGTTGCTCGGTGCCGCCTTGGCCGCGCTGGACCTGCATCCGCGAGCGGATCCTGGGGCGGAGGCGCGGTTGCGCGGGGGGTTCAGAGGACACGGCGGTCCGTGATCCGGCACGACCGCCCGCACTCTCAAGCCCGCAGATAGGTGAGGACGGCCAGGACCCTGCGGTGGGTGCCGGCCGTCGGGGGCAGGTCCAGCTTGGTGAGGATGTTGCCGATGTGCTTGCCGATCGCGGCCTCGGAAACCACCAGCTCCGCGGCGATCGCGCCGTTGGACCTGCCCTCGGCGATCAGTGCCAGCACCTCGCGCTCGCGCGGGGTGAGTTGCTCCAGCGGATCGCGCTGGCGGCGCAGCAACTGGCGTACCACCTCGGGGTCGACCAGCGTGCCGCCGTCCGCCACCTCGTGCAGCGCCTCCATGAACTCCTCGACCTGGCCGACCCGGTCCTTGAGCAGATAGCCGACGCCCGATCCGTCGCCGGAGTCCAACAGCTCGGCGGCGTACGTCCGTTGCACGTACTGACTGAGGACCAGGACCGGGAGCGCGGGGCGCTTCTCCCGCAGCCGCACTGCCGCGTGCAGCCCCTCGTCCTGGAAACCGGGCGGCATACGGACGTCCGTCACCACGATGTCGGGGGCGTGTTCCTCGACCGCGGCGATCAGTGCCCGCGCGTCCCCGACGGCCGACGCCACCTCGTGACCGTAGCGAACGAGCAGGCCGACGATTCCTTCCCGCAGCAGCACGCTGTCCTCGGCCAGCACTACGCGGAGCGGGCGGCCGGCTCGGTCAACTCGCAAGGGAACTCCACGTGCAGCAGTGTCGGTCCACCCGGCGGACTGGTCAGGGCAAGTCTGCCATCCAGGACTGACACCCGGTCCGCGAGACCGGTGAGGCCGCTGCCCTGCGAGGCGTCCGCGCCACCGCGTCCGTCGTCGCGCACGTCGAGAAACAGCCGTCCGTCGCGATGACCGCCGCTCACCCGCGCACGGGTGGCCCCGCTGTGTTTCGCGACGTTGGCCAGCGCCTCGCAGACCACGAAGTACGCGGCGGACTCGACCGCCCGGGTCGGCCGGCCCGCCAGTTCGAGGTCGACGTCGACATGGACCGCGCACCTGTCGGCGGCGTCGCCGACCGCGGCTTGAAGGCCGTAGTCCGTGAGGATCCTGGGGTGGATGCCGTGGATGAGCTCGCGCAGTTCCGCGAGCGCCTTGCCCGCCTCCTCATGGGCCGTGGTGAGCCGGTCGGCGAGCGGGCCGGGCGGGGTATCGAGACGGGCCAGCCCGAGGGCCATCGTCAGGGCCACCAGGCGCTGTTGGGCGCCGTCGTGCAGATCGCGTTCGATACGGCGTCGCTCCGCCTCGAAGGCATCGACCAACCGGACGCGGGAGCGGGCCAGTTCGACCACTTTGGCGCCCAACTCGCCCTCCCGGGAGGCGATCAGCAACCGGGTCAGCGCGGCGCGGGCGCCCGCCGTGACGCCGAGCACATAGGCGCACAGGCACAGCAGGAGCAGGCCCAGTACGGCGACGCCGAAAGCGGTCGGCCAGGTGGTCACCGTCCACTGCTTGAGCACCTTCACCTCGTGGCCGTCGCCGACCGTCGCCAGCAGCAACGGGGTGGCGACCATGGACAGCGGGACGAGCAGGGCGACCGTGACCGCCAAGGCGTCGACCGGCCACAGCAGCCCCGCGAACAGCAGCGCGTACCCGAGCTCCCGCCAGGTCGCCTGTTCGCGCAGCCGGGTGGACAGCCACGCCCACAATCCCGGCGCGGTCGGCACCCGGTGTCGCCCGGACGCCGGGGCGCGGTCGATCAGGCGCAGCCTGGACCGTTCCACCACGGCCACCGGCATCCCGCCGAGAGCGACCAGCACGAGCAGTGGCAGCCCCACCAGGACGACGGCGAGCGCACCGCACACCGCGGCCGCCGTCACGATCCCCACCAGGGCGGCGGCGCCCGTCATCGCGCCGGTGAGGAGATACGCGGCGGACCGCCAGGGCCAGGCCGACAGCAGGAAACCCGGCCGGGACATGGCCTGCCACACATTCCGAGGGTGCATGGGCATGACCGTAAGCGGCTCCACCGGTCGGGTGCCATCGGTCCAGGGTCCGTATCGGGGGTAGGCCTGGCCCTACCCCAGGTCTCGTCCGGGCCGTAGTGCGTCACGACGGGCTTCCACGGTGTCCTGAAGACATCGACGAGCCGACGAGCCGAGGAGCAGGTACCGGTGGGGGAACACATGAGCAATGACGCGGTCCAACTGTGGGAGTTGACCCGGCAGTTCAGCTCGGGCACCACGTCCGTCACCGCCCTGGACCGGGTGTCGCTCATCTTCCCGAAGGCGACGTTCACCGCCGTGATGGGGCCGTCCGGCTCCGGCAAGTCCACCCTGCTGCAGTGCGCCGCGGGGCTGGACCGGTCCACGTCGGGTTCGGTCACCATCGGCGGGACCGAGTTGACCGGGCTGAGCGAGACCGAGCTGACCCTGCTGCGCCGTGAACGGATCGGCTTCGTGTTCCAGGCGTTCAACCTGCTGCCCTCGCTCACCGCCGCGCAGAACGTGGCCCTGCCGCTGCGACTGGCCGGCCGCCGCCCGCCGAAGGCACGGGTCCGCGAAGTGCTGGAACAGGTCGGACTCGGCGACCGGGCGCGGCACCGGCCGACGGAGCTGTCCGGCGGCCAGCAGCAGCGCGTCGCCCTGGCCCGGGCCCTGGTCACCCGACCCGAGGTGCTCTTCGGCGACGAACCAACAGGCGCGCTCGACTCGCGGACGAGTCGCGAGGTGCTCGACCTGCTGCGGGGCATGGTGGACCGCGAGGGGCAGACGGTCGTCATGGTCACGCACGACCCGCTCGCCGCCTCCTGTGCCGACCGTGTCGTCTTCCTCGTCGACGGCCGTGTCCACGGCGAGTTGACCGGTGCCGGCGCCGAGGACATCGCCGCGCACATGACCAAGCTGGAGGCCGCGCCGTGCTGAGCACCGCCCTGCGCACCCTGCGCACCCGCTGGGTCACCTACGTCGGCAGCTTCGTCGCCCTCTCCCTGGGCATGGCGCTGATCGCCGTCATGGGGCTGGCCCTGGCGTCCTCGCTGCACGCACCCGACCGCAAGCCCGAGCGGTTCGCCGCGGCACCGGTCGTCGTCAAGGGCATGGACACCCTGCGGGTGCGCACCGCGATCGGCCTCCGCACCCGGAAGCTCTTGCGGCCGCGCGCCGTGCCCGCCGATGTCGTCGCGAAGCTGAAGGACCTCGGGACCGTCGTCGTGGACCGTTCCTTCGCCGTACGGGCCCGGGGCGGCGTCGGCGATCTCGTGGGCCACCCCTGGTCCATCGCCGCCTTCGCGCCGTACCGGCTGGACGCGGGACGCGCGCCGAAGGCCGCGGACGAGGTCGTCCTCACCGGTGACCGGTTCCGTCCGGGCACCCGGCTGCGGACCGACGGTGGCACCGTGCGGGTCGTCGGCACCGTGGCCGGGCTGGGCTTCGAGAACGCCGTCTTCTACACCGACACACGCGCCGCGCAGTTGGCACCGCACAGCGTCCAACTCGTCGTCGACGCGGGAGCGGTGGCCGTACGCACGGCGGTGCGTGGCAGCGACGGCGTCCAGGTCCTGACCGGCGACGCGCGCCGGTACGCCGATGCCGATCCCGACCGGGACAGTGAGGAACTCACCGCGATGAACGCCCTGTTCGGCACGGCGGGCGGTGTCACGGGATTCGTGTCGGTGTTCGTGGTGGCGTCGACCTTCGCCTTCACGGTGGCTCAACGCCGCCGCGAGTTCGGGTTGTTGCGCACGGCCGGGGCGACGCCGGGGCAGATTCGCCGCCTGGTCGTCTCCGAGGCCCTCCTGATCGGTGTGCTGGCCTCGGCGACAGGCTGCGTGCTCGGCTCCTACGGCGCGCCGATGCTCGCCGCGTGGACGGTCGACGAGGGCCTGGCGCCCCGCTGGTTCACCATCGGCGACTCCACCTGGCCCTACCAACTGGCCTTCTGGACAGGTCTGTTCGTCGCGCAGGCCGGAGCGCTGGCCGCGTCCTGGCGAGCGGGGTCCACCGGTCCCACCGAGGCGCTGCGCGAGGCGTCCGTGGACACCCGGACGATGACGTGGGGGCGCCGGCTGGTCGGCTCGGCCCTCCTGCTGACCGCCGTGGTGACGTTGGTCCTGGCCCTGGTGAACGATCCGAGCGGCCTGCTGCACCGCAAGACCTATGTGAGCCGTCCGATGCTGTTGATCACCGCGGTGGCACTGCTCGCGCCGGTGTTGGTACCCCCGCTGATCCGGCTGATCGCCTGGCTGCCGGCCCAGCTGCCGGGCGCCACGGGGATGTTGGTGCGGGAGAACGCCGCCGCCGGCGTCCGGCGCACGGCCGCTGTCGCGGCGCCCGTGCTGGTCACGGCCGCTGTCGCGGCGCCCGTGCTGGTCACGGTCGCGCTGGCGGGATCGCTGCTGGGCGCCACGGCCACCCTCGCCGAGGCGAAGGTCACCGAGGTCCGCGCGCGGACCGCCGCCGATTTCGTGATCACCGCCGTGGGCGACGCGGGCTTCGACGACGCGACGCTGCAGAAGCTGCGCACTGTGCCCGACGCGGAGGTCTCCGCGTCCTCGGCGAGTGCCGTGTACGTCCTGGAGGACGGCGCGGCGCTCATCCGCTCCGAGGCCCGCGCCGCCGACCCCCGTCTGCTCGCCGGCACCACCGAACTGCCGCTCGTCGAAGGGAGGTTGAGCGATCTCGACGACGACTCGATCATCGTCAACAAGGAGTGGGAGAAGCACACCGTGGGCGAGCGGGTGGACGTGTGGCTCGGCGACGGCAGGAGAAAGTCCCTGAGGATAGCCGCCGTCATGACGACCGGCACCGGCGACAACGGCGTCTACGTCACACCGCGCAACGCCCCGGACGCACCTGTCGACCGCGTCGACGTACGCCTCGCGCACGGCGCCGACGCGACCGCCGTAGCCGCCGAACTGCGCGACGCGGTACGGGCGTCGGGCGCGACGGTGCTCACCGCCAGGCAGTGGGTGCGGTCGACGTACCCCGAGACCGACCGGACGACCCGGGCGGGCCTCCTGCTGGTCCTGGGCATCGCCCTGCTGTACACCGGCATCTCGCTGGCCAACGCCATGGTCATGGCGACCTCCGACCGGGTCCGCGACCTGGCCGTGCTGCGCCTGGCCGGGGCCACCAGGTGGCAGGTGCTGCGGCTGGTGGCCGCCGAGGCGCTGATGGTCGTAGTGGTCGGTGGTGTGCTGGGAGCGCTGGTCGCCGGGCTCAACCTGGCAGGAATGTGGGGCGCGTTGGGCCTGCACGCAGTGTGGACGCCGATCGAGATCCCCTGGGCGACGCTCGGTTGGACCGTGGCCATCTGCGCGGTACTCGCCGTGATCTCGGCGGTCGCCCCGGCCGCCCTCGCCCTGCGCCGCAGGGCGGTGGAACTGGCGGGCACACCGGAGTGACCGTCCCGAGCCATCGCTATGCCCGCGGTCCGAGCCGCATCGCATACCCCGCATGATGCAGCTCCTCGCCCCGGAACTCACCGAACGCCCAGAACCCGAGGTCGTCGAGGTAGTCGATGCGGTCGCCGTCGATCCAGTACCGGCCCTCGTAGGCGTGCGGCCGGCCGCCCCGGGTCTCGTCGTAGCGGCCGTCGGCGGTCAACTCCTGGTGCAGGAAGTCGTTTTCGTCGATCCAGACGCCGATGCGCGGGCTGCCGGTCAGGTCCTGGGCGGCCGGGATGCCCGCCTCGGGGGCGGTCGCGCGGCCGGGAGCGTGCGTGCCGGACCAGAGGACCGGCTTGCCGGCCGCTATCAGGGCGCGGACCTTCTCCGGGCGGGTGAGCAATGTGGCCACCGCACCCTGCGCATCCGGGGCGAACTCGTCCGGTACGACCAGCAGGTCGCCCGTGTTCCCCGGCGTCAACGTCCCTACGTACTCCGCGCGTTGGCCCCGTCCGCCGACGAGCGCGATCGTGTCCACCATCGCCGGAACCACCGTCATGCCCGTGCAGTCGACGACGATGGCGTTGTCGTCCCCCGCTGCCGTGATGATGCCCGGGCCGACGCCCACCAGCAGGGCGCCGACGAGCAGGACATCGGCCCCGCGCAGGGTTCCGATCAGCGGGTCCATGGTCAGGACCCGGGCGTTGGTGAACAGGACCGGGCGGCCCGAGTCGTTCGCGGCGATCTCGTCGAAGGCATTACTGTTCCAGGTCACGGTGTCCGTGTCGGCTTCCGTGCCGGTCTCCGTGTGGGTGACGCTCATCGTCCGCTCCTCGGGTGGGTCTCCAGGTGGTGCTGCACGGACAGCCTGGTCGCGCCTGAGGAACGCAACCAGGCTGCCCTTCACCCAGGTGTCACGCACCCACCTTGCCACTCAGCCCGCAGCCGCCGTGAGCGCTCCGAGCGCGCTGGCCTGCGTGCGCCAGTCGGTCTGGTTCGGGCTGGTGCCCGCCCAGCGTTCACCGAGGGCGTTGAGCGTGGACCGGTCCAGCGCCCACAGGGTGTCGGCCTGTTTCTGGATGTAGGCCTGGTAGGTGGTCGAACCGGTCGCCTTCGCCAGGTCGGCGAAGTTCCGCATGAAGATGCCCTTGAACTGCTTCTGGTTGTCGTCGCAGGACGCCGAGCCGACATCGCAGGACTCCGTCAGGACTCCGCCCACCGTCAGCTGCGAGCTGCTCATCGCCGCGTCCGCCAGCGTCCGGGCCGTGGTCAGCATCGAGCTGTCGCCGGTCGTCCTCCACAGTTCCGTGAAGGCGCCGATGGCCAGGCCCTGGTTGTAACTCCACACGGTGGAACCGTTGTTGGCGCAGGACGAGGAGAGCCCGTCGTTCACCAGACCCGCGGAGTTGATCATCCCGCTGGTCTTGTACCAGGCGGCCGACGTCTTCGCCCGCTGCAGCCAGACCGTGTCACCGGCGACGCGCTGGTGCAGCGCGGTGGTCAGCCACAGGTACTGCCCGTTCGTCACCGCGTTCTTGTAGGTCCGCTCGCGGTCCCACCACACACCGCCGCCGCAGGTACTGGTGTCCCAGTACTGCTGGACGTAATTGGCAATAGTGACGGCCTCGTTGAGATAGCGCGCGTCGTGCGTGTAGTCGTACGCGTCGATCCACGCGATCGCCCACCAGCCCGAGTCGTCGATCGACCGGCTGATGAAGTCGCCCTCGATCGCGTCCGAACTGCGCGTCCCGGCCGGGAAGACGCCCTTGTTCTGGTCGAAGGTGCGGGCGATGATCCAGTCGTAGTCGTGCGTGCCGGTCGTCTTCGCGAAGTCGATGACGGAGGTGAGGGTCGCCGCCGAGTTCCACCAACTGCTGGGCCACCAGCCGTTGTAGGGGTCGTACGACGTCATCAGCGCGTCCGCCGCGGCACGCGCCTTCGTCGGCACGGGCCGGTACCACGCCGTGCAGCTGCCCTCGTTGTGGCTCGCCTCCCGGCCGCAGGCGCGGACCGCGCCGCCGTAGAGGAGACCGCGCGGATCGCGGGCGGCGTACATCGCGGTGCGGGTCGTGGTCGCTCCGGACGGGGTGCTCGTCCGGCCGAGGGAGGAACCGTCCGGCCAGGTCGAGCCGCCGTCCCAGGAACGGTCCAACCAGATCTCGTCACCGGAGCCACCGGTGTCGATGCTTCCCCAGGCCATGGAGTTCTTCTGGTCCACGTGCAGCCGAATGGTGCGGCCGTACAGGGTGGTCGAGGGGACCGGCTGGTCGTCACCCGCTGCCTGGCCCGCGCTCGTACCGTCGCAGACCGCGTCGCAGACGGTCGGGTAGACCCAGTTCGTGCAGCCGACGCCGGCCGCGTCGCCGCAGGCCCGGACGAGGCCGCGCTTGTGGTCGCGCGGGTCGGTGATGTTGTACATCAGCGTCCTTGTACCGGTCCAGGTGCTCGGGATGCTCGCCTTGCCGAGCAGACCGTCCCAGGTGGCGCCACCGTCCCAGGACCGGTCCAACCACACCGCGTCGCCGCTCGTACCGTTGTCGATGCTGGCCCATGCCATGTCGTCGGCGTCGGACACATGGAGCCGGACGACCCGCCCGTTGAGGGTCTTGTCCGGAACTGGAAACGTTTCCTGTCTCGCCTGCGACGGGTCGAGCGTGTCACAGGCCAGGACGCACACCTGGGTGGCGGCGGACGCCGGCGACGCGACCGGGACCAGCGCCACGAACGCGAGAGCGGCCGTCAGCAGAAAGCTGAGGAACCGTGGTCTGACAACGATGTCGACATCATGTAGGGACACCGGAACTCGCCTCGATTTCACGATGGGGGGCGCTGGGTGTGAATGGATTCAGCCTCTGGATCAATGGTCCATACCTCTACCCGTCCTCGACGCAGTGAACCGGCTTGGTGCGACCCTGTCAATGTCGTAAGGTGCGCTTTTTTCGCGGGAGTTGAGGGCTGTCGTGATGGGTTGACACCCGCTCGCCCGGCGCCCATCATCGGTGCGAACTTCGGCGAGTCATCTCGCGTACCCGTTGCTCTTCCCCTTCCAGGCCCTCGCGGTCGATCTGTTTGAATCGATTCACATGCCTGGTTGCCCAGTTGAGCGGCTGGTTCCCCCACCGATCCGGGAGGCACTCATGCGCCGCCGCAGGCCACCGCAGAACCGAAAGCCCAGACCAGGGCGCCTAGTTGGGCTCACCATGACGGTGGCCGCCGCGCTGGCCGTGACCCCGGCCCTGTCCGCCGGGGCGGCGCCGACCAGCGCAACGCCGGCTCCCAAGGCGGCACTCGACGCCGTGAACTACTCGCCGACCTCCCGCACCCTCAAGCCGACCGCCGTCTACCGCACGTCCGGCAGTGTCGCGAACCCGACGAGCGTCCTCAACGGGCAGGCGACCCGGATCTCCGGCTCCCAGTCGGCCATCACGCTCGACTTCGGGAAAGAAGTCGGCGGCTTGGTAACGTTGTCATTCGGCAGTACCAGCTCCAGCGGTCAACGCGTCGGCCTGGCCTTCAGCG
Organism: Streptomyces sp. NPDC048504; assembly: GCF_043200035.1. Taxonomy (NCBI): domain Bacteria; kingdom Bacillati; phylum Actinomycetota; class Actinomycetes; order Kitasatosporales; family Streptomycetaceae; genus Streptomyces; species Streptomyces sp. NPDC048504. Next base: position 291,816 of record NZ_JBICXA010000010.1, read on the forward strand.
AGTCGTCCCTGTACGTGGGCAACAACAGCGACCGCAGCAGCGGCCGCGACGGCGAGGACGGCGCCCTCTACACCACACCCTCCGCCAACGGCGCCTACACCGTGCCCACCGCTCAACTACGAGGCGGATTCCGCTACTTGACGGTCTTCCTCGACAGCTCGGGCTGGGTGGACCTCAACGGCGTCAGCCTCAACTTCACGGCCGCACCGGGGAAGTCCAACCCGGCCGACTACGCCAACTACTTCACCTCCAGCGACGAGTTGCTCAACCGCATCTGGTACGCCGGGGCCTACACCGTGCAGTTGAACACCATCGCCTCCAACCAGGGCCGCGCCTGGCCCCCGCCCTCCTCGGCCTGGGACAACAGCGCCACCGTCGGTGTCGGCGACTCCGTGCTGGTCGACGGCGCGAAGCGGGACCGCACGGTGTGGCCCGGCGACATGGGCATCGCCGTCCCCACGCAGTACGCGTACTCCAACGACCTCACCTCGACCCGCAACGCGCTCACCACGATGTACAACGCGCAGTCGTCCGCGGGCGAAATCCCTTGGTCCGGGCCGCCGTTCAACCTCACCGGCTCGGACACCTACCACACGTGGACGCTGCTGGGGACGTCCACGTACTACACGTACACCGGCGACCGGTCGTGGCTGGACTCCGAATGGTCCAACTACAAGCGGGGGATGGCCTTCATCACCAACAAGATCGACGGCAACAACCTCCTCGACGTGACCCGCACCCAGGACTGGGCCCGGGTCGGCCAGGGCGGCGAGAACATCTCCGCCAACGCGCTGCTGTACGGCGCCCTCAAGGGCGGCGCCACCCTCGCCACGGTCGAGGGCGACAGCGCCCTTGCCGCGAGCTGGAACAGCAGGGCCGCCGCGATCAAGTCCGCCGCCAACTCCCTGCTGTGGGACGCCTCCAAGGGCATGTACAAGGACAACCCGAGCAGCGGTCTGTATCCGCAGGACGGCAACTCCCTGGCCGTCTGGTACGGGTTGAGCGACTCCGCGGCCAAGTCGAAGAGCATCATCACCGGGCTCGGCAACAACTGGGGCATCTACGGCCCGACCACGCCCGAATGGGGCGGCAACGTCTCGCCGTTCGCCGGCGGCATGGAGCTGAACGCCCGCTTCACCGCCAACGACGACTTCACCGCCCTGGACCAGATCCGCCGCACCTGGGGTCACATGCTCGACAGTGACATCGGCACGAAGAGCACGTTCTGGGAGGGCATCCAGTCCGACGGCGGCCTCGCGTACGGCGGTTCGTTCATGAGCCTCGCGCACGGCTGGTCCACCGCGCCCACCTCCACGCTCACCTTCGACGTGCTCGGCACCGCGCCCGAGTCGGCGACCGGCGCCTACCGCTTCGTCCCGCACCCCGGCGACCTGACCAGCGCCCAGGGCCGCATCACCATGCCCCAGGGCGCCATCAACGCGTCCTGGTCCCGCGACCCGTCGGCCGGCACCTACTCGGCCACCCTCTCCAGCCCGTCCGGCAGCACCGGCCGCATCGGCGTGCCGAAGCTCGGCGGCAACATCACGGTGACCGTGAACGGCGCGACCGTCTGGAGCAACGGAACCTTCACGCCCGCCGCCGGCATCACCGGCGGCAGCCAGGACGACACCTACGTCTACCTCACCGGCGTCGCCCCCGGCAGCTACACCGTCTCCGCCACCGGCCTCGGCAATCCGGCACCGCCCGCCGAACCCGGCACCGGCGCCCTGCGCGCGGGCTACACCCGGTGCGCGGGCGAGGGCGGCACCTGCTCCTTCACCGGCACCCGCTCGGTGGCCTACGGCGCCGGGACGTACACGTACAAGACGGCGGCCGGCAGCGCCGCCTGCTCGAACGACTCCTTCGGCGGCGACCCGGCGGCCAACCTCGTCAAGTCCTGCTACGTCGCCGACGTCGGCGGCCCGCCCGGATACACCGCCTGCGCGGCCGAGAACGGCACCTGCGGCGTGCCCGGTTACAACCGTGACGTGGCCTACGGCGCCAACGGCAACTTCGTCCACCAGGTCACCAACGGCTCCGTCGCCTGCACCAACGCCCACTTCGGCGATCCCATCGACGGCGTCGCGAAGTCCTGCTACCTGCCGCCCGCCGGTGCCCCGGCCGGTGGCTGGACCAAGTGCGCGGACCAGAACGGCACTTGTGCGGCAGCGGCGGGACAGCCGGTGATGTACGGCGCCTACGGGGCGTTCACCACGGCCACCGCCACCGGCGACACCGCGTGCACCGACGCCACGTTCGGCGACCCCATCTCCGGTGAGTCGAAGGCCTGTTACACCGCGACCGGCGGCCCGGTCGGCTACGCCACCAACTGCTCGGCGGAAGGCGGCACTTGTGCCTTCAGCGGGCAGCAGACCGTCGCCTACGGCGCCCGGGGCCGCTTCCTCTACAAGGCCTTCAGCGGCGGCGCGAGCTGCACGACGGCGGCCTTCGGTTCCGACCCGCTGCCGAACGTGAGCAAGTCCTGTTACCTCACGTCCTGAGCGGCCCCACGCATCCGGCAGCCTCCACTCCCCGCGTGACCGGAGGCTGCCGGATCACTCCGGATGGGCCACTGCCTCCTTCTGCAGGTGCACAGCGGCCAGCAGGCTCAGTCGCGGCTCCGCCTGGCGCAGCGCACGCACCGCCGCGACGGAGGTGATGTCCCCGTCGAAGCCGACGGCGGTCAGCCGGGACCTGACCCAACGGCCGCGCAGCCGGCTGTCGTTGGCGGCGGCGGTGGACTCGACGAGTGCGACGGCGCGTTCCAGACCGGGGCGCTCCCCGGGAGAGGCCCCGGCCAGTGCCTGGCGCAGGGCCGTCGCGACCACGTCGGCGTCCCGGATGGTCAGCACGAAGGTGTTCTTCTTGCTCAGTCCCGTGATTCCAGTCATGGGGCTCAGCCTGACCGTCATGTCCCGTGCGCGCCAAGCGACTTGAGGAGACTCAGAGACTCGGCTACGCGTCCTCGTCCCGCGCGGTCGACGCGAAGGCCAGCAGGGCCGTCGTGGTGAAGTCCAGCGAGGGCTCCACCGTCTGCCAGGCGCCCACGTCGTCCATGTACCGCGAGCCCTTGCCGTCGAAGTCGGTCCAGGCTCCCGACGGCGGGGCGGCGGTGCACTTCTTCATGGTGGGGAAGCGGTTCAACTCGGTCAGTCTGTCAGCCGCGTTGGGGCCGTTGACCACCGCGCCCCGCAGGATCGCGCCCTTGCCGTCGAGGCTGCCGCGGAGGTTGGCCAACTGGTGTTCCGGGCAGTGCGGGTAGACCTCGCCCGCGCCGATCATGAAGCTGGTGCCCCAGGGGTTGGCGCCGAGCGCCCAGCCCCGCTGCCGGCCGGCGAACGCGTCGTAGCGGGTGTCCCCGGTGGCCTTGGCGTAGAGGCGGGCGGTGGCCACCAGGCCGAAGGCGTGCGGTACGGCGTCGAAGTCGTCGTAGACCGCACCGGCACCGAACGGGTCGTGCTCGGCGTGATCCACCCCGTCCTCCAACTGGCGGCGCAGATCCTTGTTCAGGTCCGCAGCCCCAACTCCGTTGCTGCGGGCGCCGTCCAGAGCGGTGGTCAGGTCGACGTGGGCCAGGGCGCTGACGTCCGCGACGTTGAGGGTGCCCTTGACGTCGGAGTCCAGGTAGGCCTTGGCCCAGTGGGCCGCCTCGCCGGTCCAGTCGGCCTCCCGGCCGTCCCCCAAGTCCCCTGCGGCCAGGGCCAGTTCGGCACCCGCGAACTCCATGTCGTCCTGCCAGGAGTCCTCGGGATAGAAGGCGCTCGGGAAGGCGGTGACGATCGGCTCGTCGGGGTCGTGGTCGGTGTCGGCCAGGTCGTAGACGGCGGCGGCCTTCTCCAGCCACTCCCGCGCCTCGTCCGGGTCGCTGTCGGCCGTGCGCTGCGCGGCAAGGGCGAACACCGCGGCCACCCGTCCCGCCAGGCTCGGAGTGATCGGCTCGCCCGGCTTGTTGGCGCGGAACACCGGCCGGTGCTTGATCGTGTAGTCCGGGTCACCGGGCTCCACGTCGAGCCGGTCGTCGGCCTCCGGCAGCCGCCACACGTCGTGATCCGTCCGTACGGCGTCGTTGCCCGCGCCGATGCCGACCTGGGCGTAGAGCGTCTCGCTGTCCCCGTCCCACATCTTGTCCACCCACTCCAGACCGTGCTCGGCCTCGGCGGACAGCGACTCCATGTCCGGCAAGTCCCGTTCGGCGAGCAGGAGTTCGGCGGTGGAGTAGGAGGAGGTGCCGGTGAACTTGAGGAAGTCGCCCGCGTCGAACCAGCCGCCCGCGACATCGGCCGTGTCCCCCGTCGGGGTCAGGTGCTCGTCGAGCAGTTCCTCGCCCGCCTCGTCGTAGTGCGGGTCGGCGTAGACGGTCGCCTCCTCGTCGGCGAGATGGGACGGACCGTGGGACAGACCTCCGGACACCACGTCGGCGCCGTCGCGCTGCGCCTGCAGGAAGCGGACGTTGTCCCGGACGAGCGGGGTCATCAGCTCGCTCGCGTCGGCGATCCGGAAGGCGGGGGAGCGGCCGGCCGCGCTGCCGGACAGGACGATGCGGTACGTGCCGGGCTTGTCCAGCGCGGAGAGGTCGACGGTCCGCACAGACGGGAACTTGGCGTTCCAGTGACCGGTGACGGTACCGAGGCGACCCGCCGTGACCACCTTGTCCTTCGCGTCGACGACCTTGAAGCGCGCCCCCGCGAGCGCCTTCGTGGGCCCCATCACATACGCCTGTTTCGTCTCGCCGCGCACGTAGCCGACCTGGTCGACGCGGACGGCCACATGGGTGGCGGAAGGGGTGGCGGCCTCGCCGTAGACATTCAGACCGACGAGCACGGCGCCGATGCTCACGGCGGTGGTGGTGACCAGCATGACTGGGCTGCGCGATACGTTCATGCGCCCACGGTGCCGGGACCTTCATGAGATGAGGATGAGGATGCCGGGGGTGCGTCCGTCGGGAGCCGGAGTTCGGCGAGCAGGCCGCCGCCGGGGGCGTCCGCGAGACGGGCGGTGCCGTGGTGCAGACCGGCGACCCAGCGGACGATGGCGAGGCCCGCGCCCGTGCCTGGACCGGTCCTGGTGACTCCGCGCGCGAACACGCGTTCCCGATCCGCGAGCGGTACGCCGTCCCCGTGGTCGCGGACCGTGACCAGCCCCGGAGCGACGGTGACCTCCACCGGCGAACCGGCGGGGCCCCCGTGCCGCTGAGCGTTCTCCACCAGATTCCGCACCGCCTGCGTCAGCAGATCCGGATCGCCGCGCACCACCACCGGCTCGGCCGTCACCGTCACGCTCTCGTGGTCCGGCAGTTCCTCGACCGTGGTCTCCACCAACTGGTCCAGCCGCAACGGCACCAGCTCGACCCGCTGCGCCCCGGACTCAAGCCGCGCCCTGGCGAGCAGCCCGGTGACCAGCCGGCTCAGCCGGTCGACCAGCCGTAGCGTCTCGTCGGACGACCCGTTCCGCTCCACGACAAGGCGCAGCGTCGCGAGCGGCGTCCGCAGCTCGTGCGCCGCCTCGGCCAGGAACTGCTCCTGCTGGCCCAGCCCCCGAAGCGCGGGACGCATGGCCCGCCCGGACAGCAGATGTCCTACGGCCGCCGCGCAGCAGACCAGCGCCGTGCAGCCGAGGGCCAGCCAGCGCACGAGGAGGTCGTGATCGTGTTCGCTGCGCGCCAGTTCCGTGCCGACGAGTACCGCTGCCCCGATCCGGTCCCCGTCCCAGACCGGTGCCGCCGCCCACCGCAGCCGCCCGCCCTTGGTGGCGGACGCGCTGACTTGGACCGTTCCCTGCTCCTCCAGGACGCTGTGCCAGACCTCGTCCAGCTGGTCCGTGTCGGGCAGCGCCGACCGTCCGGGTACGACGTTCCGCACGGTCGGCGTCTTCCCCGGTGCCGCCTGCAACACCGCCAACACCTGGGCGCCCTGGGCGAGTTCGTCCTCGCGCAGCGGCTCCAGGTGCAGGACACCCGCGTCGAACCAGACCGCCCGCGACAGCCCCGCCGCGCGGCTGCCGACCTCGTGGTCCAGGCCGGAGCGGCGGGAGGCGGAATCGATCCGGATGGCGACCACGGCGAGTACGACGAGACAGGCCGCGGTCGTCGAGGCGAACAGGAGGGTCATCAGGCGGCGGGTGCGCCGGAGTCGGGCCACGGCGGGTGAGGTGCCGCGGCGGCTCATGCCTCGCCGCCCAGGCGGTAGCCGACTCCGCGCACCGTCGCGATCGGGTCGGGCGGGCCGAGGCGTCTGCGCAACTGGCCGATCAGGACGTCCACCACGTTCGACATCGGCTCGCTCGCCTCGTCCCAGCAGCTCTCGATGAGCTCGCTGCGGGTCACCACTTCGCCCGCGCGCAGCATCAGCAGTTCGAGCACCGCGAACTCCTTGGCGGAGAGGCTGAGCAGCACTCCGGACCGGGTGACCCGCCGACGCGGAAGGTCGAGTTCAAGGTCGCCCGTGCGCAGCACGGACGGCCGCGCGGGCTGCTCCCTGCGGCACAACGCCCTTACCCGTACGACCAGTTCGGCGAAGGCGAACGGCTTCACCAGATAATCGTCCGCCCCGTGCTCGAAGCCGGCCACCCGGTCGCTCACCGCGTCCATTGCCGTCAGCAGTAGGAAGGGCAGCGCCGATCCCGCCCGCCGGTGTGCGGCGAGCAGCGTGAGGGAGTCGCCGTCCGGGACCGAGCGGTCGGCCACGACACAGTCGTAGCGATGGACGGACAGCTTGATATCCGCCTCGGCCAGCGTGCGCGCGAGGTCCACCGCGAACCCCGCGTCACGCAGCTGAGCAGCGACGACGGGCCCCAGCTCGGGGTCGTCCTCCAAGACCATTACGCGCATGGGCCGGAGCTTAGGCGACGTCGGGCCGTGCTCCCGGATGCCGTACGCCGAGTGCGCGGCCCGCCGCCCTGAGTGATCAATTGCTGGGCACGGTGTCCTCGAACGTGGTGCCCGCGCCCCGGTACGCCGCGACCTTGGCGGCCACCTGCGCCGGCGTGAGGACCTGGTCCTTGACGTGCAGGACGTAGTCGACCTGCTCGTCGTAGGCGCGTGGGGTGGAGCTGGTGAGGCCGCCGAAGTCGATCAGCCACTGGTTGAAGTTGATCGACATCGGCCGCTCCGGGAGGTACGCGGCGTCGTGGGTGCCGAAGAGCTGGCCGTCGATGTAGTACTTGATGCTGCTGTTGTCGATGGTCAGCACCAGGTCGTGCCAGCCGTTGTAGCTCTGCCGGCCCTCGGTGTGCTGGTTGACCGCGATCCACGGGTCGGCCTGGTAGGTCTCCCAGGACGTCGTGTAGAGGATGTTGGACGTCTCGCCCCAGCCGCCGTTGGGGAGGTACTCGAAGTCGTACTCGGAGTAGTCGTCCGCCAACGGGGCCGTCAGGTCGTTGATGGTGAAGAACGTCTGGACGAGGTGGTCGCCGTCCGGTCCCGACTTGGGCGCGTCGTTGAACTTGACCCGGGCCGCGTAGGTGCCGTTCTTGAACTTCCGTGTGTTGGTGACGACTTCGGTCTGCTTGGTGCTCTCGCCGGTGCCGGACGTCGACGTCTCCAGATTCATCACGGAGTTGCCGCTCGTGCTGGCGAACGTGACGTTCTCGGGCGCCCAGGTGGCGCCGGAGACACCGGGACCGCCGGAGCTGGACCGCACGCTCCAGCCGTGCGAGGAGATCTTCGGGTCGTTGTAGGCGCTGTAGTTGAAGTCGTCGAACAGCGCGGCGCCGGTGGCCGGGGGATCTGTCGGCGGGTCGGTGGGCGGGTTCGTCGGGTCGTTGCCCGCGGGGGCGGTGCCCCACAACGTGGCGCCGGACAGCTGTGCGGTGACCTTGGACCAGTCGGCGTACGACGTCTGCGAGGCGCCGAAGGAGTAGTCGTCGCTCTGGTTCAGCGTCTGCCACGTCGACTGGTAGAAGCGCAGCTGCATGTCACCGGTGTCGGCGCCCGGCGCGAGCGTGCCCGCGCCGGAGGTGAAGCCGATCTCCAGGTAACGGTCCGCCGTGGCCGTCGGGTTGGCGAGTGTGCCGAAGGTGCCCGTGACGTTGGCACAGCCCTTGACGGCCCAGGAACACGCGAAGCGGTAACTCGCGCTCGCCGAGTCCGCCTTGAAGTAGTAACGGAGCTTGACGCTCGCCAACTGCACTGTGCTGGAGCCGGTGTTCTTCACCTTGAACCAGGGCTCGGACTGGTCGGCCGTGGCTCCCGTGGCGCTGGTGCGGTACTGGACGCTCAGCCCGTCGCCCGCCGCGCTCGCGGTGGACGGCATCGCGGTGAGCGCGGCGGCGCCCATGGCCACCGCGACGGCGGCGGACGCGGCGGCGCGCAGTCTGTTCTTCGCGAACCTCTTGTCGAGTCTCATGTCGTGCCTCTCCAGAAAGGTGGGGTGATTCCGGAACGGACAGGTGAGGGGCGGTACTTGAGGGGGTGGCAGTGGGAGGGGGGACGGCTCAGGGGCGGTACGGGACCCCGAGCGCGTCCAGGCGGGCCGTGTGGTCGTCGAGCCGGGAACGGAAGTCCACCCAGTCGGTCGCGCCGCCCCAGGCACGGTCGGCGAGGGCGCACAGGCGGGGGTAGGTGAGGTACTCGATGCGCTCGGGCGTCCTGACGAACTCGGTCCACAGCTGCGCCTGCGTGCCCAACACCCGCTCGGCCGCGCTCCGTTCGGCGCCTTCAGGTACAGGGTCGTGCGTGTGGACGGCGCGCAGATCGACGACGCCGCCGGGCTGGGCCGGGGGCTCACCCGGGTCCTCGGACTGGGCGTAGTCGAGATAGGTCGCCCGGTGGTAGGCGCTGATCACGGGGTGGCCGCGGCGCGCCGCCGCCAGGGTGTGCGCCGAGTCGCGCCACGTCATCACCGTGAAACCCAGGGGCAGTTCGGCCCCCGTCTCGGCCCAGCCGACCGGACGCCGTCCGTGTCGGACGAGGAAGTCGCCGATCTGCCCGAGGAACCAGCCGTGCAGGTCCGCGGGACTCGACAGGCCCTGTTCTGCGGCCCGTTCGCGGGCGTCGACACTGTGCGTCCACTCAGCGGTGGGGCACTCCTCGCCGCCGACATGGATGTACGGGGAGGGGAAGACGTCCATGACCTCGTCGAGGACCGTACGGCAGAAGTCGAGGACCTCGTCGTGGACGCCTAGGACGGTGTCGCACACGCCCCAGCGGGTCCAGACGTCCAGGGTGCGCTCGGGGTTGTTGCCCAGTTCGGGACAGGCGGCGAGGGCGGCCCGTACATGCCCGGGCATCTCTGTCTCCGGCATGACGGTGACTCCGCGAGCGGCCGCATGGCTCACCAGGTCGCCGAGTTCGGCCCGTGTGTACGAGCCTCCGTGCGGGACACCGTCGTACAAGTCGCTTCCGGCGGGGCCCACTTGGGACTCGGCGCGGTGACCGCCGATCTCGGTGAGCTTCGGGTAGGCGGACACCGGCATGCGCCAGCCCTGGTCGTCCGTGAGGTGCAGATGGAACACGCTGATCTTGTGCAGCGCCAACAGGTCGACGTACCGGCGCAGATAGGAGACGGGCTGGAAGTGCCGGGCCACGTCGAGCATCGCGCCGCGCCAGGGGTGACGGGGGAGGTCTGTGATCTCGACACACGGCAAAAGCCACTCCGTGTCGGGCTGCGGTGACTCCGACAGGGCCTGCGGGGGCAGGAGTTGGCGGATCGTCTGGAGACCGCGCAGCAGACCGGTGAGGTGCGCGGCACGCAGCAGTACGGCGTGCGGGGCGACGGTGAGTCCGTATCCCTCCTCGCCGAGACCGGCCAGTCCGGCGAGGCCGGGGTCGAGCGTGAGGGTCAACTGGCCCTCGGGGGAGGACGGCAGAGGCAGCCCGGTGGCGGGGGCGAGCAGGGTGCGCAGCAGGTCCGCGGCCGGTTCGGCGCCCGCGCCGATGTGCAGGGCGGTGTCGGCGTCGAGCGTGAACTGCCCCGGCCGGACAGCCGACTTGGTGGGTCTGGGGACGAGGGAGAGCACGGAACGCTGTGCGGGCATGGGGCGTCTCCGGGACGGGCGGGGCGTGTGGGGGAGGTTCACCTGGGTGGCATGCACGAACGGACATTTGACCACCTGACCAGTGAAGTCCACTGGACAGCTCACCTCTCGATGTGGGGATGAAGGTGGCATAGACCAATGCGGGCGTCAACCCCTCCCGCCGCAAGGGGACTTGGCGTGCGGGTCGGTACGGACCGGAAGGATCATCGCCCGGTGGTGGTTAGACTGCCCGGGTCAGCAGGGCGATTGCGGGCTACCGTTGGTCAACTGGTCAGGTGGTCAACCAGGGACTCCGCACATGAGGAGTGCGACATGAAGGCCGACGCGCCAGGTGCGGTACTCAAACGGGAGCGGGTCCGCGACTTCATCCTCGACCTCGTCGAGTCGCACCACCCGGGGGACGCGATCCCCTCCGAGCGCGTCCTCTGTGCCCAACTCGGCGTGTCCCGCCCGACCTTGCGCGCGGCGGTGGACGAACTCGTCGCCGCGGGGCTGCTGGTGCGGGAGCACGGGCGCGGCATGTTCGTGGCACCCGAGAAGATCACCCAGGAACTCGTCTCCGGCGAACAGACCATGACGGCACCTCAGGCCTCCGGCGCCTGGTCGAGCCGCCTGCTGGAGTTCACCACCGTCCCGGCCGGCGCCCGCGTGGGCCGCCGGCTGCGCCTCTCGCCCGCCGCCGAGATCGTGTACGTGGCCCGGCTGCGCCTGGTCGACGGCGCCCCGATGGCCATCGAGCACCTGCACATCAGGGCCGACCTCGTACCGGCCCTGTCCGCACGGGAGTTGGAGGCAGGGGACCTGTACGAACACCTCCGGGAACAGCACGGCGTCCACGTCCAGGAGGCGGTCCAGGCGATCGAACCGACCGTCGTCACCCGCGCCGAGGCCCAACTCCTCGACGTCCCGGAACTCTCCCCGGCCCTGCTCTTCGAGCGGCTGACGTCGGACACCACGGGCCGGCCCGTCGAATACGTCCACTCGATCTACCGGGGCGACCGCTACCGCATCGTCTCCCGCCTCACCCTCGGCCCCTCGGTGACGGTCCCGTCGACCCCGCTCGGCCACCATCCCGGCATCCCCCCGGGTGACTTCGCCCACCGGGACACGATCGCGGCGTCCACGCGGGGGGACATTCAGTCGGCGTCCTGAGGTGCGGGTGCGGGTGTGGTTCGCGCCCTGCTGACAGCGTCGTAGAGGGACTTCGGATCGTCGGCGTGCAGCCTGACCACCCGTACCGGGCGAGGCGCGCCGAGGAGCTTCGGCGCGTTGACCGGTTCGGTCAGTTCGAGGGCGAGGGAGGTCTGGGAGCCGATGGGGAGGTTCAGTTCGCCGTCCTTCTTCGTGTGCGTGAACAGCGACTCGCGCCGGACGGAGGCGATCAGGGCGACGGGGATGCGGATGTCGACGTGGGCCGGCTGCCGGACGCGCAGGACACCTCCGGCGAGGACGTGCGGCCGGGTGACGGCGGCCGCGTGCATACCGAGGACGAACAGGACGGTGTAGACGTCGACGACCAGCAGGACGGCGTGGACGACGGGCCACCTGGAGAGCAGGAACGACAGGGCGACCGTCTCTGCCACGCACACGAACGTGAGGCCGTACATCATGGCGGCCTGGTCACGGGCGTGCGGGAAGACCCCGTCGGCCTCGCCGACACCGTGCGGACGGCGTGCGATCCACCGGACCAGGCTCGCCAGGATCCGCGCCTCGTGCGCCACGGACCGCGCCACACGCTCGGGCACGAGCCGCGCGAGCGCTTGCCGCCGGGACAGCCCGAGCCGCCGTAGCCGCAGCCAGACGTAGACCTCGGCGCCGAGAAGCACCAACAGGAGCGGCTTGCCGCCGAGCACGACGGCGTCGGGCACCGGAACTCCGCTGAACAGGCAGACGACCAGGGCAAGTTGGGCTGGCACCGCGACGGCGCGCAGCGTGCGCAGGGCCGGTCCACGGGCGGGGACTTCGGGCTGGGGGAGGGGCGTCTGGATCTCCGACGTCGTCGTCATGACGGGTCTTCCTGTCGGTCTGACGGAGCTTCCTGGCCGTGCTTCGCGCACTGTCGGTGCTTCGCGAGTTCGATCGCGCGGCGCACCGCCGCCGACTGGGCCGGTGCCAGGTCCGCGAAGAGGGCGGCGGTGAGACCCTCGTCGGGTTTGTCGGGGAATCGTACGGCCAGGTCGTCGGGCAGGAGGGCCGCCAGTGCGGCGGCGGCGTGGGTCACCCCTGGGTCGTCCGTCTCCTTGTCGGCGAGGGCGTCCAGCAGGCCGTACATCTCGCCGGCGTGCTCAGCCATTCCCCGCAGCGTCTCCATCAACCGGACCCGGTCCGCCGCGGGGGCCACGGTGTCGAGGAGGGCCAGGATCTCGCGGTCCTTCACGGCCATGGGGGAGTCGGGCAGCTCGCCGAGGCCCGCCAGCAGCTCCGTGAGCTGCGGCGACAGCGGCGCTTCGGCGGTCAGCCGCCCGCCCCGCGCCTCGGCCAGCAGCGCGGCGAGCCGTAGACGCCGCTCCCGGATGACCGCTTCCTGCCTGCCCAGGTCCTCGTCCAACTCCTGAAGGACGTCCACCAGTTCGCGGCCCTCGTCGTCCGCGAGGACGTCCCGCACCTCGTCGAGACCGAGGCCCAGCTCGGTCAGACGCCGGATCCGGGCCAGCAGGACGGCGTCCCGGATGCCGTACTCGCGAGAGCCGTTGCTCCGCCGTACCGGTTCGGGCAGCAGCCCGAGATGGTGGTAGTGCCGCACGGCCCGAGGGGTGACCCCGATCAGGGCGGCGATCCCGCCGATTCGCATGCGTTCAGTAGAAACCCTGACGTTGCGACAAGGTCAAGGCGACTCGGGCGGCGGGTGGTGTGACGCGCGGTTCGTATCAGTGCCGGTGAGCAGGCCGGCGCACTCGGCACCCTGAACTGCCCCTGCCCGCCCTGTACTTACAGCTCCCCGGGCCGCCCGTACCGGTAGAAGAAGGGGCCGCCGATCTGACCGGCCAGCGCGCGGGTCAGGCCCGAGCTGTCCTCCAGGAGTCGCGCGCCCGGGTCGAGGTCGCCGACGTAGAGCGGGTCGAAGCCGGCGTCGGTGATGAGCTGCGCGGTGATGTCCTTCGCGGCCGGTTCGGCGGCGAAGAGGTTGCTCGGGGTGACTCGCTGGGTGCCGATCCGGTCGTACGCGGAGGCGAACACCGTGTTGAAGGACTTCGCGGTCGGGCCGCCGACGATCGACTTCACCTGGTGCGCGAGGGAGGGGAAGGCGGGGTCGCGCTCCGAGTAGAGGTTGGTCGCGTCGATGGTCACCTGGCCGTTCAGCCCGGTCACGCCGCTCAGCGCCTCGGCGATCTGGTTGCCGGGGACGGCCACGACCACCACATCCGCGTCCGAGGCGTCACCGCCGTCCCGGCCCAGCGCCCTGACCTCGTGCCCGGCCTTCTCCCACAGGCGGGCCAGGCCGCCGCCCACGTGTCCTCGTCCGATCACCGTGATGTTCATGTCGGCCTCCGGTCTGCCTGGGGTTCCCAGTCCTCGTTGACGTATCAACAAAACACCACTGATGTTGTCGTGTCAACCAATGCTGCCGGGGCGGGGGAGGAGCAGCGAGTGCTGTTCCTCCCCCGCCCTGAGGGGATGAGGGGTCTCAGACGGCCTGCGCGGTGGGCAGGATGGTGATCTCGGTGAGGTTGACGTGGCGCGGTACGGCGGCCATGAAGGCGACGGTCTCGGCGACGTCGGCGCCCTGGAGGACGTCGATGTCGTGGATGAGGTCGGCCATCAGCTTGGACGCGTCGGGGTCGGTGACGTGGTCGGGGAGCTCGGTGTCGACCATGCCGGGCTCGATGGTGGCCACGCGGACCATCTTCGGGCCGAGTTCCACGCGGAGGAGCCGGGTGAGGTGGCTGATGTACGCCTTGGTGCCGGAGTAGATCGAGAACTTCGTCAGGATGCGGGTGGCCGCGATCGACGAGGTGTTGATCAGGTCGGCCGGCTTGCCCGCGGCGGCGGACTCCGTCAGATGGGGGAGGAACGCGGCGATCACGTTCATCAGCCCGCTGATGTTGAGGTCGATCTGGCGCTGCCAGTCGTCGACCTTCAACTCCTCGATACCGGAGATGAGTTGGACACCGGCGTTGTTGAACACCAGGTCGGCCTTGCCGAAGCGCTCGGCGACCTGGTCGGCGGCGGCCTGGACGGCGGCGCGGTCCGTGACGTCGACGGCCAGGGCGAACGCGGTGCCGCCGGCGGCCTCGATGTTCTTGACCACACCTTCCAGACGCTCCTTGCGGCGGGCCAACACGACCACGGTGGCACCGAGTTCGGCGAGCCGTTCGGCGGTGACGGCACCCATGCCGCTGGAGGCGCCGGAGACGACGGCGACACGGCCGGAGAGGGGGGTACCGGTGAGCAGGGTGGAAGCAGACATCACAGAACCTCAATCACTCTGATGGGGACGGTGTTTGATGGCATGCCAGGTGGGGGTGCGTCAGGTGTGTCTGGTGGTGGCCGGTGCGGGTGCCCGAACTCGTCGGGGGCACGGGCGCCCGAACTCCTGGGGCCCGGGCGCCCGTTGTGCGTCAGGCGGCGTCGTCGTGCCCGGTGGCCGCGGACTTCTCGCGCCACGGGGCCAGGTCGTCCTGGACCTGCCGGTACTTGACCTCCAGCCGCTCCAGCGTGTCGCGGCCGAGGTAGAGGTGCGTCGGCAGCTTCTCGGTGCCGGTGACCTCGACGATGAGGGCGGCGCCCAGGACGGGGTCACCGAGCTGGGCGTGGTTGGCCCGGTCGATCCAGTCGAGCGTCACGTGCGCCGGGGTGTCGTCGTAGTCGGCGATGCGGTTCGCGGCGACCGAGAGGGAGCTGGAGTCGAGGAAGTCGGTGCGGAAGACGCCCGGTTCGACCACCATCGACTGGATTCCGAACGGCGCCATCTCGGCGGAGAGCGCCTCGCTGATGCCGGCGACCGCGAACTTCGACGCGGAGTACAGGCTGACCCCGGGCTCGCCCTCGAAGCCCGAGCGGGAACCGATGTGCACCAGCTTGCCGGAGCCCTGCTCGCGCATGACGGGCAGGACGGCGCGGGTGACGTTGATGAGGCCGAAGACGTTGAGGTCGAACAGCGACCGCGCCTCCGCGTCGGTGATCTCCTCCAGCGCGCCGAGCAGACCGCGGCCGGCGTTGTTCACCAGGACGTCGATACCGCCGAAGCGCTCCACCGCGGCCTCGACCGCCTGCGGGATGCTGTCGTTGTCCGTGACGTCCAGGGCGACGGCGAACACGTTGTCGGACTTCTTTAGGTCGTCGGGCACCCGCTCCGGATTCCGTACGGCGACCACGACATTGTTACCGCCTGCCAGTGCGGCCCGGGCGATTTCCGCGCCGATTCCGCGGGAGGCGCCCGTGACAAACCACGTAGCCATGGGGAAAACCTCTTTCGTCGTTTCCCCTTGTGGGGGGATTTCTTGTTGACGAGTACGAGTCTGTCCCTCTCGCACGGAGCTATGAAGGCAGCGGTTTTCCTGGGAGTCCCACACCCAGGAACGGGCGTCGGCCGGCGAAGTCGGTGACATGTCAACAACCTGGTACCGTGGGGCCATGTCCGAACCGCGATGGCTCACCCCCGACCAGGCCGACGTCTGGGCGAAGTACCGGAGAGTGCGCCGCGAGCTGCAACGCGCCCAGGACCAGCAGCTACAGCGCGACTCGGGACTCTCGGCCGCCGACTACGCCCTCCTGGCACCCCTGTCGGAATCCGCCGACGGAGTCCTGCGCGCGCGGGACCTCGGCGCCGAGGTCGACTGGGAGCGCAGTCGGCTGTCCCATCAGATCAGCCGCATGGAGAAGCGCGGGCTCGTCACGCGCGAGGCCTGTGTGGACGATGCCCGCGGTTCGATGGTGCGGCTCACGGAAAAGGGCCGGGAAATGATCGATGCCGCCGCACCCACGCATGTGGAGAACGTGCGGCGGCTTTTCTTCGACCCGCTCACCTCGGACGAGGTGCGCCTTTTCGGTGACTTCCTGGACCGAATACTGGGAGCGGTCGAGCGGGATTCCCGGTAATTCGTAACCTCGGGTTATTGCTGCGCGTCCTGCACCTCGGGCGCGCTGAGCGAACCCAGCAGGGCCAGGCCCTCCGCCGAGGGCGAGTCCGGCTCCGCCTGTAGGATGATGAGCTGCTGTCCGGGCGCGCTGCGGATGTTGAGCGCCTCGTGCCGCAGCTCCAGGTCGCCCACCACGGAATGGCGCATCTGCTTGACCTCGTAGGGCGGGACCCGGGTGTACTCGCGGGCCCACAGCGAGCGGAACTCGGGGCTGCGCACGGACAGTTCGCCGACGAGTTCCAGGATGCGGGGATCCTCGGGCGTGCTCGCGGCGGACTGCTGGAGATCGGCGACGGCGCGGTTCTTCGCCCGCTCCGGGTTCCGGTAGAACGTCTTCGCCGCCGGGTCCAGGAAGAGCATGCGCAGCACGTTGTCGTGCTGGGTGAAGTCGCGGTAGAGGGCGTCGGCCAGGGCGTTGGCCGCCAGCAGGTCCTGGGCGTGACCGATGATGAAGGCCGGCGTCCTGGTCCAGCTCTCGATCAGCTGCCGCAGGTGCGGGCGCACCCGCTCGACGCGGGACGGCGACTTCGTACGACGGCTTGTGGGTCGCGCCAGCCGGAACAACTCAAGCCGGTCCTCCTCGGGCAGCCGCAGCACACGGGCCATGGCCTCCAACACCCTTACGGACGGGCTGAGTTCACGTCCCTGCTCAAGTCTGCTGTAGTAGCTCGGGCTGACCCCGGCGAGCGCGGCGACCTCGTCGCGGCGTAGCCCGGGCACCCGTCGCCGGCCGGAGCCGGCCAGCCCCACGTCGGCGGGGCTGACGCGCTCCCGGCGGGAGCGGAGGAACTGACCCAGCCCTTCCACCGGGTCGGGGCGCACGTCGTCGTTGTACATACCGTCGAGGCTAGGCGGAAAACGCCCGGCGAAGTTCTGCCGACGGTGGGTGCGTTGCACCCAGGATCATGGCTCCCGGGGTGGCACGGAGGATCTGCAAGGCAGGTCGCCGGGTGGCACATCACGGTGTGTGAAGCGTGTGGAACCTGGTGCATTTGTGCACGAGCGGCCCTTCTCAACGATCGAAAAGCATCTAGTCTTGCCGCATGAGCAATGGGACCCCTTTGGGTGATTTCCTCCGGGCCCGCCGCGAGGCCCTCAAGCCCCAGGACGTCGGTCTGCCCGAGTACGGCCGACGCCGGGTGCCGGGACTGCGCAGGGAGGAGGTCGCACTGCTCGCCGGAGTCAGCTCCGACTACTACATCAGGCTGGAGCAGGGACGCGAGAACAGCCCCTCGCCGCAGGTCCTGGAGGCCGTGGCGCAGGCGTTGAAGCTGGACGCGGAGTCCGCCGACCATCTCAACCGCCTTTGTCTGACGCCCTCGCAGCGGCCGCACGACTGGGGTCAGGCCGATGTCAGCCCGCAGCTACTGCAGTTGATGGACGGGTGGGAGCACACTCCGGCGTTCGTGCTCGGCCCGGCGCTCGACATCCTCGCGGGCAACTCCCTTGCCACGGCGCTGCACAGCGGGTTCGACGCGTTCGACAACCTCGCCCGCAATGTGTTCGTCGATCCGGCGGGGCGCGAGTTCTATCAGGAATGGGACCGGGCCGCGCACTCCTGTGTCGCCGAACTCCGGGCCGCCTACGGGCACGATCCCGAATCGGCCCGTATCGCCGAGGTAGTCGATGAACTCTCCACGGAGAGCGAGGAGTTCGCGGGGCTCTGGCGGCTGCACGACGTCAAGAGCAAGTCCCAGGAAGGCAAACACCTCAAGCACCCGGACGTCGGCGACCTGCACATCGCCTTCGCCGCGTTCACGGTCAACGGCGCCCCGCATCAGCAACTCGTCGTCTACCAGGCCGAACCGGCCAGTCCGACCGCGGCCGCCTTCGAGACGCTGAGGTCGATGGCCACCGCGCCGAAGAAGGCCGGCGCGAACGCGAACACGTAGGCCTGGACGAACGCAAGCACGCAAGCCGAGGCTGGTCCTCCCGCACCCAGGAACACCGCGGCCTTCATACCGGCGCACCGTCTACCGAGACTCGAAGCGACAGACAGCGCGCCGGCCCCGCCGCAGGGACGCGCTCCGCACTACGAGGCGCTCGTCGAGACCGGCGAGTGCGTCGTCTCCGTCCCGACGGCGGAGATGGCGGCCACGGTCGTCGCGGAGTGCTTCGCCAACATCGAGTGCGGGGTTGCCGACACGACCCTTGTCGCCCCCTACAGCCTGTTCCTCCTGGAGCCGGTCCGCGCCTGGACCGACCCGTCGCAGCCCGCCCCGCGCCTGTTCCACCACCGCGGCGACGGCACCTTCACGCTCGACGACCCGACCGTCGATCTCAAGGACGCATGACCAAGTGGCAGTACCTTCTGTAAGCCCGCGGAACCTTCTGCAAGCCACCGGATCCCCTGGACACTGGAGACTCGACCATGCCCCGAGCAGTGACATTCTCGCGCTACGGCGGCCCGGAGGTGCTGGAGGTCGTCGAGGTGCCGCGACCCGAGGCGGGCCCCGGGGAAGTCCTCGTCCGGGTCGTCGTCGCCGGAGTCAATCCCGGTGAGGCCGGCATCCGGCAGGGTGTCTTCGCGGACATGTGGCCGGCCGTGTTCCCCGAGGGACAGGGCAACGACTTCGCGGGCTGGGTCGCCGAACTCGGCGACGGTGTGGGCGAGTTCGCCGTCGGTGACGAGGTCATCGGCTATATGCCGCGCGCCGCGCAGGCCGACTACGTCGTCTCGCCCGCCGGCCTCCTCGCCCCCAAGCCCGCCGACATCAGCTGGGAAGCCGCCGCTCCCCTGTCCGCGGTCGGGGTCACGGCATGGGCCGCCGTAGACGCCGTGGAACCGACGGCCGGGGACACGGTCGTGGTGTCCGGCGCGGCCGGCGGGGTCGGCTCCCTCGCCGTGCAGCTCGCGCGGCTGCGCGGCGCGACGGTCATCGGCACCGCCGGACCGCACAACGCCGACTTCCTGCGCTCGCTCGGCGTCGTCCCCGTCGAGCACGGCCCCGGCCTCGCCGACCGGCTGAAGGCCGCGGCACCCGACGGGATCGACGCGTTCGTCGACACCTTCGGCCAGGGCAACGTCGACATCGCCATCGCGCTGGGCGTGCCCCCGCACCGGATCAACACCCTCGCCGACGGCCGGGCCGTAGCCCGCTACGGCGTCCGCAGCAGGGCCCAGGAGGACGTCTTCACCCCTCAACTGGTCGCCGAACTGGCCGAACTGGTCTCCAAGGGACAACTCGCCGTCCCCATCAGCAAGGTCTACCCGCTCGAACAGGTCCAGGAGGCCTACCGGCAGGTGCAGCGGCGGCACACGCGGGGAAAGATCGTGCTCAGCCTGGTCCCGCCCGACGACCGCTCCGCACCACACGCCTGACGCCCCGACCGCACTCCACGGAGGACCCCATGCCCGTACGCCGTATCGGTCTCGTCGTCCACCAGGGACGCGAGACCGCCCGGGACGCGGCGGCCGCCGTGCACGCCTGGAGCGAGGCGCACGACGTCCGCTGCACGGAGATCGACGTGTGGGCCAAGGACCACCACCGCCGTACCGGACGCGAGGAGGCCGAGGCCGCGGGCAACCCCGACCTCGTCGTCACCCTCGGCGGCGACGGCACCTTCCTGCGCGGCGCCCGCATCGCCGTCAAGAGCGGGGCCGACGTCCTCGGCGTCGATCTCGGCAAGGTCGGCTTCCTCACCGAGGTCCCGGCCTGCGACATCGACGAGGCCCTCGACGCCGTGCACGAGGGGCGGGCCATCGTGGAGGAGCGCATGACGCTGACCATGCGTGCCTCCCGCCCGCTGGACATCCCCGAGGAGATGGAGGCCCTGCTGCGCTACGGCCGCGGCCCCGCCCTGCCGCCGCCGCAGGTCCGGCCCGAGACCACGGAGGGCGGCGGCTGGGGCTGCGCGCTGGACGTCACCGCGCTCAACGACGTCGTCCTGGAGAAACTCGCCCGCGACCGGCAGGTCGGCGTCGGCGTCTACCTGGCCGGACGCCTGCTGGCCACCTACTCCGCCGACGCGCTCGCCGTCGCCACCCCGACCGGCTCCACGGCCTACAGCTTCGCCGCCGGCGGACCCGTCCTCTCACCCCACATGGACGCCGTCGTCTTCACCCCGATCGCCCCGCACATGACGTTCAACCGCAGCGTGATCGCCGCCCCCGACGAACCGGTCGGCCTGCGCGTCCTGCCCCACTCCGGCCAGGCCATCGTCACCGTCGACGGCCAACTCCGCGGCGTCCTGGACCCCGGCGACTGGATCGGCGTCTTCCGAGCCCCCCAGCGCGTCCGCCTCGTCCGCCTGCGCCCGACGGATTTCTACGGTCGGCTGCGCGACCGGTTCCGGCTCACGGACGCCCCCGCCAACGCCCAGGACGGCCCCTCGGAACCGTTCTTCCGCCCGGACACCCCGGTCCCGGCGGACCTCGCGGGGATGCGCCTGCCGCCCGCCGCCGAGTAGGTCACGCGGGCAGGCGGACGGTGAAGACCGTGCCGGCGCCGACCGTGCTGGTCACCGTCACCGTCCCGCCGTGCGCCTCGGTCAGCCGGCGCACGATGGCGAGGCCCAGACCGCTGCCGCCGGTGCGCCGGCTGCGTGACTTCTCCGCGCGCCAGAAGCGGTCGAAGACCCGGGGCAGATCCTCGGCGGGGATGCCGGTGCCGGTGTCGGCGACCTCGATCGTGACGTGGCCCGCGGTCCGGTGGGCGCGGAGGGTGACGGTGCCGCCGGGCGGGGTGTGCCGTAGCGCGTTGGAGACCAGGTTGCCGACGACCTGCCGCAGCCGTACGGGATCGCCGGACAGTTCGGGGTCGCCGTCGGTGCGGGTGGCGAGGGTGACGCCCGCGGTCTCGGCGCGGCCGAGGTGGGCGGTCGCGACGTGGTCGAGGAGGTCGCGTACGAAGAGGGGTTCGGGGTGGATGCGCAGCTGGCCGGCGTCCGCCTCGGCGAGGTCCTGGAGGTCGTCGACGATGTGCTGGAGCAGCAGCGCCTCTTCGAGGAGGGAGTCCACGAGTGCCTGGTCGGAGGTGGCGATACCGTCCTGCACGGCTTCGAGCCAGCTGCGGATGGTGCTGAGCGGGGTGCGCAGTTCATGGGCGACGTCGCTGACCATCGCCTTGCGCTGCCCCTCCATGCGTTCGCGGCGCTCGGTGAGGTCGTTGAAGGCGGCGGCGAGATAGCCGATCTCGTCGTTGGTGGTGACCGGTACGCGCTGGTGTTCCTCCACCGGGCGGCGGGCCGCGTCGGCCAGGGCGCGCAGCGGCCTCACCAGTCGGGTGCCGACGACGACGGTGACGGCCACGGTGATCAGCAGCACGAGGCCGGCGACACCGGCGATACGGCCGGTGTTGGCGGAGGTGAAGTGGAAGGCGGGGGCGGTGGGCGAGCCGGTCGGGGTGGCGACGAAGAGGAGGGCGGCCGGTGCGACGTACGGGGTGAGCTGGTCGCGGCGGGCAGTGTCCAGGCAGGTCTGGGCGGGCGGGCCGCCGTAGCCGATGACGAAGTCGATGCCGAACTTCACGGGCTCCAGACGCTGGCTCCGCAGACAGTCGTTGACCATGGCGTTGAGCTGGGACAACGGCTTGCGCTCGGTCGGGACGGTGAATCCGAGTGCGGCCAGGCCGCAGCCGCGGTCCCAGGCGACTCCGTCCAGGGCGCTGTCGGCGAGTTTGATGGAGGGGCGACCGCTGGGACCGACGAGGAGTGAGGCGACGCCCTTCCTGTCGCCCAGGCAGGTCAGGAGTTTGTCCGCCAGGCCGCGCAGGGTCTCGCGCTCGGCGGCGGTCAGCTTGTAAGGGCCCACGGCACGGGGGTCGATGCGGTTCGCCCCGACGTCCGGCAGCAGAGCCGGGTCAGTGTGCAGGGGGTCGACGACAGCCGATGCCCTGGCGGGCAGGGCGGATCCGGTACGGGCGGCCGACGCGGCGATGGTACGGCGGCTCTGCGTGGTCAGGGTGATCCGGCGGCCGGTGCGTTCGGCGAGGCGGCGCAGGGTGGGGGCGACGCCGTTCCAGTCCGGGTGGACGGCGGCGTAGCCGACCAGGGTGTCGTAGATCTCGGTGTCGGAGGAGAGGAGTTGGCCCTGCTCCTGCTGGATGGCGCTGCTGGTGGTGCGGGCGGCCAGCCAGGCGGTGGCGGCGACCGAGCAGACGGCGATCATCACGGAGGTGGCGAGCAGGCGGACCAACAGGCTCCTGTGCGGCGGCACTTTGGCGCGGACGCGTGCCCTGTACTTCGTGCCGTTGTCTCCCGCTGTCCCCAACTCCGCTTCAGCGCGCACGAGTTCCGTCCATGAGCTTGTAGCCGACGCCGTACACGGTCTGCAGATAGGCGGGTCGACGGGGGACGGCCTCGATCTTCTTGCGCAGGTTGAGGATGTGCACGTCGATGGTCCGCTCCGTTATGTAGCGGTCGAATCCCCGGGTCAGGGCGAGGAGTTGGCGGCGGGTGAAGACCCGTTCCGGTTCGGCGGCCATGGCCGCGAGGATCTCGAACTCCCCGGGCGTGCACACCACTTGGCGTCCATCGAGGGCGACGGTGCGGCGGACCGGGTCGACGGCGAGCGCGCCGATCCGCAGCACGGGGTCGTCCGGCGCCGCCGTCGCGCCCCGCGTCCGCCGCAGCAGGGTGCGGATGCGGGCCATCAACTCCCGTGGGCTGTACGGCTTGGTCATGTAGTCGTCGGCGCCGAGGTCCAGGCCGAGCAGGAGGTCCTCCTCCGTGCTGCGCGCGGTCAGCATCAGCACCGGCACCTCGCACTCCCGGCGCAGCACACGGCACACGTCCAGCCCGTCGACCAGGGGCATCATCACGTCGAGGACGAGCAGATCCGGCTGCCGGCGCCGTACCTCGTCGATGGCCGCGCGCCCGTCGTGGACGACCAGGGAGGAGTGGCCCTCGCGCTCCAGATAGCGCCGGATCACCTCGGCCTGTTTGGCGTCGTCCTCGGCCACCAGGACATATGCGTTCACGCGGCTCACTCTAAGGTCGCCACCGTGACGGCAGACAGGACTCTGATGGTGGCCTGACAGGATCTTCATATCCTCCGGTCACGGTTCCGCCATGTCGAAACTCACTCATCGAAACCGGTCCGCCGTTCTCGCCGGGCTCGGCGCGGCGGCGGCACTCTCCCTCCTGGTGGCCTGCGGCGGCTCGGACAGCGGCGGCGACAGCAGCGCGTCCAAGGGCAAGGGCGTCGCCTCGATCGACAGCCCGAGCGCGAGCGGCGCGTCGGCGTCGGCGAGCGCCGCCAAGGAGTCGGGCCGTCCGCAGCTGCGGGTGGACAGCACCGACGAGGAGCGCACACGGCTGTACCAGATCTGGACGAACTGCCTGCACGACCACGGTGTCCCCGCCGGACACAAGCCGGGCTCGACCGAATGGTCCCTCGCCGCGTCGCCCGGCAAGTACCCGGCGGCCATGAACGCGTGTGTCTCGAAGCGCCCGATCGAGCCGCCCGAGGAGGACCCGGCGACGAACCCGCACTACATGGACGACTTCCGCACGTACATCAAGTGCCTGAACGACGGCGGTCTGAAGGTCAAGGGCCTTGCCGACGGCTCCGGTTGGAACTTCGACGGCGAGAGCTCCCTGACCGAGGCCCAGCGGAGCAAACTCGACAAGGACTGCGAAGTGAAGGCGTACAAGTGACGACGACCAGCGACGACGACGCCCGCCCCCGGCACGGGAAGCGCCGTCTGCGGATCGGGGCCGTGGCGCTGGCCGGCGTCACGGCGACCGCGCTCGGCGTCACCGTATGGCAGGACGGGAACACGAAGCCGAGCACGACGGCCGCCGACTCGGCACGGGTCGGCACCGCGACGGTGACGAAGACCGACCTGTCCGACAACCAGACCCTGAGCGGAACCCTCGGCTACGGCAAGGCCGCACCGGTCAAGGGCGCCAGACCCGGACTGGTCACCTGGCTGCCCGCCCCCGGAGCGACGGTCGCCCGGGGCCGCACCCTGTACAAGGTGGACAACGTCCCCGTCCCGGTGTTCTACGGCGGCACCCCCCTCTACCGCACACTGAACGCGCGCGGCACCACCGGCCCCGACGTGCGGGTGGTCGCCGACAACCTCAAGAAGCTCGGCTACGACATCGGCGTCCAGCCGGGGCCGGGGACTTGGGTCACTCAGCACCCGGCCACCGCGAACCCGACCGGCACCGGCACGGACCCGACCGGCACCGGCACTTCCGACAAGGCGGACGCTACGGCCGCCCCCTCTGCGAGCGCAGCCCCCACTCCCACTCCCACGCCCAGCCGCACCGCGACCTCGGTCGAGGTCAAGAAGGGCGACGGGGTGCTCACCGGCGACCTGATGGCCGCGATCCGGCGCTGGCAGGCCCATGTCGGGATGCCCGCCACCGGGGTGCTCGGTATCGGGGACTTGTCGGTGCAGACCGGCGCGGTGCGGGTCGGCACGGTGCAGGCGCAGAGCGGCGACGACGCGACCGGGGACCTGATGACGGTCAGCTCCACCACCAAGAAGGTGTCCATACCGGTGGACGCGACCCAGGTCGGCACCATGTCCCAGGGCGACCGGGTCACGGTGACCCTGCCGGACAACTCCACCGCGCGGGGGACCATCGACGTGGTCGGCTCCACCGCCGCGACCGACAACTCCCAAGGCGACACCAGCGGTTCGGCCCCCGCGCAGCTCACGGTCACCGTCTCGGTGCCCGACACCGGGGCGGTCCGGAAGCTGACCTCCGCCCCGGTGCAGGTGGCCTTCACCTCGGAGACCCACAAGGGTGTCCTCGCCGTACCGGTCGGCGCGCTACTGGCGCTGAGCGAGGGCGGCTACGCAGTCCAGCTGCCCGGCGGCCGGCTGATCGCGGTGAGGACGGGGATGTTCGCCAAGGGTCTGGTCGAGATCAGCGGCGCCGGTGTCACGGCCGGGCTGAAGGTGGAGACCACCTCGTGAAGAGCCGACCGGTACTGGCCGTGATCGACGCGGGCATGGAGTATCCCGGCGGGGTGAAGGCCCTGGACGGTGTCTCGCTCGCCATCGAGGAGGGCGAACTCCTCGCCATCGTCGGCCCGTCCGGGTCCGGCAAGTCGACCCTGCTGAACATCATGGGCACCCTGGACCGGCCGACCAGCGGCACCGTCGAGATCGGCGGCCACGACGTCGCGACCCTCTCCGACCGCAGACTCTCCGCGCTGCGCGGACGCCAACTCGGCTTCGTGTTCCAGCAGTTCCACCTCACCGACGGACTGACCGCCGCCGAGAACGTCGCAACCGGCCTGCTCTACGCGGGAGTTCCGCGCCGACAGCGCGTTCCGCTGGCCCGGGAGGCACTGGCCCGGGTCGGTCTGGCGCGCCGCGCCGGGCATCTGCCGAACCAGCTCTCCGGCGGCGAACGCCAACGGGTCGCCATCGCGCGGGCGTTGGTCAACCGCCCGGCCCTGGTCCTCGCGGACGAGCCCACCGGCGCGCTGGACACCGCCAACGGCCGTGCCGTACTGGAGCTGTTGACCGCTCTGAACGACGAGGGCACCACCATCGCGATCATCACCCACGACCGGGACATCGCGGCACGGCTGCCCCGCAGGGTGGAGATCCTCGACGGCCGGCTCGTCGCCGACGTCCGCGGCGAGGACTCCGGCTCCGGTTCCGGCTCCGGCGAGGACACCCAGGCCACAGACATGGCCGAACTCACCGACGACACCCTCGCCATCCGCAGGGACACCTTCACCGACCTCCATGGGGAACGCCGGTCATGACCACCACCGCACCGAAGCCGACCGCCGCCCTGGCCGTCGCCGACACCAGGCCGGTACGGCTGGCCCCGCTGGACATCCTGCGCCTGGGGCTGCTCGGCATCCACACCCGCCGGATGCGGGCGGCACTGTCCGCGCTCGGCATCTCGATCGGCATCGCCACGATGATCGTGGTGACCGGAATTCCGGCGTCCAGCCAGAAGGCGCTGATGAACCAGCTCTCCGCACTGGGCACCAACATGCTCCAGGCCGTCCCCGTGCCCAACCAGACACCACCGGTCCAACTGCCGCCCCAGTCCGTGGACATGGTCCGCCGCATCGGCCCGGTCACGGTGGCCAGCGCGGTCGCCAACACCCACGCCGAGGTGTTCCGCAACGACCGCGTCGACGCCGACGACTACGCGGGTCTTGCCGTGCTGGCCAGCAGGACGAACCTGCTGCGGGCGATCAACGCCGAGGTCCGGTCGGGGCGTTTCCTCAGCGCGTCCACCGACCGGTTCCCCACGGCCGTGCTCGGCTCGGTGGCCGCCACCCGGATGGGCATCGCGAAAGTGGAGCCGGGGCAGGCCGCTCCGCAGATCTACATCGACCACCGCTGGTTCACGGTCATCGGCGTCCTCGCGCAGACTCCGCTCTCGCCCGACATCGACCGCGCGGTCCTGGTCGGCTGGGAGGCCGCGCGCACCCAGCTGGGCTTCACCGGCCACCCGACCGTCATCTACGTCAAGGCCCGGGAGGACGGCATCGACGCCGTCCGCAATGTGCTCGCCCCGACCATCTACCCCGAACTCCCCGGCATGGTGCAGGTCAGCCGTCCCTCCGACGCCCTCGCCGCGAAACGCGCCACGCAGACGACGTTCTCCGCGCTCTTCCTCGGGCTGGCCGGGGTGGCCCTCCTGGTGGGCGGGATCGGGGTGGCCAACACCATGGTCATCTCGGTTCTCGAACGCCGCAAGGAGATCGGACTGCGGCGGGCACTGGGCGCCAACAAGGGCCAGATCCGCGGGCAGTTCCTCACCGAGTCGGTGGCCCTGTCCTGCCTCGGCGGCCTGGCCGGAACCGTCCTCGGCGTCCTGGCGACCGTCGGCTACTCCGCCTACCAGGGCTGGCCGCCGGTGATCCCGCTGCCGGCGGTGGCCGGCGGCTTCGGCGGCGCCGTCCTGATCGGCATGGCCGCCGGCGTCTACCCCTCCATCAGGGCCTCCCGCCTCACCCCGACGGAGGCCCTCGCCACCACGTGACGCTCCGCCCCCGCACGTACGGGCGAGTTTCACACAGGCGCCACCAGACCCTTCCCTGACGTTTGTTGCTCTTGGAACACTCGCACCGCGCGCATTTCGCCATGTTCCGGCCGGCCGCGCGTCAGGATGAGAGGTGCCTCACCCATGTCCGAAGTCAACAGGCGTCGTTTTCTCCAGCTCGCGGGGGCCACCACGGCCTTCACGGCACTGTCGAACAGCATCGAGCGTGCCGCCGCGCTCCCGGCGAACCACCGTTCCGGGAGCATCGAGGACGTCGAGCACATCGTCGTCCTGATGCAGGAGAACCGGTCCTTCGACCACTACTTCGGCTCGCTCAGAGGCGTCCGGGGCTTTGGCGACCCGCGTCCGGTCGTGACCCGGCAGGACGGAAAACCGGTCTGGTACCAGTCGGACGGCACGAAGGACATCCTCCCCTTCCGCCCCGAGGCCGACGATCTGGGCCTGCAGTTCATCCAGGACCTCCCGCACGGCTGGAACGACGGGCACGCCGCGTTCGACGGTGGCAAGTACGACAAGTGGGTGCCGTCCAAAGGCTCCACGACGATGGCGTACCTCACCCGTGAGGACATCCCGTTCCACTACGCGCTCGCCGACTCCTTCACGATCTGCGACGCGTACCACTGCTCGTTCATCGGCTCGACCGACCCGAACCGCTACTACATGTGGACGGGTTACACCGGCAACGACGGCGTCGGCGGCGGCCCGGTCCTCGGCAACGACGAGGCCGGCTACAGCTGGACGACGTACCCCGAGCGTCTGGAGAAGGCCGGGGTCTCCTGGAAGATCTACCAGGACGTCGGCGACGGTCTCGACGCGAACGGCAGTTGGGGCTGGATCCAGGACGCGTACCGCGGCAACTACGGCGACAACTCGCTGCTGTACTTCAAGCAGTTCCAGAACGCCCAGCCCGGCGACCCGCTCTACGACAAGGCCCGCACCGGCACCGACGCCCGCAAGGGTGAGGGCTTCTTCGACCAGCTGAAGGCCGACGTCAAGGGCGGCAAGCTGCCGAAGATCTCCTGGATCGTCGCCCCCGAGGCCTTCACCGAGCACCCCAACTGGCCCGCGAACTACGGCGCTTGGTACGTCGCCCAGGTCCTGGACGCGCTGACCTCCGACCCGACGGTCTGGGCGAAGACGGCCCTGTTCATCACGTACGACGAGAACGACGGCTTCTTCGACCACCTGCTCCCGCCGTTCGCGCCGGGCTCGGCCGCGCAGGGCAAGTCGACCGTCGACGTCGGCCCCGACCTCTTCAAGGGCGACGCCAGCCACCCGGCCGGTCCCTACGGACTGGGCCAGCGCGTGCCGATGATCGTCGTCTCGCCCTGGAGCAAGGGCGGTTACGTCTGCTCGGAGACCTTCGACCACACCTCGGTCATCCGCTTCATGGAGACCCGCTTCGGTGTCCACGAGCCCAACATCTCGCCGTGGCGGCGCGCGATCTGCGGCGACCTGACCGGCGCCTTCGACTTCTCCCACAAGGACGTCAAGAAGGTCCCGCTGCCGGACACCGACGGCTACCAGCCGCCGGACAAGAACCGTCACCCGGACTACGTGCCGACCCCGCCCGCCAACCCGGTGCTGCCCAAGCAGGAACGCGGACTGCGCCCGGCCCGGCCGCTCAAGTACGCGGCCACGGTGGACGGTTCGGCCGACACGGCGGCCGGGAAGTTCACGCTCACCTTCGCCTCCGGCGCGAAGGCCGGCGCCAACTTCCTCGTGACCTCGGCCAACCGAACGGACGGGCCCTGGAGTTACACCACCGAGGCCGGCAAGTCCGTCTCGGACGCCTGGAACTCGGCGTACTCGAACGGCTCGTACGACCTGACCGTGCACGGCCCGAACGGCTTCCTGCGCGTCTTCAAGGGCCCGGGCAAGACCGCCGGACCCGAGGTCACCGCGCGGAACTGCGGCGACGACGTCGAGCTGACCTTCACCAACAAGGGCTCCGGGACAGTGCAGTTGAAGGTCGCCAACGGCTACGGCGGCCGTTCCCAGACCTTCAAGGTGCGGGCGGGCGCCACCGTACGGCACACCGTCGACCTGGGCGCGAGCAAGCGGTGGTACGACCTGACGGTCACTTCCGACGGCGACGCGGCGTTCCTGCGGCGATTCGCCGGACATGTCGAGAACGGCCGGCCGGGGGTCAGCGACCCGGCGATCGCGACCGCTTGAGGGGCTTTGTGAGACCGGTTGTTTTCCGGGGCACTCGCGGTAGTGTGCCCCGGTGACCACGCATTCGAACACACCTGCAGGCTGGTACCCGGATCCGCACGGAGCACCCCAGACCCTCCGGTACTGGGACGGCGTGAAGTGGACCGAGCACACCAACGCGGACCAGCAGGGCCAGGCTGCCCAGCAGCAGCCGCAGGCCGTGCCGCAGCAGCAGGCGGGGCCGGATCCGCGGGCCCAGCGCGAGGTGCAGCAGCAGGTGCAGCAGCAGGCCGGGGTCGCCGGGGGCGGCCCCGGCGGCGGAAGTCTGTTCACCGAGCCGGTGCTCGTGGTGAACCAGAAGGCCAAGCTGATCGAGCTGACCAACGAGTACAAGGTCATGGATCAGAACGGCAATGTGATCGGCTCGGTCGACGAGGTCGGCCAGAGCACGCTGAAGAAGGCGCTGCGGTTCGTCTCCAGCCTCGACCAGTTCATGACCCACCGGCTGGAGATCCGGGACGCCTACGGGCAGCCGCAGTTGGTGCTGACCCGGCCGGCGAAGATCATGAAGTCCAAGGTGATCGTGTCCCGTCCGGACGGCTCACCGGTGGGCGAGATCGTGCAGCAGAACATGATCGGGAAGATCAACTTCGCGCTGAACGCCAACGGTCAGCAGATCGGCGCGATCAAGGCGGAGAACTGGCGGGCGTGGAACTTCGCGATCGTCGACCACGCGGACAACGAGGTCGCCCGGATCACCAAGACCTGGGAAGGCCTCGCCAAGACGATGTTCACCACCGCGGACAACTACGTCCTGCAGATCCACTACCAGCTGCCCGAGCCCCTGTTGAGCCTGGTGGTGTCGGCGGCCCTGACCGTGGACACCGCGCTCAAGCAGGACTCGCGCGGCCTCGGCTGACCCTGATCACAGTGCGGTGAGATGCCCCGGCGTGGACTTCCGGTCCGGCTGCCGGGGCAGCAACGCCGGTTCGGCCGAAGCCGATTGAGGCTCCAGTGCCAGGACGGCGGCCACGGGGTGATCGTGGTCGTCGTACTCGTGCGTCAGCGGTACGGCGGGTGTCACCCGGGTCAGCAGGACCACACCCCAGGACGCGATTCCGGCTCCCGCCAGGGCGAGGAGGATGCCGGCCGCGCCGCCCTGGAGGCGTTCGCCCAGCAGCGCGAGGCCGATAGCGGCGGCGGCCACCGGGTTCGCCAGGGTCACCACCGCGAGCGGGGCGCCGAGGCCGCCCCGGTAGGCGGTCTGCGAGAGCAGCAGCCCGCCCGCCGCGAACACCGCGACCAGCAGGGCGACTCCGACCACCTGCATGCTCAGCAGCGGGCCCGAACGGTCCGTCGCCGCGACCGTCACGGTCTGCGTGAGCGCGGAGGCCACACCCGAGGCGACACCGGACGCCGAGGCATGCCGTAGACCGGGCTT
The DNA here is from genome assembly GCF_043200035.1 of Streptomyces sp. NPDC048504. Taxonomy (NCBI): domain Bacteria; kingdom Bacillati; phylum Actinomycetota; class Actinomycetes; order Kitasatosporales; family Streptomycetaceae; genus Streptomyces; species Streptomyces sp. NPDC048504. The sequence continues at coordinate 322,404 of NZ_JBICXA010000010.1, forward strand.
CGCGCCGCGGCGGGCCAGCAGGCCGATGAGGGCGGACGTCGTGCCCGCGACCGCCAACGCCTGGGGAACGGTGAGCACTTGGTCGGGCTGCGGGCCCGACGCCGTGACCAGCAGGGCGGACAGGCCGAGCAGGGTGAGGGCGGTGCCGCGCCACTCGACCGTGGTGACCCGACGGCCGGCCACGCGTGCGCCCATCGGTACCGCGGCGACGAGGGTGAGAGCTCCCAGCGGTTGTACGACGGTCAGCGGGCCGTACTTGAGGGCCACGACGTGCAGCAGCGCGGCCGACGCGTTGAGGACGACCGTCCACCACCAGGATCCGGTGGCGAGCAGTCGGAGCATGCCCGCGTCGGAGTTGCGGGAGGCCAGCCGTTCCTGGGCCACGGCCGCGGCCGCGTAGGCGACGGCCGAGAAGAGGGACAGGACGACGGCGACGAGGGTGGCGTTCATCGGCCGGCTCCGACGAGGACCGGCTGTTCTTCGGGGACGAGTTGGGCCTGACCACGGCCGGCCGTCGTCGCCGTCCGGTGCGGCGGATGGATCAGCGCGAGGGTGATGCCGAGCATGGCGGTGGCCACGATCGCGTCGAGCCAGTAGTGGTTCGCCGTGCCCACGATCACGATCAGCGTGACCAGCGGGTGCAGCAGCCACAGCCAGCGCCGGCGCGAGCGGGTCGCGACGATCAGGCCGATCGCCACCATCAGGGCCCAGCCGAAGTGCAGCGAGGGCATCGCCGCGAACTGGTTCGAGAGGTGGTCGCTGGTCGGCGGGCCGTACACCGAGGGGCCGTAGACCTTGGCGGTGTCGACCAGGCCCGTCGCGGCCAGCATGCGCGGGGGTGCGAGGGGGAACACGAAGGGCAGCACCAGAGCGGCGGATGTCACCGTCGCGAGGACCCGGCGGGCCCAGACGTAGTGCGCGGGGCGCCGCAGGTACAGCCAGACCAGGAAGGCCACGGTGGCCGGGAAGTGGACGGTCGCGTAGAAGGTGTTCGCGATGTGCACGAGGGTGTCGCTGTGCAGCAGCACCGACTGCACCGAGCCCTCGCCCGGGAGATGCAGCGTCCGTTCCAGGTCCCACACGTGGCGGGCGTTGTGCAGGGCCTCACCGGTGTGGCCCGTCGCCAGCTGGCGGCCGAACTTGTAGACGAGGAAGAGCCCTGCGACGAGCAGGAGCTCACGGACGAGAGGGGGCCGCGCTATCGCGCTGGACCCCTTCTCTGCAGGCTCGGTTCGGGCATTCATCCCCCGGCCCCTTCGCTGACGGTGGTGCGTGTGGTGGTGCTGGCTGGGTTTGTGACCCTTCCGGCGGACCGAATTCATCGGTACGAGTTCGTTCCGATACGACAGTGTACCGATACGCGCGTGTACCGATACGGCGGAGTACCGGTACACTGGCGTATCGATAGCGAAACGAGACACACTGGAGAGCGGGCCCCGAGTCCGCGGACGAGCGAGGAGACGAGCCATGACGTCGCAGGCTGAGGACGGACCGGACACGGTCACCGCCTCGCGCCGCTCCAAGATCACGCCTGAGCGTGAGCGGGAGTTCTTCGACGCCGTGCTCGAACAGATCAGAGAATGCGGCTACGACTCCGTCAGCATGGACGGCGTGGCCAGCAGCACCCGGTGCAGCAAGTCCACGCTGTACCGGCAGTGGGGGACCAAGCCCCAGTTCGTCGCCGCCGCGCTGCGCGCCAACCGCCGGGTGCACTTCACCGGCATCGACACGGGATCGCTCGCGGAGGACCTGCGCCAGGCCGCGCGGGCGGCGGGCGCCTGGTCGGCGAAGGACACGAAACTCGTCTCGGCGCTCGGCCACGCCGTCATCCAGGACAGCGAACTCGCCCAAGCGGTACGCGAGGCGCTCGTGCATCCCGAGATCGCCGCGCTGGAGGACATCCTGCGCCGCGGTGTGGAACGCGGCGAGATCCCGGCCGACCATCCGGCTCTGCCGTACGTCCCCGCCCAGATCTTCGGCGTCCTGCGGGCCCGTCCGGTCCTGGAGGGCTGTTACGCCGACCCCGACTACTTGGTCAGATTCGTGGAGGCTGCGGTGCTGCCCGCACTCGGCCTCACCTGAGAACCAGGCCGCCGTCCATGGGATGACTGGACGGTGACCTGATCGCGCCGCACCGTGGGGACGGGGGCGGCGCGCACCCCCCGGCCGGGTGGGGTTCCTCTTGAGCGGAGAGGCGCCCCACCCGGCCGACTGGTGTGCGGGGTGTGTCAGATCGTCTGGCCGTCGCCGCCGCCCGAGGCCACCTTGATGCCCGAGGTGATCTCGTCGATGACGGACTGCTTCTGGCCGACGTCGACGCCGAAGCGGACCACGACGATCTGCTTGGCGCTGGCCGGCGACGGGAACGCGAGCGACTCGACATAGCCGTCGGCGCCCTTGCTGGTGACCGCCTGCCAGCGGACCAGGTAGCCCTTCTGTCCGGCCACGGTCACGGCCTTGGAGGCGAGCACCTTGTGCGAGGTGATGCTGCCGTAGCTCGTGCCGCCGTAGGACTCCTTGGCGTTGGCGGCTATGTCCGCCTTCGCGACCTCCTCCGCCGTTGTGCCCGCCGTGCCCAGCACCACCGCGGGGGCCGAGTACGCCCCGCCGTTGGTGCAGGTCTGGGAGGTGTTGCCGGGGCACTTGTAGGACGTGTTCGACGTGACCGATGCGCCGACCTGGATGACCTGGCCGTACCAGTCGGACGGCACGGTGAAGCTGATGCCGTCGAGCGAGTCGATCACGGTGCCGCCGGCCTTGACCTTCGGCTCCGCCGACTGGCTGGGAGCGGGCGTCGCACCACCGGTCCCACCGGAACCACCCGTCCCGCCGGACCCGCCGAAGGGATCGGTCTGCCCGCCGGTGCCACCGGAACCGCCCGTGCCGCCCTGCCCCTCGGGACCGCCCTGGCCGCCGACGCCGCCCTGCCCGTTCGGCGCCTGCTGGTTGCCGGCCTGGGTTCCGTTCCCGCTGCCGTTGTCGGACAGCGCGTAGGCACCGACACCGATGGCCGTGAGGACCGCCACGGCCACCGCCACGGCTATGCCCGTGCGCAGATTGCGGCGCGGCGCGGCCGGGGGCGCGGCGGGATACGCCGGGTACGCACCGCCGTACGGCGGCTCCGTCGGGGGACCCCATTCGGCGCCCGACCCGGCGGGCCGAGTGCGGTCCGTCCATGCCTTGCCGTCCCACCAGCGCTCGGCGGCGGGACCGTCATTCGTCTGTCCGGGATCGGGGTACCACCCGGGGGGAGTCACCTGCGTCATGCCCCTACCGTATGAGGCGTCGGTGAAAGGGGGATGAGAGGACCCGGCCGCAGCGCCCCCGCCCGGGCGGCGGGCGTGACTCGATCACCTTCCGGTGGGTGACCGCCCAGGGCCTGGCCACCACGGATTTGAGCTGAGTCACAGGCTTGGTGGGCGATGCTCCGGAGTGTTACGGGATTGACCGGAAGTGGCTTTGTTTCGACGCCTTGTGACTGCTCGTCATGCCTGTGAGTCCAGCCGTCACCCGATGCGGCAACAGCTCCCCGGACCGGCCTCCACTTCGTCATCCGGACGGCTACGCTCAAGAGCTGTACGTCGTTCGGGCTACTGGGGAGGTATCGGGATGACGGAGGAACGGCCTCCGGAGGCCGCCTCGGCCTCCCTGTGGGAGCGCGACGAGGAGGTCGCCGGTGTGGCGGAGGCGATCGACCGTCTGCGCGCCGACGAGTCGTCCACGGGCAGCCTGCTGATGGTCCGCGGCGAGGCAGGGTTCGGCAAGACCGCGCTCCTGGCCGAGACCCGCCGTATCGCCGAGGCACGCGGCTGCGCGGTCTGGCAGGCCCGCGGCGGCGAGACCCTCAAGTCCGTCCCCTTCAACGTCGTACGGCAGTTGCTGCAGCCCGCCCTGATCTCGCTGATGCCCGAGGAGATCCGCGAGTACCTCGGCGACTGGTACGACATCGCGGGCCCCGCTCTCGGCGTCACCGAACCCGGCGAGCGGCAGCCCGACCCGCAGGGCGTGTGCGACGGACTGGTCGCCGCGGTGCGCCGGCTCGCCAAGCGCGACTGGCCGCTGGTCCTGATCGTCGACGACGCCCACTGGGCCGACCAGGAGACCCTGCGCTGGCTCGCCGCGTTCGCCGAACGCCTCGACGACCTGTCCGTCCTGCTCGTGGTCGCCCGCAGGCCCGGCGAGGTCAGCGGCGAGAGCGCCCGTTACCTGGACGCGATCGCTGCCGCGGCCGGCCCGCCGGTCACCGTGCTGGAATCCCTCACCCCGAGGGCCACCGCGGGCCTCACCCGCGCGACCCTCGGCCCGCACGCCGACGGCGCGTTCTGCCGCGAGGTGTGGGCGGTCACCGACGGCAACCCGTACGAGACCGTCGAACTCCTCGCCAAGGTGCAGGACAGCGGCCTCGAACCCGTCGAGGACGCGGCCACCGAACTGCGCGAACTCAACCGCTCCGCGCGCGGCGGCGGACTGGTCGCCCGCCTGGACGACCTGGGCTTCGAAGCCACCCGGTTCGCCTGGGCCGCCGCCATCCTCGGCACCGGCATCTCCGTGGGCCTGGTCGCCAAGCTGGCCACCATGAGCCGCGACGAGGCGGGCCGCTGCGCCGAGCTGCTCCGCACCGCCCGCATCCTCACTGCACCCGACCCCGCCGCGTCCCAAGCCGGCGCGGGTGAGCTGGAGTTCGTCCACCCGCTGATCGCCAGCGCCGTCTACGACTCCATCCCGGGCGGTGTGCGCACGGCCATGCACGGCATCGCCGCGCAGGTCGTCACCGACTCCGGGCTCGGCGCGGCCTCCGCCTCACGGCACCTCCTCAAGGTGCACCCGGACGACGACCAGGAACTCGTCGAGCAGCTGCGCGAGGCGGCCCGCGAACACCTCTCCATCGGTGCCCCCGACGCGGCCCGCCGCTGTCTGGAGCGCGCTCTCCTGGAGCCGCCGCTCGCCGAGACCCACGCGCACGTGCTCTTCGAACTGGGCTGCGCCACCCTGCTCACCGCGCCCGCCACCACCATCGGCCACCTCCAGACCGCCCTCGGCATGCCCGGCCTCGACGGGCACGCACGCGTGGACGCCGTTTTCCGGCTGTCCCAGGCGCTGATCCACAACAACCAACTGGAGGAGGCCGTCCGCACCGTCGAGGCGGAGGCCGTCCGGTACGAACCGGGCGCCGCCCGGATGCGGCTCCAGGCCGTGCAGTTCATGTGGGAGGGCATCCACGCGGGCGAGGGCATCTCCCCGGGACGCTCCGAGCGGCTCGCCGCACTCGCCGGCACCTGCACCGGCCGGGACAACTCCGAGCGGGCCCTGCTGATCCTGCGCGGCTTCGACGCCATGACCCACGGCGAGAACGCCGAGGAGGTCGCCGAGGTCTGCGACCGCGCCCTCGTCAACGGACGGCTCGCCCCCGGACTCGGCTGGACCGACACCGAGTGGGGCATCGAGATCCTCATGATGCTCGCCAGCGCGTACGCCTACACCGACCGCCTGGACCGCGCGGAGAGCCTGTACAACGAGGCCCTGCGCGCCTACGTGTCTGCGGGCTGGAGCGGCGGCCACCTCTCCCTGGCGCACGCCTACATCGGCCTCGGCCACCGCAGGCGCGGCCGCCTCCGCGACGCGGAGACCTCGCTGCGCGAGTCCCTCCGCCTCGCCGAGCGCGTCGGCCGCGGACTGCCCCTGTACTGGTCGGCCACCTGCAACCTGGTCGACACGCTGCTCGCCCGCGGCCATGTCGAGGAGGCCTGGGCGACCGCCGAACAGTACGGCTTCGCACCGCCGTACCCGTCCACCATCGTGCTGCCCGACCCGCGCTGCGTACGCGGCCGGCTGCTGCTCGCCGTCGGCCGCACGAAGGACGGCATCAACGAACTGGAACAGGCCGCGAAAGCGGCGACCCTGCGCGGCCACCACAACCCGGTCCTCGTCCCCTGGGCCGTCGACCTCGCCCGCGCCCTCGCCGTCGAGGACCCGACCCGCGCGGCCCAGCTCGCCTCCGACGCCCGCCGGCAGGCCGAACACTTCGGCACGGACACGGCGATCGGCGAGGCCCTGCGCTGTGCCGCTTCGCTGGAAACGGGGCAGCGGGCAGTGCGCCTCGCGGCGCAGGCCGTTGCTTATCTGGAGTCCTCGCCGTGTCAGTACGAGCATGCGGCGGCGCGGGTCGAGTACGGGATCGCTGCGCGGTCTGTGGCGGAGATCAACAGGGGCCTCACGCTCGCGCGTTCGTGCGGGGCGGACGGCTTGGTGAATCAGGCTCGGGAGGTGTTGGAGACGGGGAGGGGGTTGCGGTGAGTTGTTGTTCGGCTGCGGGCCGGTGGGGGCTGGTCGCGCAGTTCCCCGCGCCCCTTAAAAGCGCAGGCCAGCCCGCGTCTTTAGGGGCGCGGGGACCTGCGCGCCCGTGTCTTTAGGGGCGCGGGGAACTGCGCGACCAGCCACGACGCAGCCGCAGTCGACACACAACGAGCCGCCCCGCCCCCTTAGTCGCCCTCTTCGTCCAACACCCGCTGCGCCACAGCGAACGCCGAGTTGGCCGCAGGCACCCCGCAATACACCGCACTCTGCAACAGCACGGCCCCGATCTCCTCCGCCGTGAGCCCATTCCGCCGAGCAGCCCGAACATGCATGGCCAACTCGTCGTCATGCCCATGTGCGATCAAGGCGGTGAGTGTGATCATGCTGCGCTCGCGCCGCGACAACGTCGGATCGGTCCAGATCTCCCCCCACGCGTACCGTGAGATGAAGTCCTGGAACCGCGCGGTGAACGGAGTCTGCCGAGCCTGCGCCCGGTCCACGTGGGCGTCACCGAGCACCTCACGCCGTACCTCCATCCCCCGCCGCGCACTCCCGCCGAGGTGCGCGCGCAGCGCCGTGAGGACCGCCTCCGGGCACTGCGCGGGGGCGAGGTGCGAGGCGCCCGGGATCTCCACGAGGGCCGAGCCCGGTACCGCGTCCGCGATCTCCCGCAGATGCGCGGGCGGGGTCGCCGGGTCCTCGCGACCGGCGATCACCAGTGTCCGCGCGCCGATCTCGGGAAGCCGCTCGCGCAGGTCGTACGCGGCCAGCGCGTCACAGCACGCGGCGTACGCGGCCGGGTCGGCGGCGCCCTGGTCGGCCACCAGCTCCGGGACGGTGAACCCGGGCGTGAACCAACGGGAGTCGGCGCTCTCCACCAGCCAGCCCACCCCCTCGCTCCGTACCCGCGCGGCCCGTTCCTCCCATGGCTTCGCCCCGTTGAAGTGCGCCGAGGAGCAGATGACGGCGAGCGACGCGATCCGCCCGGGGTGATGGACGGCCAGGTGCAGACCGACCGCACCGCCCAACGACACCCCCGCGTAGGCGAATTGCTCGATCCCGAGGGAGTCGGCGAGCGCGAGCACCAGGGCGGCGAGGTCTCCGACGGTCGCCCCGGGACCGATCAACCCGGGCGCCGAGCCACCGTGCCCGGGCAGGTCCCAGCGGATCACCCGGTGGGTGACGGACAGTTCGGGCGCGACCTTGTCCCACAGGGCGTACGACGTGCCCAGCGAGGGCCCGAGCAGCAGCGGGGGAGCGGAATCGGGGCCCTCGGCACGGAAGTTGAGGAGTTTCTCGGTCAACGTCGCTCCAACGCGCGGTCGGTGAGGGCTCCGGCGGAACCCGTATAGCGGGCGGGGTCGGTCAGCGCGGAGAGGTCGAGGTCGTCCTTCAACTCCGGTGCCCCGGCGAGCAGTTCGGCCAGCGGACGGCCCTCGGAGTACGCCCGCCGGGCTACCTCCGTGAGCAGTTCCTTCGCCCGGGCCCGGCCCAGCAGCGGTGTCAGCTCGGCCGACAGCCGCTCGGAGACGATCAACCCATGGGTGAGATCCAGGTGTTCACGCATCACGTCCGGATGCACGCGCAGCCCCTCGGTCAGCTCGGCGGCAGCGCGAGCCGCCCCGCCGACCAGCCGTAGCAGCTCCCGCAACGGCTCCCACTCGGCGTGCCAGGCCCCGGCCGGCCGCTCGTCCTCGGCGACCAGCGAGCCGTAGAGGACGGCCGCGAGCTGCGGTGCCCGGCGCGCGGCGGCGGCGATCAGCGTGGACCGTACGGGATTCGCCTTGTGCGGCATGGCCGACGAACCGCCGCCGCTGCCCTCGGAGACCTCGGCGATCTCCGTACGGCACAGGACGAGGACGTCGGCGGCGACCTTGCCCAGCGCGCCCGCCGCGAAGCCCAGGCACCCGGCGAGATCGGCGACCGGCGTCCGGAGTGTGTGCCAGGGCAACAGCGGTGCCGTCAGGCCGAGTTCGCGGGCGTACGCGTCCGGCAGCGCGAGCGCGTCCTCGGCGCCGTACGCCGTGAAGGCGGCCAACGTGCCTGCCGCGCCCCCGAGTTGGACAGGCAGCCCGTCCCGGACGGCACGCGCCCTGTCCCGCGCGTCGAGCACCAGCGACCGCCATCCGGCGGCCTTCAGTCCGAACGTCGTCGGTACGGCGTGCTGGGTGAGGGTCCGGCCCGGCATCGCGGTGTCGCGGTGGGCGGTCGCCAGTTGGGCCAGCGCGTGCTCCGTGCGGGCCAGGTCGGTCAGGACCAGGTCCAGGGTGCGGGACGCGACCAGCATCGTCGCCGTGTCCATGATGTCCTGGCTGGTCGCGCCCCGGTGGACGTACGGGCCGTACTCCCCGCCGACCGCCTTCGTCAGATCCGCGACCAGCGGGATCACCGGGTTCCCGCCGGCCTTGGACCGTTCCGCGAGGGACCGTACGTCGAAGCGGTTCGCGTCGGCCGCGGCCGTCACCGCCGTCGCCGCCTCGGCGGGTGCGAGACCCAAGGTGGCCTGGGCGCGGGTGAGTGCGGACTCCGCGTCGAGCAGGGCCCGTAGATACGCGGTGTCGCTCGTCGCGGACGCGGCGTGGGAGCCGGCCCACCCGGGGGCGAGCAGGCCGGCGTCCGACGGGTCGGCAGCAGTCACTGGAACTCCAGGAAGACCGTTTCGCCTTCGCCCTGAAGGCGGATGTCGAAACGGTATGTGCCCCTGCCGCCGTCCTGCGCGATCAGCGTGTCGCGCCGCGCCGGGTCCAGCCCGGACAGCAGCGGGTCCGCGGCGAGGGCGGGGTCGTCGCCCGGCAGGTAGATCCGGGTGAAGAGGTGCACCAGCAGTCCGCGCGCGAAGACGCACGCGCTGAGGTACGGGGCGTTCCGGCCGCGCGCGCCCGGTCGTAGCGTCCGCGCGTACCAGTGACCGTTGGCGTCGGTCTGGACGCGGCCCCAGCCGGTGAACTCGACGCCGTTGCGGCCGAGATAGCCGCCGCCGGCCGGGTCGCGCCGGATCGAGCCGTCGGTCGTGGAGACGTTGCCCTCGGGGTCGGGCCCCCACAGCTCGACGAAGGCGTCCGGCAGCGGATTGCCCTCGCCGTCGTAGACGTACCCCTGGACGGTGATCGTGTCCGGGTGCCCGACGGGCGCGATGTCACCGCCGCCGGGGAACGGCAGCGCGTAGCCGTAGAACGGGCCGACCGTGTGCGACGGGGTCGGCAGCACGGACTCCGGGCGGCTCGTGTCGATCTTCGTCATGGCGGGTCAGCGTCCTTCTTCGATCCAGGTGGCGTGCGGGCCGTCGAGCACGATGTCCCAGTGGTAGCCCATCGAGAACTCGGGCACCGACAGGCTGTGGTCGTACGTCGCGACGAGGCGCTGCCGGGCCGCGTCGTCCGTCACCGACTGGATGATCGGGTCGTACGGGAACAGCGGGTCGCTCGGGAAGTACATCTGCGTCACGAGCCGTTGGGTGAACGCCGTGCCGAACATCGAGAAGTGGATGTGTGCCGGGCGCCAGGCGTTGACGTGGTTGCGCCAGGGGTAGGGGCCCGGCTGGACCGTCGTGAAGCGGTAGTTGCCCTCGTCGTCGGTCAACGTGCGCCCGAAACCGGTGAAGTTGGGGTCCAGCGGAGCGTCGTGCTGCTCGCGCTGGTGCGCGTAGCGGCCGGCCGAGTTCGCCTGCCAGATCTCGACCAGCTGACCGCGGACCGGCCGCCCGGACCGGTCCAACAGCCGCCCGGAGACGGTGATCCGCTCACCGATCGGCTCCCCGTTGTGCTGCCGGGTCAGGTCGTTGTCGATCTCCGTGATGTCCCGTTGGCCGAAGGCGGGGGAGGCCAGCTCCACCAGCTCCGGGTCCTTCGAGACGTCGATGGTGACCGGCGGCTGTTTCGGGTGGCGCAGCAGCGAGGAACGGTACGGGGCGTAGTCGCGGCGCGGGTGGTGCTCGACCGGCGCGCCGTCGGCGACCCGCTTCTCGTACGTGGCGTGCTCGGCCGCTATTTCGAGGTCGATGTCGTGCTGGGTGAGAGCCATGGGGGTTCCTGCCGTTCGAGTTCCTACCGTTCGAGGACGAGGGCCAGGCCCTGGCCCACGCCGATGCAGAGGGTGGCGACACCAACTCCCGTGCCCTTGCGGGCGAGTTGGTGGGCGACGGTGCCGGCGAGCCGGGCACCGGAGGCGCCGAGGGGGTGGCCCAGCGCGATGGCACCGCCCTGGGGATTGAGGATCGCCGGGTCGAACTCCGGCCACTCGGCGACACATCCGAGCACCTGCGCGGCGAAGGCCTCGTTCAGTTCCAGGACTGACAGGTCGTCAAATCCTTTGCCCGCCCTGGTGAGTGCGCGGTTGACCGCCTCGACGGGGGCGAGTCCGAAGTACTGCGGGTCGATCGCCGAGACACCGGTCGCGGAGACGCGGGCGAGAGGCTGACGGCCGGTCGCCTTGAGCCCTTCCTCGTCCACCAACAACAGTGCCGCGGCACCGTCGTTGAGCGGCGACGCGTTGCCCGCGGTCACTGTCCCGTTCTCGGTGCGGAAGGACGGCTTGAGCTTGGCCATCGCGGCGAGGGAGGCGTCCGCCCGTACGGACTCGTCCGCGCCGAAGACGACCGGGTCGCCCTTGCGCTGCGGGATCGGCACGGGTGCGATCTCGCCGTCGAAGAGCCCCGCGGCCTGCGCCTCGGCCGCCTTCCGGTGACTGGAGAGCGCGAACTCGTCCTGCTGCTCGCGGCTGATCTTGTGCTTGTCGGCGATCAGCTCCGCGCTCTCGCCGAGCGGGATGGTCCACTCCGGGTTCATGGCCGGGTTGACCATGCGCCAGCCGAGCGTGGTCGAGTACAACTCGGTGTGCCCGGCGGGGAACGGCCGGTCCGACTTCGGCAGCACGTACGGCGCCCGGGTCATCGACTCCACCCCGCCCGCCACGGCGATGGAGGCGTCCCCGACCGCGATCGCGCGGGCCGCCTGGATGACCGCTTCGAGGCCGGACGCGCAGAGCCGGTTGACCGTCACGCCCGGTACGGAGGTGGGCAGGCCCGCGAGGAGGCCGGCCATGCGACCCACGTTGCGGTTCTCCTCGCCGGCGCCGTTGGCGTTGCCGAAGTAGACATCCTCGATGTGGGAGGGGTCCAAGTCGGGGGTGCGGGCGAGGAGTTCGCGGAGGGCGTGGGCGGCGAGGTCGTCGGGGCGGACGGAGGCGAGCCCTCCGCTGTACCTGCCGATGGGGGTGCGGACGGCGTCGACGATGTAAACCGGGTTCACAGCAGGCCTTCCGTGACGGTGAGTTTCGCGTCGGTCTTGGCGACGATCTCCTCGACACTCACACCGGGCGCGGTCTCGATCAACACGAGACCTTCGGGTGACACGTCGATCACGCCGAGATCGGTGATGACTCGGTTCACACACGCCTTGCCTGTGAGCGGCAGCGCGCACTCCGCGAGGATCTTCGGGGAGCCGTCCTTGGCCACATGGGTCATGACGACGATGACTGTGCGAGCGCCGTGCACGAGGTCCATCGCCCCGCCGATCCCGGTGATCATCTTGCCGGGGATCGCCCAGTTCGCCAGGTCACCGCCCGCCGACACCTGCATCGCGCCCAGCACGGCGACGTCTATGTGCCCGCCCCGGATCATCCCGAAGGAGAGCGCCGAGTCGAAGAAGGAGGCACCCGGCAGGACCGTCACGGTCTCCTTGCCGGCGTTGATGAGATCCGGGTCGACCTGGTCCTCGGTGGGGTACGGGCCGGTGCCCAGGATGCCGTTCTCCGACTCCAGGATCACCTCGACGCCCGGCGGGAGGTAGTTGGGGATCAGGGTCGGCAGCCCGATGCCGAGATTGACGTACTGCCCGTCCTGGAGTTCGCGGGCCGCGCGGGCCGCCATCTCCTCGCGTGTCCAGGCCATCAGCTGCTCACCGTCCGCTGCTCGATCCGCTTGTCGGCGGCCTGCTCGGGGGTGAGGGCCACCACCCGCTGCACGAAGATCCCGGGCAGGTGCACCGCGTCCGGGTCGATCTCGCCGGGCTCGACCAGCTCCTCCACCTCGGCGATGGTCACCTTGCCCGCCATCGCCGCGAGGGGGTTGAAGTTCCGGGTGGACTTGTTGAAGACGAGGTTGCCGTGCCGGTCGCCCTTCGCGGCGCGGACCAGGGCGAAGTCGGTGCGGATGCCGCGCTCCAGGACGTACTCGGTGCCGTCGAACTCCCGCACCTCCTTCGGCGGCGAGGCGAGCGTGACGCCGCCGGAGCCGTCGTAGCGCCAGGGCAGTCCGCCCTCGGCGACCTGGGTGCCGACCCCTGCCGGGGTGTAGAAGGCGGGAATCCCCGCACCGCCCGCGCGCAGCCGCTCCGCGAGGGTGCCCTGAGGGATCATCTCGACCTCCAGTTCGCCGGCGAGGTACTGGCGGGCGAACTCCTTGTTGGCGCCGATGTAGGAGCCGGTCACCCGCGCGATCCGCCCGGCGGAGAGGAGGACGGCGAGGCCGGACTCCATGGCCCCGCAGTTGTTGGAGACCACGCCGAGGCCGGTCGTACCGCGCTCGTACAGGGCCTGGATCAGCACGTTCGGCACACCGCTCAGCCCGAAGCCGCCGACGGAGAGCGTTGCTCCGTCCGGCACATCGGCCACGGCCTCGTCGGCTGTGGCGACCACCTTGTCCATCCGTGAAGCTCCGTCCCGTTCGAGCGCCCGGTCAGCAGGTAATCAGGGCACTGAGCATTTCGGTGAAGTTTCCTTCACGCTGTCACCGCGGGGGCCCGCCGTCAAGACCTGGGAGACGTGCGAGGTCAAGTGCGGAGACCTGTCGCCGCACGAGACTGGGCTCACCCTCAGAGCCTCCAGGTATCGTTCAGTGCACGGATGAATATGACGTCAGGAGGGCACATGGCCGCGGTGGACCTCACCACCCACCCCGGGCACCTCGCCCGGCGACTCCAGCAGGCGCACTATCTGCTGTGGAACACCATGGTCTCCGAGGAGATCACCTCCCCGCAGTTCGCGGTGCTCAACGCGCTCGCCGACGAGCCCGGGCTCGACCAGCGCACGGTGGGGGAGCGGGTGGGCCTGGACCGGTCGACCATCGCGGAGGTGATCAGCCGGCTGATCAGGCGCGGGTTGCTCGACAAGGTGCGTGATCCGCAGGACGGCCGGCGTTTTCTGCTGCGGCTCACCGGCGACGGCACGCGGGTGCACCGCAAGCTGGTCGTGCGTACGGCTCGGATGAACCAGGTCTTCCTGGCTCCGCTCTCCGCCGAGGAACAGACCGTCTTCTTCGACCTCATCCAACGGGTCTCGGACGCGGCGGAGGGGCTCCGCAATCCAGGGGAGCCCCTCGCGGCCCACAGATGAGCCCGCGTCACGCCTTCGCGAACACCACCCAGACCTGGCCCTTCGCGAAGTTCACCGGTGTTCCGTCCGGCGTCGTGAACTCCGTTCCGTCCGTGGCCTTCTGCCGCTTCCAGTTGACGCTGAAGGTACGGCCGTCACGGAGGACGTCCGCCTTCCCGGAGCCGACGGTCTCCGTGTAGGGCGTGTTGTTGCCGAGGACGTCGTGGTACTTGGACTTGCGGATCTTCACGTACTGCACGACGACCGTCGCCGGAGCCAGCCGCTTGCCGCTGGTCAACACGGTGGGCGTGCCGTCCTCGCTGACCTGCCAGCGGTGCTTGCTCCCGGACCAGGTGAAGGTGAAGCGGGCCGCCGGGTAGCGCACGGTACGGGAGGCGGTGGGCTTGCCGCCCGTAGGGGCCGCGCCGTAGTGGAAGCCGGTCGTCAGGGCCGCCGCACCCGGGGCGGAGGAGAGCAGCTTGCCCGGGCGGAGGTAGAGGTTGTGCGGGGCGGACTTGTCGACGCCCCGGTAGTAGGCACCGGACACCTCGTCGGGCGACGCCGATCGCAGCGGGGCCTTGGCGATCAGCGGGAGGAGTTTGTGCTGGGCACCGGAGAAGGCGAGCGTCGGGTCGTCGAACTGGCGCAGCAGTTCCAGGTCGGAGACGCGGGCGCTGCGGACCGGGCCGACGGACTTGGGCAGCTTGGTGGCGAACACCGCCATCAGCCGGCTCAGCCCGCCCTCCACCTGCTCCGCGTACACGATGTCCGCCGAGTCCAGACCGGTCTGGGGGCGGGCCGCGGGCACATTGTCGATCTTCACCGCGAGCAGTGGACCGGCGGCGGGCGCGGCCGTGCCGTCAGCGCTCGGGCTCTGGGCCGGGGTCTGCGTTGGGGGCCGGCTCTGTCCGCGCCCGTCGTCGGCGGAGCTGCCGTGATGTGCCGTGCAGCCCACCGCCAGGGAGGCCGTCATCGTGGCGGCCAGCAGCGCCGCTCTTGTCGCGCCGCGCCGCCGAGGCGCCCTTTGTCCCATGCCCACCGTGGCCACCAGTCTGTGTTTTCGATTGTGCGCTTATAAGTTCATTGATGGCCATACCCGTTTGGTTGTGATTGTGCGCGCTGATTGCGCCGATCGGCCCACTGCGAGATGCGGAAGGGGTCAGTCCGGCGGATCCTGCGGGCCGAGGATCTCCGCGAGGTCGTAGCGGACCGGCTCCTCCAGTTGTGCGTACGTGCAGCTCTCGGGCGTGCGGTCGGGGCGCCAGCGGCGGAAACGCGCCGTGTGCCGGAAGCGCGCGCCGTTCTCCATGTGGTCGTACGCCACCTCGGCCACCCGCTCCGGTCTGAGCGGCACCCAGGAGAGGTCCTTCTTGCCGGACCAGCGGCTCGGGGCGCCCGGCAGCCGGGCCGACTCGTGCGCGGCCTCCTCCGCCCAGGCCGCCCAGGGATGCCCGGTCGGGTCGTTCATGCGCAGCGGCGCGAGTTCCTCGATGAGCTCGGCGCGCCGCTTCATGGTGAAGGCGGCGGACACTCCCACGTGTTGCAGGGCGCCCTGATCGTCGTAGAGGCCGAGAAGGAGCGAGCCCACGACGGGGCCGCTCTTGTGGAGGCGGTAGCCCGCGACGACGGCGTCCGCGGTCCGTTCGTGCTTGATCTTGAACATGGCGCGCTCGTCCTGGCGGTAGCGCAGGTCCAGCGGCTTGGCCACGACACCGTCGAGCCCGGCGCCTTCGTACTGCTCGAACCACCGCCGCGCCACCTCGATGTCGGTGGTCGCGGGCGCCAGATGCACGGGTGCGGTCGCGCCGGAAAGTGCCCGTTCGAGGAGCGCCCGACGGTCGCCGAGCGGGACGTCCAGCAGTGACTCGTCGGCCAGGGCCAGCAGGTCGAAGGCGACGAACGAGGCCGGGGTCCGCTCGGCCAGCGTCCGCACCCGCGACTCGGCCGGGTGGATGCGCTCGCTCAGCGCGTCGAAGTCGAGCCGTCCGTCCCGGGCGATCACGATCTCGCCGTCCAGCACGCACCGCTCCGGGACGCGCTCCGTCAGCGCCTCGACCAGTTCGGGAAAATACCTGGTCAGCGGCTTTCCGGTACGGCTGCCCAGCTCGACCTCTCCGCCGTCACGGAACACGATCGCCCGGAAGCCGTCCCACTTCGCCTCGTAGTGCATGCCCGGCGGAATCCTCGCCACCGACTTGGCGAGCATGGGCTTCACGGGCGGCATCACCGGCAGATCCATGCTCCCGATTCTGCGCTCGTCCGTCGCTCGCCGCCCGGTGTGCGAGGTCTGTGCGCCGGGCCTACGGTGGCTCGCATGGGCGAAGCGGTGGAACTGGAGGCGGGCGGCCGGACCGTACGGCTGTCCAGCCCAGGCAAGATCTTCTTCCCGGAGCGCGGCTTCACCAAGCTGGACCTCGCCCGGTACTACATCGCGGTCGGCCCCGGAATCCTCCGGGCACTGCGCGACCGACCCACCACCCTGGAGCGCTATCCGGACGGGGTCGAGGGCGAGAACTTCTTCCAGAAACGGGCGCCCAAGAACATGCCCGACTGGATCCCGACCGCCCACATCACCTTCCCCAGCGGACGCAGCGCCGACGAGATGTGCCCCACCGAGCAGGCCGCCGTCCTGTGGGCCGCCCAGTACGGCACGCTCACCTTCCACCCTTGGCCGGTCCGCCGCGACGACGTCGACAGCCCCGACGAACTCCGCATCGACCTCGACCCGCAGCCCGGCACCGACTACGACGACGCGGTCCGCGCCGCCCACGAACTCCGCGCCGTACTCGACGAGTTCGGCGGCCTGAAGGGCTTCCCCAAGACCTCCGGCGGACGCGGCCTGCACGTCTTCGTGCCGATCGAACCGCGCTGGACCTTCACCCAGGTCCGCCGCGCGGCCATCGCGGTCGGCCGCGAGCTGGCCCGCCGGATGCCGGACCAGGTGACGGTCAAGTGGTGGAAGGAGGAGCGCGGCGAGCGCATCTTCGTCGACTACAACCAGACCGCCCGCGACCGCACCATCGCCTCCGCCTATTCCGTACGACCCCGCCCGCACGCCCCCGTCTCGGCCCCCCTGCGCTGGGACGAGGTCCCCGTCGCGCACCCCCGGGACTTCGACCTCGCGACCATGCCGGCCCGTTTCGCCGAACTCGGCGACGTGCACGCCGACATGGACGACCACCGCTACTCCCTTGACGCCCTCCTCGAACTCGCCCGCCGCGACGAACACGACCACGGGCTGGGCGATCTGCCCTATCCGCCGGAGTACCCGAAGATGCCGGGGGAGCCGAAGAGGGTGCAGCCGAGCCGGGCGAAGAAGGCCGCCGCGGCCGCAGATTCCGCCGCCGACTCCGCGACCGGTGCCTCCGCCGACTCCGCCCCCGACTCCGCTTCTGACGGATCATGAACGCA
The DNA here is from genome assembly GCF_043200035.1 of Streptomyces sp. NPDC048504. Classification (NCBI taxonomy): domain Bacteria; kingdom Bacillati; phylum Actinomycetota; class Actinomycetes; order Kitasatosporales; family Streptomycetaceae; genus Streptomyces; species Streptomyces sp. NPDC048504. The sequence goes on from NZ_JBICXA010000010.1 coordinate 339,417, forward strand.
TGACTCGCCTGCTGACCCGGAGCGACCTGGGCGCCCTGTTGGACCCCTCGGCCTGCCTCGCCGCGCTGCGGGCCGGCTTCCTCGCCGTAGGGGCCCCGGTGGCGATCCCGGGCCAACGGGTGCGCACCGACCTGCCGTTCCCCGGAACGGCCACCGCCCTGCTGCCCGGACTGCTGCCCGGCATCGAGGCCTACACCGTGAAGGTCAACGCCAAGTTCCCCGACGCACGGCCCGCGTTGAGGGGCGTGCTGTGCCTGCACAGCGGCGTGGACGGCGAGTTGCTCGCCCTGCTGGACTCGGCGACGGTGACCGCGTGGCGCACGGGGCTCGCGGCCGCCCTGGGCACGTATGCCCTCGCGGGGGCGGCGGAGGATGCGGTGATCGGGGTCATCGGCTCGGGCGCGCAGGCCGAGTTGATGGTGCGGGGCCTGGGCGCGCTCCGGCCGCACGGCGAACTCCTCGTCCACGACACGGACTTGGACCGGGCGACCGAGTTCGCCGCCCGACACGGCGGCCGGGTGCTGGGCTCGCCGAAGGAGATCGCCGCGGCCGCCGACATCGTCCTGCTGGCCACCTGGTCCCGCACCCCGCTGCTGTCCCTCGCGGACACCCGGGAGGGACAGCACCTCACCAGCCTGGGCGCCGACGAGCCGGGAAAGCGGGAACTCGCCGCCGACCTGCTGGACGCGGCGTTGGTCGTGGTCGACGACCGCCAACTGGTCGAGTCCGTGGGCGTGTTGACCTCGACGGACATCGACACGACGCTCGGCGACGTACTGCGCGGCGACCATCCGGGGCGGACCGATGCCGGTGCGCGTTCGGTCTACGCCCCGGTCGGGCTGCCGTGGCAGGACCTGGCGCTGGCGTGGCTGGCGTATGAGCGGGCGGAGCGGGACGGGGTGGGGCGACGGGTGGATCTGTTGGGGTGAGGGCGCGGGTGGGACTGCGGAGGTGAGTGCCGGTGGGTCTGTCGGCGTGTGTGGTGGGGTCGGCCGAGGCCGACGAGGGCGCACTCCGCGGTGGGAGCGCTCTCACCGTCCGGTTCCGCCGCGGCTATCCTGATCCGCATCATCGAGGAGGGGTCCAGACGTGACCGAGACAGCACCGCGTCCCACGCTGGAGGCCGTGGCCGCGCGGGCGGGGGTGTCCCGGGCCACCGTTTCCCGGGTGGTCAACGGCGGGGACGGGGTGCGGGAATCGCTCGTCGAGCGGGTCCGGCAGGCCGTGGACGAACTCGGGTACGTCCCCAATCAGGCGGCCCGGAGCCTGGTGACGAAGCGGCACGACGCCATCGCCGTGGTGATCGCCGAACCCGAGACCCGTGTCTTCGCCGACCCGTTCTTCGCCATGCAACTCCGGGGTATCAGCAAGGAGTTGACCGCCCACGACTCCCAACTCGTGCTGCTCCTCACGGAAGGCCGCGACGACCACGCCCGCGTCGGCCGCTATCTCGCCGGCGGCCATGTGGACGGCGCGCTCGTCTTCTCCCTGCACCTCGACGACCCGCTGCCCGGGCTGATCCAACGGGCCGGTGTCCCGACGGTGTTCGGCGGCCGGCCCTGCTGGAGCGAGGGGACACGCGCCTCCGGACCCACGGTCTACGTCGACTGCGACAACCGGGGCGGCGCCCGCGAGGCCGTACGGCATCTCGTCGGGCTCGGCCGCACCCGGATCGCGCACATCACCGGTGCGCTCGACCAGACCTCAGCGGTGGACCGGCTCGACGGGTTCCGGGACGTCATGGTCGACGTGGATCCGCGACTGATCGTCGAGAGCGACTTCACCCCGGGCGGCGGTGAGCGCGCGATGCGGGAACTCCTCGACAACTGCCCCGACGTGGACGCCGTGTTCGCCGCCAACGACCTCACCGCCTACGGCGCCCTGAAGGTGCTGCGCGAGGAGGGGCTGCGGGTGCCCGAGGACGTGGCGGTGATCGGCTTCGACGACATGCTTCCGGTCGCCGAGCAGACCGACCCGCCGCTCACGACGGTCCGTCAGGACATAGAGGAGATGGGCCGGTTGATGGCCCGCCTGCTGCTGCGCGGCCTCGACCGCCGGGGCGTGCGGGACGGCGTCGGAGGCGCGCCGTCCAGCGTGATCCTGCCGACCACACTGGTCCACCGCGCCTCCGCGTGAGCGGTGCCGTGCCCGTCCGCGTAGGACTGGCCCGCCGGCCCGGGGCGCCGTCAGCTCTGCGGCGGTTCGCTCTTGATGATCGCGAAGCGGGCGCCGTGCGGGTCGGTGAGCTGGGCCATGCGGCCGACGCCCTCCATGCTGGTGGCCGGCATGGTGACCTTGCCGCCCGTCTCCAGCGCCTTGGCCACCGTGGCGTCCACGTCGGCCACCTCGAAGTACGCCAGCCAGTACGCCCCCGAGGCCGCGCCGTTCGGGTCGAAGTCGAGCGGGACGACACCGCCGAACATCGCGTCCTCACCGGCACCGGACGGGTTGAGGCAGGTGTAGTCGCCACCCGGCATGGGGGCGGCGGAGGTCTCCAGACCGAGCGAGGCGTCATAGAACGCCGCCGCCGCGGCGACATCCGGCGTGTACAGCTCGACCCAGGTCAGCGAACCGGGGTCGCCCGCGACGTCAACACCCTTCATCCGGCCCGGCTGCCAGATGCCGAACGCGGCGCCCGCGGGGTCCCTGAGGATCGCCATGTGACCCTGGCCCAGCACGTCCATCGGCTGGAACAGGACCGCGCCGTGCGCCTGCTCCACCGCCTTGGCCGTGGCCTCCGCGTCCGGGCTCTGGAAGTACACGGTCCAGGCGGACGAGTCGTGCTCCGGCTGCAGTGGCATGCCGCCGGCGACTGTCCTGCCGTCGAGCTGGAAGAAGCCGTAGCCGCCGGCCTCGGGTCCCGCCGACTGGAACCGCCAGCCGAAGAGACCGCCGTAGAAGGAGATGGCGCTGTCGATGTCGGGCGAGCCGACGTCCAGCCAGTTGGGAGCGCCGTTGACGAAACGGGTGGTGAGCATCATTGCCCTCCTCATTGAAGGGTCCCGTTCTCTGCACTGCGAAGTCTTGCACCGCCCACTGACAATCGCTGCCGGGGCGCGGAAGCGGTTCCCGGATATGGCGTTGATTACCCTCGGTGACCGCTGAAGTTCTCCGTGTTTTCCTACCGTTTCCGCGCGCCGCCGTGCGCCGGTGCGGGCGCGGCGCCACCATCGGGGTGGCCGGAGGCCTCGGAGCGCGGCGTTGATCCCGCGTTGATCGAACGTTTTTCGCCGCGCGGCACGATCCTGGCCATGCACATCGACACGATCACCTCGCCCGACCTGGACTGGCAGCAGGAGGCGTTGTGCGCGCAGACCGGGGCGGACTTCTTCTTCCCCGAACCCGGCAGCTCCGTGAGGGAAGCGAAGCGGATCTGCGGCATGTGCCCGATCCGTTCCGCCTGCCTGGAGTACGCCCTCGACAACGACGAACGCTTCGGCGTGTGGGGCGGTCTGTCGGAGAAGGAACGCCTGGAGATCCGGCGCACCTCACGCGGACCGTTGACTGATGACAGCTGACCGGTGATCCGGTAGGCGACAGCAGAACGGGGCCGGCGGCCTGGTACGGCCGACAGCCCCGAACTCCTCACTCGCGTACGGACGCTCGTGTACGGACGTGAGGCCCGTCAGGCGTTCGCGCGCGCCGCCATGCGGGCCTTGCGGGTCGCCAGCTTCTCGTCGAACTTGGAGGCCTCGGAGTCCAGGCCGCCCATGTAGAGGCCGATCTCCTCCTGTGCCTGCCGGCCCTCGGGGCCGAGACCGTCGATGTCCATGACCTTCAGGAAGCGCAGCACAGGCTGGATGACGTCGTCGTGGTGGATGCGCAGGTTGTAGACCTCGCCGATGGCCATCTGCGCGGCGAACCGCTCGAAGCCGGGCATGCCGTGACCGGGCATCCGGAAGTTGACGAGGACGTCGCGCACGGCCTGCATGGTGAGGTCGGGGGCGAGCTCGAACGCGGCCTTCAGGAGGTTGCGGTAGAAGACCATGTGGAGGTTCTCGTCGGTCGCGATGCGGGCCAGCATGCGGTCGCAGACCGGGTCGCCCGACTGGTGGCCGGTGTTGCGGTGCGACACGCGCGTGGCCAGCTCCTGGAAGGCGACGTACGCCACGGAGTGCAGCATCGAGTGCCGGTTGTCCGACTCGAAGCCCTCGCTCATGTGCTGCATGCGGAACGCTTCGAGCTTGTCCGGGTCGACCGCGCGGGAGGCGAGCAGGTAGTCCCGCATGACGATGCCGTGCCGGCCCTCCTCCGCCGTCCAGCGGTGCACCCAGGTGCCCCAGGCGCCGTCACGGCCGAAGAGGGAGGCGATCTCGTGGTGGTAGCTGGGGAGGTTGTCCTCGGTAAGGAGGTTCACGACGAGGGCGATGCGGCCGATCTCGGTGACCTTGGACTGCTCCTTGCCCCAGGCCTCGCCGTCCTCGAAGAAGCCGGGGAAGTTCCGGGCGTCGCTCCAGGGCACGTACTCGTGCGGCATCCAGTCCTTGGTGACCTTGAGGTGCCGGTTGAGCTCCGTCTCGACGACTTCCTCCAACGCGTACAGCAGCTTGGCGTCGGTCCAGACTGCGGGGCTGCCGAGGTGCGGGGAAGTGATCGTCACGGGGACTCCAGGGGGACGTCGTACAAAACTGAACAAACCGGCGAGCGGTGCCGGGGTCTGTGCAACTTACGGAATCGTAGGCTACGAAACCGTAGGTTACGAGACCGTAGGTTAAGGACGCTGTAAAGATCGCTGTTCAGGCCGTGTCGCCGGGGAATCCCGCACCGCCGCGGGACCGCAGGTCCCGGCGCCGAACGGGCGGTCGTGTCACCCGTTCAGGCGTACAGATCCCGGAGCCGGACCGAGAGGCACGTCACACATCCTTCGAGTTTCTCGAACTCGCTGATGTCCACCACGACCGGCTCGTGGCCGAGATCGCTGAGCAGGTCGGCCGTCTTGGGCGCGCTCGCCGCCATCAGCAGCTTGTCGCCGCCGAGCAGCACCACATGCGCGCCGGCCTCCTCGGGCACCGACAGGAAGCGCGGGAACAGCGAGGGCCGGTCCACCTTCGGGATGTGCCCGAGCACCGTCCCGTCGGGCAGTGCGGTGACCGCCGACTTCAGATGCAGCACCTTGCTCACGGGCACGGTGACCACCCGCGCCCCGAGCGGCTCGAACACGGCCCGCAACTGCTGGATGCCGGCCCCGTTCGTCCGGCCGCCCCGGCCGACGTAGATCGTGTCGTCGACCTTGAGCACGTCACCGCCCTCCAGGGTGCCCGGCTCCCAGACCCAGTTCACCGAGCAGCCGAGCCGGGCCACCGCCTCCTCGACCCCGCCTGTCTCCTCGCGCCGGGACTCGGCGCCGGGCCGGGCGATCAGCGCGACGTTCTTGTACATGACCACCGCGTCCTCGACGAACACGGAGTCGGGGCAGTCGTCGGCCGGATCCACCTCGATCGTCTCCCAGCCGTGCACCCGCAGCGCGTGCGCGTACGCCTCCCACTGCTCGACAGCCTGCTCGACATCGACCTTCTCCCGCTCGATGTGCGTGACCAGCCCTTCGGCCAGGCGCGGGCTGGGGCGGCGGACGAGGGCCTTCTTGCTGGGCACGAGCGGGACTCCGTATCGGCGGGATCGTTTCGGCGCCGTTGTCGGGGCACCGGTTGGCCATCATGCGTCACCCGTCCGTGCCGACAAAACCCCTCACGTGAGGCTGTGGCCCTCCTGATACGCGCCCGGAGGGCCCGGACCGGGTACCGCAGCGGCGCTATGCCGGGCGTTCCACCTCCTCCGGCGTGATCGTCCGCAGCTCCCCGTCCAGCAGCAGCCAGCGCGTGATGCCGACCGATTCGAGGAACGGCACGTCGTGACTGGCCACGATCAACGCCCCTTCGTACGACTCCAGCGCCGAGGTCAGCTGCCGCACGCTCGCCATGTCGAGATTGTTCGTCGGCTCGTCCAGCATCAGCAGCTGCGGCGCGGGCTCCGCCAGCATCAGCGCGGCCAGCGCCGCCCGGAAGCGTTCACCGCCGGACAGGGTCGCCGCCTGCTGGTCGGCGCGGGCACCCCGGAACAGGAACCGGGCCAGCCGCGCCCGGACCCGGTTGTTGGTGGCGCCCGGTGCGAACCGCGCCACGTTCTCCGCCACGGTCAGCTCGCCGTCGAGGACGTCGAGCCGCTGCGGCAGGAAACGCAGCGGGACATGCACCGCCGCCTCGCCCGACACCGGCTCCAGCTGCCCGGCGATCGTGCGCAGCAGCGTCGTCTTGCCCGCGCCGTTGCGGCCGATCAGCGCGATGCGCTCCGGCCCGCGCAGATCGAGGCCGCCCACCCGCGCGCCGTACGCGAGTTCCAGGTCCATGAGGGTCAGGACCTGACGGCCCGGCGGTACGGCCGTGTACGGCAGGTCGACGCGGATCTCGTCGTCGTCCCTTACGGCCTCCACCGCCTCGTCGAGCCGTTCCTTCGCCTCGGCGAGCCGCTCCTCGTGCAGGATGCGGTGCTTGCCGGCGGACTCCTGCGCGGACCGCCTGCGCGCACCCATGACGATCTTCGGCTCGCGCTTCTGCTCGAACATCTTCTGTCCGTACTTCTTGCGCCGGGCCAACTTGACCTGGGCGTCGGACAGTTCGCGCTTCTGCTTGCGGAAGTCCGCCTCGGCGACGCGCACCATCCGTGTCGCGGCGTCCTGTTCGGTGGTGAGGGCCTCCTCGTAGGCGGAGTAGTTGCCGCCGTACCAGGTGATCCCGCCGGAACGCAGATCGGCGATCTGGTCGACGAGGTCGAGGAGTTCACGGTCGTGGCTGACCACGATCATCACTCCCGGCCAGGATGCGACGGCCGAGTACAGCCGCCTGCGTGCGTACAGGTCGAGGTTGTTCGTCGGCTCGTCGAGGAGCAGGACGTCCGGCCGGCCGAGCAACAGCGCGGCCAGCCGCAGGAGTACGGACTCGCCGCCCGAGACCTCGCCGATGGTGCGGTCCAAGTCGATGTGTCCGAGGCCGAGTTCGCCGAGCGTGGCGAGCGCGCGCTCTTCAACGTCCCAGTCGTCGCCGAGTGTCTCGAAGTGCTCCTCGGCCGCGTCACCGGCCTCGATGGCGTGCAGGGCCGCGCGTTGAGCGGCGATGCCGAGCGTCTCGTCGACGCGCAGGGCGGTGTCGAGCGTGACGTTCTGCGGGAGGTAGCCGACCTCGCCCGCGACCCGCAGGGTGCCGTCGGCCGGGGCGAGGTGACCGGCGATCAGCTTCAACAGGGTTGATTTTCCTGATCCGTTGACGCCGACGAGTCCGGTTCTGCCGGGTCCGAAGGCGGCGTCCAGGTCCTCGAAGACGGAGGTCCCGTCGGACCACGCGAAGGAGAGGGACGTACAGGTGACGGAGGTATGCATGAGGGCCTCGCGGATGCTTGATGCGGTCATGGGCAGACGCGTATCGAGACACCGCGAGGCGGGAGACTGGTCCCAGGGGGCAGAGGGGATAAGGCCCTGTTCCGGAGGACGGCTCGACGCCGAGGTCGTACACGGCGGACACACCTCAGAGGTGTGTGACGCGGTGTCCCAGAACCTCAGACGAGCAACGTCCTACTCCGATCGACGGCAACAGAAGCAGGGGCAACGCTACGAACGGCCTCGGGGGGCTGTCAACGCATTAAACGGGAGCCCGCGACCCGCACGCCGATGTCGGATTCCTGCCAGCCAGGGCGCGCCCGCGACTGCTTGAGTGGGGCGTATGACGAACCAGAACACCCTCCGCGACCGGGCTCTGGCCTTCCGCGCGCTGCATGTGCCGGGGAGTCCGCTGATCCTCCCGAACGCCTGGGACGCCGCGAGCGCCCGCATCGTCGAGGACGCGGGCGCGTCCGCCGTGGCGACCACCAGCGCGGGCCTCGCCTGGGCCCTCGGCGCGGCGGACGGCGACCGGCTGGACCGGGAGCGGGCCCTGGAGGCGGTCGCCCGCATCACCGCGACGGTCGCCGTACCGGTGAGCGCCGACATCGAGAGCGGCTTCGCGAAGGACGCGGCGGGAGTCGCCGACACGGTCCGCGCGGTGCTCGCGGCGGGCGCGGTGGGGGTGAACATCGAGGACGCGCTCTACGGCGGTGAGGGCGTCCTGCGGCCGGTCGCCGAGCAGGCCGAGCGTATTGCCGCAGCCCGTGAGGCCGCCGACGCGGAGGGTGTGCCGTTGTTCGTCAACGCGCGCATCGACACGTTTCTGCGGGGCGTCGGGGGAGTGGACGCGACGCTGGAGCGGGCCGCCGCGTTCCGGGCCGCGGGCGCCGACGGGATCTTCGTCCCCGGGGCCGTCGAGCCGGGAACGGTCAAGGAACTCGCCGAGGGGATCGACGCACCGCTCAATGTGCTTGTCGGCCCCGGCGCACCGCCGGTCGCCGAACTGGCCGCGCTGGGCGTCGCCCGCGTGAGCGCGGGCTCCGGCATCGCGCTGGCCGCGTACGCCGTGGTGCGCCGTGCCGCGCGGGAGCTGCTGGACACGGGTACCTACGGCGCGCAGACGGGAGGGCTCGGCTACGGCGAGCTCAACTCCCTGCTGGCACGGGGGAATTGACTCAGCAGGCGTCCCGCATCAGCTCGGCGAGGTCGTGGTCCAGGTCGAGCTGGAGGTGTTCGAGACCGGCGGGCACCAGCTCGCCGGTGGCCTGCAGGAAGCGCCGTATCTCGGACGAGTGGACGTGCACGACGGCGGTGCCCTCGGGGGCGTGGAACTCCAGGACGGTGCGGTCGAAGCCGTAGGGCCGCACCCGGACGTCGCCATGGCCCTCGGCGCCGTGCAGGCCGGCCGCGAGGAGTTCCCGGGCGAAGGTCCAGCAGACCTCGACGCCCTCCAGGGTGGCCGGAGCCGGGAAGGTCATCCGGACGGCGAACGGGTCCCGCCGGTCGTAGTGCAGGGTGGCGGGAATGCTCGGCATCCGCGGTGCGGCGGCGACGAGGCGGGCCTCTACGGGCTGCTCGATGAGGATGGACAACGCCTTGCTCCCTTGTGTGACGGCGGTACTGCTGCGGTGAAGGCCGGACGGTCTCCTGAAAAGAACCCGGAACGGACCCCCGAGTGGATGGGTCCGCACTGGAAGAGACGCCGGAACGGGCCGATCCGTGCACATGAATTTCGAGTGACCTCTGTCACCGCCGCCCATATGCCCCCAAGGCGGGCGCGGGCATCTGGACGGCCCCCGGGGAGTGGGCTAGCTTCGCCCGCCATGAGGCGCATGGGGAAGACGCGACGGGTGGGACGTACGTACCGGAACGTGGCCGTGGCCATGGCGTGCGGGGCGGCGCTGGCCGCGTTGACCGCCGTACCGGCGCAGGCGCGGGACACGGCGCACCGGGCTCCGCACTGGGAGCTCAAGGACAGCGGGGCCGCCGATGTGCGGTTCCGGGGGCTGTCGGCCGTCAGCCGGAACACCGCCTGGGTGGCCGGGACCGCGGGCACGGTGCTGCGGACGACCGACGGCGGGGCGAGCTGGCGGAACGTCTCGCCGCCCGGCACCGCGGACCTGCAGTTCCGGGACATCGAGGCGTTCGACGCGCGGCGCGCGGTGGTCCTGGCGATCGGCGAGGGGGAGGCGTCCCGGGTCTACCGCACGGACGACGCCGGGGCGACCTGGACGGAGTCCTTCCGCAACACCGACGCGAGCGCCTTCTACGACTGCATGACCTTCTTCGACAGCCGGCACGGCCTCGCGATGAGCGACCCGGTGGACGGCAGGTTCCGCATCCTGTCGACCGGTGACGGCGGCCGCTCCTGGAAGGTGCTGTCCAACGCCGGGATGCCGGCCGCGCTCGACGGCGAGGCGGGCTTCGCGGCGAGCGGCCAGTGCCTGGTGAGTTCCGGGCCGAGGGACGTCTGGCTGGCCACCGGCGGGGGTGCACGCGCGCGTGTCCTGCACTCTGCGGACCGGGGCCTCACCTGGACGGCGACCGACACGCCGATCCCGGCCGGTGACCCCGCGCGCGGGGTGTTCGCGCTCGCCTTCCGCGACCGTACGCATGGCCTCGCGGTCGGCGGCAACTACACGGCGGACCAGCCGTCACCGCTCGCGGCGGCGGTCACCGGCGATGGCGGCCGCACCTGGCGCTCCGCCACGATCCCGCCTCCCGCCTACCGCTCCGGTGTCACTTGGCTGCCCCGAAGCCGCGGCACGGCTCTCGCGGTCGGCCCCACGGGCACGGACCTCACGACCGACGCCGGCCGCACCTGGAAGACGGTGGACACCGGCTCGTACGACACGGTCGACTGCGCGGCGGACCTGGGCTGCTGGGCGGCGGGGGAGAAGGGACGCGTGGCGCGGCTGGAGGACTGAGGAGGCCGGGGCGGGGGCCGCCGTCACGGCCCTGCCGTTTCTTCGCGTCCCTATGATCCCCGTACGCTCGGCACCACCATGACGACCGTAGACATTCCCGCGGGCTGGCCCGCGACCGAGGAGCAAGCCCGCGCAGTCCAGGACGAGTTGCGGGAGCGGGTGGTGACCGACGAACCGGGACCGCCGCCAAGGACCGGGCATGTCACGGGAGTTGATGTCGCCTACGACGACGAGCGGGACGTGGTGGTGGCCGCCGCGGTCGTCCTGGACGCGGCGGACCTCACCGTCGTCGCCGAGGCCACGGCCGTCGGCCGGGTCTCCTTCCCGTACGTGCCGGGGCTGTTGGCCTTCCGTGAGATCCCCACGGTGCTGGCCGCGTTGGAGGCGCTGCCCTGCCCGCCGGGCCTGGTCGTGTGCGACGGCTACGGCCTCGCCCACCCCCGCCGCTTCGGCCTCGCGAGCCATCTCGGCGTCCTCACCGGCCTGCCCACGATCGGCGTCGCCAAGAACCCCTTCACCTTCACGTACGACGGTCCGGGCACCCCGCGCGGCTCCTCGTCGCCGCTCCGCGCGGACGCCGACGAGGTCGGCCGCGCCCTGCGCACCAGGGACGGCGTGAAGCCGGTGTTCGTCTCCGTGGGCCACCGGGTGACCCTGGACAACGCGTGCGCCCACACCCTCGCGTTGACCCCGGAGTACCGCCTCCCGGAGACGACGCGCAGGGCGGACGCGCTGTGCCGTCGGGCGCTGCGGGAGGCGACCGCGTAGGCGGCTGGGGGCGCGTCGCGTACTGAGTACCTGATCTGAGTATCTGTACGGATGCGACCGCGTCCGCGTGATCGGCAGGCTGTCCCGCATGACAACCCACCGTTCCCCGAAGCCCGTTGCCCACCCGAGCCAGCCCGTCGAGCGCGCCGTGATGATGGCGCTCGTCCTGTCCGTGGCGGCGGGCCTCGCCTGGATCGGCGGGATGATCTACACGCTGTGGCCGTGAGGTCAGGGCCGCACCGGTGCGGGAAAGGCGCGAGCCCCACCCCGCAAGTAGCGGTGTGGGGCTCGGACTTGAGCGCCGGGCAGGCCTTGCACCTGCATTTCCCCGCAGGAAGCGGGGCGTCTTTCCTTGGACCACCGACGCGCGACCAGACTCCGGATGTTCCGGCGACCGGCTCAAGATCCATCTTAGCCCATACCTGGGGGTGCCCTGAACTCCCGTATCAGCGCGGCCGGTTCACGGCCCGGCGTTCCGCGGTGGCATGCCACCAGCCGGGCCGGTGGCCGTCGGGCCCGATGCCGCAGGCGAGATTCCAGCGCAACTCCCGGTGGGCGAACGGCATCCAGCCGATGCCGCGCTCACGCAGTCAAGCGCGCGTGGCCGACTGCGGCGCGGGGCGGCCGGGCAGGTTCTCGTAGGCCGCGACGGTGATCCACTCGGTGTTCGGGGTCTCCATGCCGTCCATCGTGGCACGGAGGTCCGACATGCTCACCTGCTCGCCGCCACCCGGAACGTGATGCCCGCGCTGCGCAGCCGTTCGATGAGGGCGTCGCCCATGGCCACCGCCGTCGTCACCTGACCTGCTGTGGGCGGGAGTTCGTCGAGGGCCAGGGAGAGGGCCGACTCGGCGAACATCTTCGCCGTCTCGTCGTAGCCGGGGTCGCCACCGGCGACCTCCGTGAAGACCCGGCGGCCGCCGCCCTCGCCGACGAACTTCACGGAGAACCAGCTCTTCGCGCGCTTCTCCGGGCTCGGTCCGTCGCCGGGCTTGAGACGGTCGGACAACCAGCGCCGGGCGGGCGGGAGTTGGGCGGCCGTGGCCAGTGCGCCGACCGCCGTGACACCGCCGAGCGCCACGGGGAGGTGCCGTACGGCCGCGTAGTGGCGGTAGCGGAAGTCGGGGCCGTAGCGTTCCAGGGCCCGCGCGGATCGTTGGACGACCTGCGGGTCGATGGTCGGCAGCGGCACCGCCCAGGAGCCGACCTCCCCGGCGAACCGCGGTGCCCCTAGGGGCGCGTCGGCCCGGCGGCCCACAAGGCGCGGTTCGTGGCGGCGCCGCTCCCGAGCGGCGGCCAACACCTGCCTGCCGCGCCCGAGTTGGGTCAGCGCCGTGGCGAACGTGCCTCCGGAGAACATCGCGTCGGCGGTCACGAAACCGTCCACCGTCAGGGGCACCCCCTCCGGCAGCTGCTGAACCGTGAAGTACGCCCCGAGGTCGTGCGGGATCGAGTCGAAACCGGCGCAGTGCACCAGCCGTGCGCCGGTCTCACGCGCGCGTGCGTCGTGGCGGACGTACGTCAGGTCGACGAATTCCGGCTCCCCGCTGAGGTCGAGATAGTCCGTGCCGGCCTCCGCGCAGGCGGCGACGAGGTCCTCGCCGTAGGTGACGTAGGGGCCGACGGTCGTGGCCACCACACGCGCGTGCTCGGCGAGTTCGCGCAGGGAGGCCGGGTCGGAGACGTCGGCCCGCAGGACGCCGACCGACGTGCCGCCGGGGAGCCGCTCGCGCAGGCGCTTCAGTTTGAGCTCGTCCCGGCCGGCGATCGCCCAGCGCAGGCCCTCGGGCGCGTGCGCGGCGAGATACTCCGCGGTGAGCACGCCGACGAAGCCCGTGGCTCCGAAGAGCACGATGTCGTAGGGACGGTCCGTCCTGTTCAGCCTGCTCATGACACTCCTGGGTCCCGCAGCCCGCGCCGCTGTCGGTGGCTGAGGCTAGCGTGAAGAGTGCGGTGCCCGACGACGAGCCCGGAGGTATCAGGTGGCCGTGACCGACAACGCCCTGAAGAAGCGGGCGAAAGTGCGCGAGTTCGCCCTCGGGCTGCCGGGTGCCGTTGAGGAATTCCCCTGGGGTGAGACGGTCGCGAAGGTCAACAAGAAGGTGTTCGTCTTCCTCGGTGTCGACGACGGCAGCTATCCACCGGGCATGACGGTCAAGCTCACCGACGAGGCGGCCCACGCCCACGCGCTCACCGCACCCGGCGCCGAACCCGCCGGCTACGGCCTCGGCAAGGCCGGCTGGGTGCGCGTCCCGCTCGCCGAGCAGGGCGCTCCGGCCGCCGAGCTGCTGTGCGACTGGGTGGAGGAGAGCTACCGCGCGATCGCCCCGAAGCGCCTGATAGCCGAGCTGGACGCGGAGGGCGGAGCCAGCGATGGCTAACGGCGGGCAACTTGGCTAAGCGCTTGCTCGCCCAGGCCTTGTGTTGAGTGGAACACGTTCTTATCATCACTGGTGTTACATCAGTTGTGTCACAGCTGGGGGCTGGATGACAGCGGCAACGACGCCCGGGCACGGCCCGCTCTCCGGCGTGCGCGTGGTCGAGCTGGCCGGCATCGGCCCCGGCCCCTTCGCGGCCATGCTCCTCGCCGACCTCGGCGCCGACGTCGTCCGCGTCGACCGGCCCGGCGGCTCCGTGCTCGCCGTCGACCCCGCGTACGACATCACCAACCGCAACAAGCGCTCGGTCCTCGTCGACCTGAAGGCGTCCGACGGCCCCGCGCGCGTGCTCGACCTGGTCGAACGCGCCGACATCCTGATCGAGGGCAACCGCCCGGGCGTCACCGAGCGCCTCGGCGTGGGCCCCGGGCCCTGCCACGCCCGCAACCCCCGGCTCGTCTACGGCCGGATGACCGGCTGGGGCCAGGACGGCCCCCTCGCCGAGCGGGCCGGGCACGACATCGCGTACATCGCGCTCACCGGCACCCTCGGCATGATCGGCAGCCCCGGGGAGCCCCCGCCCGCCCCGGCCAACCTGCTCGGCGACTACGCGGGCGGCGCGCTCTACCTCGTCGTCGGCGTCCTCGCGGCCCTGCACCACGCGCGCGTGACCGGCACCGGCCAGGTCGTCGACGCGGCCATCGTCGACGGCACCGCCCACCTCTCCGCGATGATCCACGGCATGCTCGCGGCCGGCAGCTGGCAGGACCGCCGCGCCGCCAACCTCCTCGACGGCGGCTGCCCGTACTACGGCACCTACGAGACCGCCGACGGCAAGTTCATGGCGGTGGGCGCCCTGGAGCCGCGGTTCTACGACGAGTTCGTGCACCTGCTCGGGCTCGGTGACTTCGCCGACGCCCGCCGGGACTGGACCCGTTGGGGCGAACTGCGCGAGGCGGTCGCGGCCCGCTTCCGCAGCCGTACGCGCGACGAGTGGACCGCCGTCTTCGCGGGCACGGACGCGTGCGTGGCGCCCGTGCTGTCGCTGCGCGAGGCCCCGCACCATCCGCATCTCGCCGCGCGCGGCACCTTCACCGAGCACGGCGGGATCTCCCAGCCGGCCCCCGCACCCCGGTTCTCCGCGACGCCCACCTCGGTGCGCGGCGGGCCCGCCCGGCCCGGCGCGGACACGTCCGAGGTGGCCCGGGACTGGGAACTCCCCGGACTTCTCGACGTTGTTGACGACCCTCAGCGAGGAAACCCCTCGGCGAGTCTTTGAACACCCTCAGTGAAAGGCTTGGCAGTGAGCACCGAAGCGTATGTCTACGACGCGATCCGCACCCCGCGCGGGCGCGGCAAGGCGAATGGATCCCTGCACGGCACGAAGCCCATCGACCTGGTCGTCGGACTCATCCACGAACTCCGTGACCGCTTCCCGGACCTGGACCCGGCCGCGATCGATGACATCGTGCTCGGCGTCGTCGGCCCGGTCGGCGACCAGGGTTCCGACATCGCCCGGATCGCCGCCGTGGCCGCCGGATTGCCGGACACGGTGGCCGGCGTACAGGAGAACCGCTTCTGTGCCTCGGGCCTCGAAGCCGTCAACATGGCCGCCGCCAAGGTGCGTTCGGGCTGGGAGGACCTCGTCCTCGCCGGTGGTGTCGAGTCGATGTCCCGGGTGCCGATGGCCTCGGACGGCGGCGCCTGGTTCAACGACCCGATGACGAACCTCGCCGTCAACTTCGTGCCCCAGGGCATCGGCGCCGACCTGATCGCCACGATCGAGGGATTCTCGCGGCGCGACGTGGACGAGTACGCGGCGCTCTCGCAGGAGCGGGCGGCCACCGCCTGGAAGGAGGGCCGCTTCGAGCGGTCCGTCGTCCCGGTCCGCGACCGCAGCGGCCTCGTCGTCCTCGACCACGACGAGCACCTGCGCCCCGGCACCAACGCCGACTCGCTCGCCCGGCTGAAGCCGTCCTTCGCGGACATCGGGGAACTCGGCGGCTTCGACGCCGTGGCCCTGCAGAAGTACCACTGGGTC
This sequence comes from Streptomyces sp. NPDC048504, assembly GCF_043200035.1. Classification (NCBI taxonomy): domain Bacteria; kingdom Bacillati; phylum Actinomycetota; class Actinomycetes; order Kitasatosporales; family Streptomycetaceae; genus Streptomyces; species Streptomyces sp. NPDC048504. Next base: position 354,900 of record NZ_JBICXA010000010.1, read on the forward strand.
GAGAAGATCGACCACGTCCACCACGCGGGCAACTCCTCCGGCATCGTCGACGGCGCGTCCCTCGTCGCCATCGGCTCGAAGGAGGTCGGCGAGCGCTACGGCCTCACCCCGCGCGCGCGGATCGTCTCCGCGGCCGTCTCCGGCTCCGAGCCGACCATCATGCTCACCGGGCCCGCGCCCGCCACCCGCAAGGCGCTCGCCCGGGCCGGGCTGACCATCGACGACATCGACCTCGTCGAGATCAACGAGGCCTTCGCCGCGGTCGTCCTGCGCTTCGTGCGGGACATGGGCCTGTCCCTGGACAAGGTCAACGTCAACGGCGGCGCCATCGCGCTCGGCCACCCGCTCGGCGCGACGGGCGCGATCATCCTCGGCACGCTCGTCGACGAACTGGAGCGCCAGGACAAGCGCTACGGCCTCGCCACGCTGTGCGTCGGCGGCGGCATGGGCATCGCCACGATCGTCGAACGCGTCTGAACACCCCAGCGGCAGCAGAGACTTCTACGGAGAACCCCTCATGACCGAGAGCACCACCATCCGCTGGGAACAGGACGACACCGGGATCGTCACCCTCGTCCTCGACGACCCGGACCAGTCCGCGAACACCATGAACGCGGCCTTCCGCGACTCCCTCACCGTGATCGCCGACCGCCTGGAGGCCGAGCGGGACTCCATCCGCGGCATCATCGTCACCTCCGCGAAGAAGACCTTCTTCGCGGGCGGCGACCTGCGCGACCTCATGCGTGTCACCCCGGACACCGCCCAGGAGTTCTTCGACGGCGGCCTCGCCATCAAGCGGAACCTGCGCCGCATCGAGACCCTCGGGAAGCCGGTCGTCGCCGCGATCAACGGCGCGGCCCTGGGCGGCGGTTACGAGATCGCCCTCGCCTGCCACCACCGGGTCGCCCTCGACGCGCCCGGCTCGAAGATCGGCTGCCCGGAGGTCACCCTCGGCCTGCTCCCCGGAGGCGGCGGAGTCGTCCGTACGGTACGGCTGCTCGGCATCGCCGACGCCCTGCTGAAGGTGCTCCTCCAGGGCACCCAGTACAGCCCGCGGCGCGCCCAGGAGAACGGCCTCGTCCACGAAGTGGCCACCACCCCGGACGAGTTGACCGCCAAGGCCCGCGCCTTCATCGACGCCAACCCGCAGTCGCAGCAGCCCTGGGACAAGCCCGGCTACCGCATCCCGGGCGGCACCCCGGCGAACCCCAAGTTCGCGGCCAACCTGCCCGCCTTCCCGGCGACCCTGCGCAAGCAGACCAACGGCGCGCCCTACCCGGCCCCGCGCAACATCCTCGCCGCCGCCGTCGAGGGCGCCCAGGTCGACTTCGAGACCGCCCAGGTCATCGAGACCCGCTACTTCGTCGAGCTGGCCGTCGGCCAGACCTCGAAGAACATGATCCAGGCGTTCTTCTTCGACCTCCAGGCCGTCAACTCCGGCGCCAACCGCCCCCAGGGCATCCCCTCCCGCCCGGTCCGCAAGGTCGCCGTCCTCGGCGCCGGGATGATGGGCGCCGGCATCGCCTACTCGTGCGCCCGCGCCGGCATCGACGTCGTCCTGAAGGACGTGACGGCGGAGGCGGCGGCCAAGGGCAAGGCGTACTCCGAGAAGCTCTGCGCCAAGGCGGTCTCCCGCGGCCGTACGACCCAGGAGAAGGCGGATGCGCTGCTCGCCCGCATCACGCCCACCGCCGACCCGCAGGGCCTCGCGGGCTGCGACGCGGTGATCGAGGCCGTCTTCGAGGACACCTCGCTCAAGCACAAGGTGTTCCAGGAGATCCAGCACATCGTCGAGCCCGACGCGCTGCTCTGCTCCAACACCTCCACCCTCCCCATCACCGCCCTCGCCGAAGGCGTCGAGCGCCAGGCCGACTTCATCGGGCTGCACTTCTTCTCGCCGGTCGACAAGATGCCCCTCGTCGAGATCATCAAGGGCGAGCGCACCGGCGACGAGGCCCTCGCGCGCGCCTTCGACCTGGTCCGGCAGATCAAGAAGACCCCGATCGTCGTCAACGACTCGCGCGGCTTCTTCACCTCACGGGTGATCGGCCAGTTCATCAACGAGGGCGTCGCGATGGTCGGCGAGGGCATCGAGCCCGCGTCCATCGAGCAGGCCGCCGCGCAGGCCGGCTACCCGGCCAAGGTCCTCTCCCTGATGGACGAGTTGACGCTCACGCTCCCGCGCAAGATTCGCAACGAGTCCAAGCGGGCCGTGGAAGAGGCCGGCGGCACCTGGCCCAGCCACCCCGCCGAGGCCGTCATCGATCGCATGGTCGACGAGTTCGGCCGCACCGGCCGCAGCGGCGGCGCGGGCTTCTACGACTACGACGAGAACGGCAAGCGCGCCGGGCTGTGGCCGGGCTTGCGCGAGCACTTCACCGGCGAGGGCGCCGAAATCCCCTTCCGTGACATGCAGGAACGCATGCTGTTCTCCGAGGCGCTCGACACCGTCAAGCTCCTGGAGGAGGGCGTGCTGACGTCCGTCGCGGACGCCAACATCGGGTCCGTCTTCGGCATCGGCTTCCCCGGCTGGACCGGTGGTGTCCTGCAGTACATCAACGGCTACGAGGGCGGCCTGCCCGGGTTCGTGGCACGCGCGCGTGCACTCGCCGAGCGCTACGGGGAGCGGTTCACGCCGCCCGCGCTGCTCGTGGAGAAGGCGGAGAAGGGGGAGCGGTTCAGCGACGCGCGCTGACGTATCGCTGAGCGACACGCTGCCCTTGCCCTCGTGGGGACGGGACCCCGACGCTGACCGGCGAACCGGTCACCGGTCCCGTCCCCCGAGGAGCTCCCATGGGATACCGTCCCGCCCTCGCCCTCCTCGACATCCTGCGCGGCGAGGGCGTGGACCGGATCTTCGGCAACCCCGGCACCACCGAACTCCCGTTCCTGGCCGCCCTGTCGGAGGCCGAGGACGCCCCCGAGTACGTCCTCGGCGTCCACGAGGGCGCCGTGGTCTCGATGGCCGACGGCTACGCGCGCGGCACCGGCCGCCCCGCGTTCGTCAGCCTGCACATCGCCGCCGGACTCGCCAACGGCCTCATCGGCCTTCTCAACGCCCGCCGTTCACGCACCCCGCTCGTCGTCACGGCCGGCCAGCAGGACCGCCGCCACCTCCAGCAGGACCCCATGCTCTCCGGCGATCTGCTCGGCCTCGCGAGGCCCGCGGTGAAGGCCACGTACGACCTCCAGCACGTCCGCGACCTGCCCCTCGCCCTGCGCCGCGCCTTCGCCCAGGCCCAACTGCCGCCCGCCGGGCCGGTGTTCCTGTCCCTCCCCATGGACCTGCTCGCCGAGGACACCGAGGTCGAGGTCCCCGCCCGCACCGCACCGCCACGCCAAGGGCCCGCCGCGGGGCTCGACCGGGCCGCCGTACTGCTCGGCCGTGCCGCGCGCCCCGCGATCGTCGCCGGGGACGGAGTGGGCCGCGATGACGCGGTGGCCGCCCTCGTCCGCACGGCGGAGGCCTGCGGGGCGACGGTCCACCACCAGCCGATGGCCGACTGCCTCAACTTCCCTGCCACACACCCCCTTTACGCCGGGATGCTGCCGCCCCGCCACGACGCGATCCGGGACACGCTCTCGTCGTACGACACCGTCCTCATCGTCGGAGCCCACGCCTTCACACCCCACCACTACAGCCCCGGGCCCGCCCTGCCGCCCGGCATCACCGTCGTCCAGCTCGACTCGGACGCCGACGAGATCGGCCGGAACTTCCCCGCCGACGCCGGGCTCGTCGGCGGGCTCGCGCCCTCGCTGCACCGGCTCGCCGAGCTGCTGCGCGAGCAGGTGCCCGACCACACCGCCAAGGCCCGCATCCTGCGCGCCGGTGAACGGCACACCGCCGAACGGGACCGCGTCGAGTCCGCAGCCCACGCCGCCTACTCGACGGCACCGCTCGCCCCGTGGGCCGCCGCCCACGCCGTCGCACGCGGCCTGCCGCCGGACGCCGTGGTCGTCGAAGAGGCCATCACCGTGGGCCTGTTGCTCCGCCGGCTGCTACGACTCGACCGTCCCGGCAGCTACACCCACGCCGTCGGCGGCGGCCTGGGCTGGGGCATCGGCGCCGCCGTCGGCCGCTCGCTCGCCGCACCCGGGCGGCCCGTCGTCTCGGTCCTCGGGGACGGCTGCGCGCTGTTCGGACTCCAGGGGCTGTGGAGCGCCGCACGGCAGCAAGTCCCCGTGCTGTTCGTGGTGATGGGCAACGGCAGCTACCGCACCCTCCAGGACACGTACCAGACGATGGGCGGCAAGGGCAGGTGCCCCGGAACCGAACTGGGGACCCTGGACTTCACGCAGGCGGCGCGGTTCTTCGGGGTCGACGCGGTACGCGCGGACAGCGCCGACCACCTGCGTGAACTGGTGGCCGGGGCCGACGAGTTGACGCGGCCGCTGCTCGTGGACGTACCGCTTCGCCCGTCGTGACGCCGTGACCTCGACGAGGTACCGCTTCGATTGCGTTTCCTGACTCACCGTCACCGACACCTTGTCACCCGTGCGTGACAGCGACCACCATCGGTCCATGACGGACGGGCCGCTGCCGAAGTCGGTACTCGCACGCGGGGTGTTGCTGCTGCGTGCCTGCGGCGACGCCGAGACCGCGCTCTCCCTCGCCGAACTGGCCCTGCGCACCGGGCTGCCCAAGCCGACGGCGCACCGGCTGATCGGCGAACTGGTCCGGCTCGGCCTGGTCGAGCGCACTCCCGAAGGCAGCTACCGCATCGGGCTCGCCCTCTTCGTCCTCGGCCAATCGGCGCCGTCCGTACGGGAGTTGCGCACGGTGGCGCTGCCCTATCTGGGCGATCTGCACGAGGCGACCCACGAGAACGTGCACCTGGCCGTCCCGGACGGCACCGACACCCTCTTCCTGGAGAAGATCACCGGCCGCCGCGCCACCCCGATCGTCTCCCGCACCGGCGGCCGGCTGCCCGCCCACTGCACCGCCACCGGCAAGGTCTTCCTCGCGCAGGACCCGCGCCCGCCCCGCCGCACCCTGGCCCGCCTCACCCCGCGCACCCTGGTCCTCCCCGGCCAGCTCGCCCGCGACCTCGCCCTCACCCGGGCCCGCGGCTACGGCGTGAACCTGGAGGAGGCCGAGATCGGCATCTCGGCGGTCGCGGCCCCCGTCTACGCCCATGACCGCGGCCTCGGCCCGATCGCCGCGATCTCCGTCACCGGCGGTACCCGTCGCCTGGACGTGGACCGCATCGGGGCACGCCTGTGCGCGGCGGCACGGGCGATCACGCGGATGCTCTCCGACTGACGGGCGGGGCCGAAGTTCAGCGGTCAGTGGGCGAGTTGGCCCCGGCTCCGGAAGCTTCCGCCCCGTTCGTCCGCTGCATCGCCGCCGCCAGCCCGTGCTCGGTCAACCGCTCCCCGCGCACCTCCTCGGCGACCCGCCCGCGCACGAACACCAGCACCCGGTCGCACACCTCCGTCAGCTCCGCGAGGTCGGTCGACGCGATCAGGACGGCCGCGCCGCCCGCCGCCAACTCGCCCACGATGCGGTGCATCTCGGCGCGTACGCCGACGTCGACACCCCGGGTCGGATCGTCCAGGACGACGATCTTCGGCTCGGTCGCGAGCCACTTGGCGAAGACGACCTTCTGCTGGTTGCCGCCGGACAGGCGGGCGACCAGGTCGTACGGCCCGCCGCGCAGCCGCAGCCGCTCGGTCGACTCGGCCGCGCGGCGCACGAGTTCGGAGCGGGAGGGAGCGATCCCGCCCCGGCCGAGGGCCAGCCAGCTGACCGCCGTGGTGTTCTCCCACACCGTGCGGTCCACCATCAGCCCGTACCGTTTGCGGTCGCTCGGCACGAAGGCGACGCCCGCCCGCACCGCGCCCCGCAGCGAGCGCGGCAGCCCCCGGCCGCCGACGTCCACCCGGCCCGCGGAGATCGCCGTACGCCCGCACACCACCGCCAGCGCGTCCAGATGGCCCGCCCCTTGCAGCCCCGCGACCCCGACCACCTCACCGGCCCGCACGGTGAAGGTCACGTCGGCCAGCCGCCCGGGCACGGTCACCTGGGAGAGCACCACAGGTGGCGGGCGGTCGACCAAAGACCGTACCCGTCGCGGCGGTTGCTCCGGCCGGCCGCCCAGCATCGCCGACACCAGCTCCGGCACATCGACCTCGGCCCGCTCCACACCCGCCAGGACGACCCGCCCGTCCCGCAGGACCGTCACGCGCCGCGCGAAGCGCATCACCTCGTCCAGGAAGTGGGAGACGTACAGGACGGCGATGCCCCGGCCGGTCAGCGCGCGCAGGACATGGTCGAGACGGTCGACGGCGGCGGCCGGCAGCGCCGACGTGGGCTCGTCGAGGATCAGCAGCTTGGGGCGTCGTAGCAGAGCCCGCGCGATCTCCGTCAACTGCTGGTCCGCGAGGGGCAGTTCGCCCAGCTCCGTGCGAGGGTCCACGTCCAGGCCCAGTTCCGCGAGGACCGGTCGGGCCGCCCGGTCCATGGCGCTCCGGTCCAACAGGCCCAGGCGCCGGGGCGGATGCTGCGGGAAGAGGTTCTCGCGCACGGTGAGATCCGGGAAGAGGCTCAACTCCTGGGAGACGACGGCGATCCGGGCGTCCTCGGCCGACCGCACCATCCCGCCGTCCGCCGCAAGCATCCCCGACAGGATGCGCACCAGCGTCGATTTCCCGGCGCCGTTCTCACCGACCAGCGCGTGCACCTCACCGCCGCGCAGCCGGATCGACGCCCCGTCCAACGCCAGTACCCCGCCATAGGACTTGACCAGTTCCTCCGCCACGAGGATGTCGTCGTGAGCCATCTCAGCGCGCGTCCTTCAGCGGCTTCAGATTGGCCGTCTCGTCGCCGAGCAGCTTGTCGATCGTCGGCTTGTACCAGTCGTACGCCGCCTGCGCCGACTTCTGCCGGGCGATGATCTCGTCGATGTTCGAGGAGTCGACGACTCCGCCGGGCGACAGGAACCAACCGTCCGGCAGTTTCCCCTTCTTGTCGCGCACGGCCTCGATCAGGACCGCCGTGGACAGATAGCCCTTCAGGAAGTGCTGCGGGTCGATGGTGACGAAGTTGGAGCCGTCCTTCACCGCGTCCAGGGTCTTCGGGTCGACGTCGAAGCCGGCCGTCAGCCACTTGCCGCTTTCCGCCTTCTTGATCTTGGCGAGGTTGTAGCTGTCGGCGTCACCGACACCGAGGAAGGCGAGCGCCTCCGGGTGCGCGTTCACCTGCGCGGACCAGGCGCTGTAGTTCTGGCCGGGATCGCTGTACGTCTGGAACGGACCGAGGACCTTGACGCCGGGCGCCTCCTTCTTGAACGTGTCGGAGATGCCCTTGGCCCGGTTGTCGAGCACCGGCGTCCCCGGGTTGGGCACGCCGATCACGATCTGACCCTTCGGGTTGTCGCCGAGCCGCTTCAGCGCCTCCTTGGCCATCAGCTCGCCGAGCGCGTAATTGTCGTTGCCCACATAGAAGTTGACCTTGCTGCCGTCGGTGGGGGAGGTGTCCAGGGCCACGACCGGGATGTCCTGGTCGACGGCGCGTGCGGCGGGCCGGGTGAAGATCGGCGGGTCGAGGTTCTCCAGGACGATGCCGTCCTTGGCGACGGCCGTGAGGTTCTGGAACAGCTGCACCTCGGCGGGCCCGTCCGTGTTGGGCGGTCCTACGGCCTTGAAGTCGACCTTCCCCGCGTGGCTCGCGGCACTCTCCGCGCCCAGCACCATCTCGTGGGCGAAGTTCAGCGAGATGTTGGCGACCGAAATACCCATCTTCAGCCTGCCGTCGCTGCCGCCGGAACCGCTGCCGCAGCCTGCGGTGGCCAGCAGGACCAGGGCGCCGAGCGCCGCGGACCAGGTACGTGAACGGGAGTGCATCACGGCCTCCAAAAGGCTGGACCACAGGGGGACTTGACCACCGGGCGACGTGGACGACGGGGAGACTTCACCTGCGACGGCGTCCGGTGCGGCGCAGCGCGCTGTCGGCCGCGACGGCGACGAGGATCACCCCGCCGGTCGCGAACGACGTCCAGTTGATGGGCACTTCGAAGAACACCAGGCCGGAGGCGACGACCGACAGGATCATCGCCCCGGCCACCGCCCCGACCACCGAGCCGCGACCCCCGGCGAGCGGAGTGCCGCCGATGATGCACGCGGCGATCGCCTGCAACTCGTAGCCCTGTCCCAGCGTCGGGTCCCCGGCGCCGTAGAAGGCGAGCGCGAGGACGGCGGCGCACGCGGTGGTGAGCCCGGAGAGGGCCAGCGCCTGGACGCGGGTGCGGACGACCGGGATGCCGCTGAACGCGGCGGCGTCGGGGTTGGACCCGATCGCCCGCACCCGGGCCCCGAAGCGCGTCCGGGACAGCACGACCGCCAGCACGACGATCACGGCGAGCAGCACCCACAGCGCGAACGGCACCCCGCCCGGATCGCCGCCCGCGAAGGTGAAGAACGAGTCGTCCAGGGGGAGATCGGTGATCTGCTTGCCGTCGGCGAGGGCCAGCCCGACACCCCGGAACAGCATCAGCGTGCCCAGCGTCACGATGAACGACGGCAGCGCCAGCAGTGTCGTCACCAGCGCGTTGAACACCCCCAGCGCGATCCCGGTGACCAGCATCACCGGCACCGCGAGCCAGGGCGGAGTGCTGTCCCGGATCAGCAACGCCCCGACGACCAGGCACATCGCGTAGGTCCCGCCCACGGACAGATCGACCTCGCGCATCGACAGCGCGAAGACCATGCCGCACGCCATCAGCGAGATGTAGACGGAGTTGTGGGCCGTGGACAGGAGGTTGTCCGTGTCCAGGAAGTCCGGGTACGGGATGCCGATCCCGGCGATCAGCAGCCCCAGCACGAGCAGCACACCGAACTCGTCCCGGACCAACCGGCGCGGACGCGGCCCGAGTCGACGCCGGACGATCGCCAACCGGCCCTGCCCGCCGTCCTGTTCGCGGGCGCGCTCGGCGTCGTCCACGGCACGCTCGGTCTCGGTCATCGGGCACGGCTCCCGTATTCACGGCTGGTGCTGGTGTCGCCCCGCAGCGTGGGCTCACCCGACGCGGGCGGCAACAAGGGCGTTTCAGCGAGTGGAATGCGCTCTTGCCGTCCGCCTGACGGGCCATCACACTCGCCCCATGGAGACACGGACCGCCCTGGTGACCGGAGCGGCACAGGGCCTCGGGCGGGAGTTCGCCGTCGCGCTCGCCGGGCACGGCTGCCGGGTCGCCGGACTCGACCTTGTCGCACAGCCGGAGACCGCCGAAAAGGTCCCGGACTACGTGGAGTTGATCGGCGACGTCACCGACGAGGGCCAGATCCAGGGGGCGTTGGAACGCGTCGTCGAGGAGTTCGGCACCCTGCACATCCTCGTCAACAACGCCGGTGTCTACCCGTCGTGCCCCTTCGAGGAGATCACACCCGGGGAATGGCGCCGGATCATGTGCGTCAACCTGGAGGCCCCGTTCCTGCTGACCCGCGCGGCCTTGCCGTATCTGAAGGCCGCCGGCTGGGGCCGTGTCGTCAACATCGTCTCGGCCGCCGTCCTCACCGCACCGCCCACGATGGTGCCGTACGTCGCCTCGAAGATGGGCCTGATCGGCTTCACCAGGTCGCTCGCCGCGGCGCTCGGGCCGTACGGCATCACCGTCAACGCCATCGCGCCGAGCATGGTGCGCACCGCGACGGCCGAGCGGACGGTCGGTGCGGACGGCGGCTTCGAGCACGTCCGCGACGGTCAGGCCGTCCCGCGCACGCAGGAGCCGTCGGACCTGGTCTCGACGCTGCTGTACGTCGTCGACGAGGGCAGCGGGTTCCTGACCGGGCAGACGCTGAACGTGTCGGGCGGCTCAGCCTTCCTCTGACTCCCGCGACTCCTCCGGCCCCTTGAGCCACTCACGGAGCTCCTCCCGCAGCGACCGCTGAAAGGTCGTCAGAAGGGCCTGCACGACCAGGGGTTGCATGTGCGCGGACAGCGACTTCACGTCCTGCGCGGCGCGTTGGGAGACCTCCCCGCGGAACACCTGTGACAACTCGTGGGCCGCCGCGCGGGAGTGCTCGATCAGTACGTTCCGGGACGCGAGGATCGCCTCCTGCGACACCGGTACGTCGAGGAGTTGCACGCCGAGCCGCAGCAGACCGGAGTCGACGCGGCAGGAGGGCCCGTCGGGCCCGACCACGCCCATCGCGACGAGCCGCTCCACGTCCTCCTCGCTCAGCGCCCGGCCCGCCCGCCGCTCCAACTCCGCGCGGTCCAGGGTCTCCATCGTGTCCGGCGCCCACGACGCCACCACCGCGCGGTGGATCGCGAGGTCGTGCGCGCTGAGGTCCGGAGGCAGCTGGCCCAGGTAGCGCTCGATCGCGGCCAGCGTCATGCCCTGGTGCTGCAACTCCTCGATCAACGCGAGCCGCGACAGATGTTCCTGCCCGTAGTGCCCGACCCGCCGCGCCCCGATCACCGGCGGCGGGAGCAGCCCCTTGGTGCTGTAGAACCGGACCGTGCGGACCGTGGTGCCGGCCCGCGCGGCCAGTTCGTCGATCGTGAGCGTCGGCTCCTCGGTGTCGGTCGTCATACGCAGCAGTATCGCTGTCTCACCAACGCTGTGAAACCGCACAGGGCCCGTTGTCAGTGGTGGCGCCTACGGTAGGTGTCATGGGGGAGATCAACTATGTCCGGGGAGACGCGACCGTTCCGTCGGCCAAGGGCGTCAAGGTGATCGCGCATGTCTGCAACGACATCGGGGGCTGGGGAAAGGGCTTCGTCCTGGCGCTGTCGCGCCGCTGGCCTGAGCCGGAGAAGGCGTACCGGTCCTGGCACCGGGACCGCGCGGCCAACGACTTCGGCCTGGGTGCCGTCCGGCTCGTTCAGGTCGAGCGCCATGTGTGGGTCGCCAACATGATCGGCCAACGCGGCATACGCACGGGCAGCAAGGGCGTCCCCGTGCGCTACGAGGCGATCGACACCGCCCTGTCACACCTCGCGGACCGGGTCACCGAACTCGACGCCTCCGTCCACATGCCCCGCATAGGGTGCGGCCTCGCGGGCGGCAAGTGGTCCCGGGTCGAACCCCTGATCACCGAGCGGCTGGTGCGGCGGGGGATCGCGGTGACGGTGTACGACCACGGGGACTGAGCCGCCAGGCCCGACCGGCCCCGGGCCGAAGGCGGTTGCAGTACCTTGCGCAATTTCTTGCGGCGACTCCCGCCGCCTGCTTGACTCACTGCTCGCATCCGACAGGGAGAGCCATGAGCCGTGACATCGACGTCCTCGTTCTCGGCGGCGCCGGAGTGGACACCATCGTCCACGTGCCCGAACTACCGCTCCCGTACGCCGACAGCTACATGATCGCCCCCGGCATCCGCACCCGCGCAGGCCAGACGGGCGACTTCGTCGCCCTCGGCCTCAGCGCGCTGGGCCTGCGCACCCACCACCTCGACATGCTCGGCGCCGACCCCGAGGGCGACCTGGTCCGCGCGCTGCACCGCGACCACGCCATCCCGCTCACCGAAGTCCCGCAGCCCGCCGGCACCAAGCGCGCGGTCAACCTCGTCGGCCCCGACGGCCGGCGCCTCTCCCTCTACGACGCGACCCGCGCCCACCCCGACGACCGCCTCCCGGAACCCACGGTCCGCGCCCTCGCCACGAGGAGCCGGCACGCCCACGTCTCCATCACCCAGCCCTGCGCCCATGCCCTCCCACTGTTGCGCGAGTCCGGCACGACGATCTCGACGGACCTGCACAACTGGGACGGCGAGAACCCGTACCAGGAGGAGTTCGCCCACGCGGCGGACATCGTCTTCCTGTCCACCACAGCCCTGACCGGCGACCCCGCACGCACCATGCGCGCCATCGCCGAGCAGGGCCGGGCCGAGCTGGTCGTCGCCACGGCCGGAGCGGAGGGCGCGTATCTGCTGGCCGACGACGAGGTGACCCACATCCCGCCGGTCACCCCGCCGTCCCCGCTGATCGACTCGAACGGCGCGGGCGACGCCTTCGCCGCAGCCTTCCTCTATGGCTGGCTCAACCGAGAGACCCCACAACGCGCCGCCCTCTACGGCACGATCGCGGGGGCGCATGCCTGCACGGTGCCTTCGACGGAGACGGAGGCGATAACCCGCAGCGACCTCCTGACACGGTCCGGGGCAGCGCCCCTTTAGGGGCGCGGGGCTGTGTCGATATGCGGCTCCGCCGCGTGGGCGCGACCAGCCACAACGGACCCGCAGTCCCCACTCCACCGAAGCTGGCAGACGCTTAGTGCACGTCGTTCGTAGCCGCAATCTTCTTCCACGACTTCGGCTGCACCGGAGCCACACCCGCCCCCGCCCCCACGATGGCCGCACTCCGAGCCGCCGGAGCCGCAGGCTTCGTAGGCTGGAACAGCCACGTGTCGAACAGCGAGCCCAACGACTTCCCCGACACCTGCTCGGCGTAGGCCCGGAAGTCCGCGACAGACGCGTTCCCGTAAGCGTGCTCCTTCGGCCACCCCTTCAGAATGGCGAAGAACGCATCGTCACCGACCTCATTGCGCAACGCCTGAATGGCCAGCGCCCCCCGGTCGTAGACCGGAAGCTCGAACTGGTTCTCCGGACCGGGGTCACCCGGCGCGATCGTCCAGAACGCGTCGTCCGCCGGATGCGAGGCATACACGTAGTCGGCGAGTTGCTGCGCCGTCCCCTCGCCCTCGTGCTCGGACCAGAGCCACTGCGCGTACCGCGCGAAGCCCTCGTTGATCCAGATGTCCTTCCAGCCCTTCAGGGACACGTCGTCGCCGTACCACTGGTGGGCCAACTCATGCACCACGACAGAGGTGTTGGCGCCGTTCGCGAACTGCTTCTGGCTGTAGTAGACGCGCGTCTGGGTCTCCAGCGCGTACCCGGTGGTCGTGTTGGGCACATACCCGCCGGCCGAACTGAAGGGATACGGACCGAAGTAGCCGCTCAGCCAGTCGACGATCTCCCCGGTGCGCTCGACGCTCGCCCGCGCGGCCCCGTCGTTGTCGCCGAGGTCCTTGCTGTAGGCGTTGACGACGGGGACACCGCCGTCCGAGGTGCTGGTGGTGATGTCGAACTTGCCGAGGGCGATCGTGGCGAGATAGGTGGCCTGCGGCTTGTTCTGGCGCCAGTTGTAGCGGGTCCAGCCGAGCTGTGAACTCGTCGACTGGAGCGTGCCGTTGGAGATGGCCTGGGTGCCGTTCGGCACCGCGACCGACACGTCGTAGGTCGCCTTGTCGCTGGGGTGGTCGTTGCTCGGGAACCACCACCACGCCGACTCGGGCTCGTCCGCCGCGACCGCGCCGTCCGGGGTGCGGTGCCAGGTGGTGAAGCCGTACGCGCTCTTCGTGGACGGCACCCCGCTGTAGCGGACGACGACCGTGATCGGGGTGCCCTTGGGCAACGGGGTCTTCGGGGTGATCTCCAGCTCGTGCTGGCCGGAGGTCGCGAACGTCGCCTTGGCGCCGTTGACCCGGATCTCGCTGACGTCGAGGAGGAAGTCCAGGTTGAAGCGGGACAGGTCCTGCGTGGTCTTGGCGAGGATCGTCGCCGTGCCCGCCAACTCGTCCGTCGCGGGCTGGTATTGAAGCCTGAGGTCGTAGTGCGAGACGTCGTATCCACCGTTGCCGTAGAACGGGTAGTAGGGGTCGCCGATGCCCGGAGCGCCGGGGGAGTAGCTTGCCGCCGACGCCGGGATCGCCAGCATGAGGGAGGCCGCCGCGAGTGCGCCCGGCGCGATGATTCTGCGGTGCACGAGAACTCCAAGTCGTAGGGCTCCACGAGAAGTTCGGAGAGCCGTGGGGGTCCACGAAGGTCGAAGAGCCGTAGGGGTCGGTCCACGAAGTCTGTACGGAGCCTATTCACCCCCTGTGGCCCCGCGCCTGTCCACGGCCCCTCCTGTCACACGATCGCCATTCGGCCGTCATGACCCCGAACGGCCCCGAGTGCCTCTTCCAGCACGGGAGTTGACCGATGTACCGTCCGCGCATGCCGAAACGCACGCGCTTCACGATCTGGAGATCGCTCGCGACGGCGGCGACCGCCGCCCTCCTGGCCACCTTCCTCACCCCGGCAGTGGCCCAGAGCGCTCCGCAGGAAAGCCAACCCGTCTACTCCTACGCCAACGCCGTCCGCGAGGCCGTCTGGGTGGACACCGGACTCGACGGCGACGGTGACGGAAAGACCGACCGGGTCGCCGTTGACATCGTCCGGCCCAGCGAACCCGCCCGCCAGGGCCGCAAAGTCCCCGTCATCATGGACGCCAGCCCCTACTACTCCTGCTGCGGCCGCGGCAACGAGAGCCAGCTGAAGACGTACGACGCCGGCGGCAACGTTGTCCAGATGCCGCTCTTCTACGACAACTACTTCGTGCCCCGCGGCTACGCCTTCGTCGGCGTCGACCTCGCCGGCACCAACCGCTCCGACGGCTGCGTCGACGTCGGCGGCCGCTCCGACATCCAGTCCGCGAAGGCCGTCGTCGACTGGCTCAACGGACGCGCCAAGGCGTACACGACACGCACCGGAACCGTTCGCTCGCAAGCGAGTTGGACCAACGGCGACACCGGGATGATCGGCAAGAGCTGGGACGGCACCATCGCCAACGGCGTCGCCGCCACCGGCGTGAAGGGCCTGAAGACGATCGTCCCGATCAGCGCCATCTCCTCCTGGTACGACTACTACTTCGCCCAGGGCGCCCCGCTCTACGACTCCGGCCCCGACTGGCTGTCCAACGTGGTCGAGAGCCCCGACGCGCAGGCCAAGTGCGCGGCCGTCCAGCAGAAGATCGTCGACGGGGCCCCGCGTACCGGGGACTGGACGCCGTTCTGGACCGAGCGCGACTACGTGAAGGACGCGAGCAAGGTCAGGGCCAGCGTCTTCCTCGTGCACGGCATGCAGGACCTCAACGTCCGCACCAAGAACTTCGGCCAGTGGTGGGACGCCCTCGCCAAGAACGGCGTCGAGCGCAAGATCTGGCTCTCCCAGACCGGCCACGTCGACCCCTTCGACTACCGGCGCGGCGCCTGGGTCGACACCCTGCACCGCTGGTTCGACCACGAACTCCTCGGCTACGACAACGGAATCGACCGCCGGCCGATGGCCGACGTCGAACGCCACCCGGATCAGTGGGTCACGTCGGCGACCTGGCCGCCGAGCGGCACCGCGACGACCACCCTCCACCCGGCGCAGGGCACCCAGGCGGGCGTGGGCACGCTCGGCCTCGGGACCGGCGCGGGCACCGAGACGTTCACCGACAACCCCCAGGAGAGCGAGACCGATTGGGCGGCCGCGATCGACAAGCCGACCGCGGACAAGGCCGGTTTCGTCACCGGACCCCTCAAGAAGGACCTGCGTCTGTCGGGCTCCTCCAAGGTGACGATCACAGCGACCCCCACGACCTCAACGGCCCATCTGTCGGCCGTACTTGTGGATGTCGGCCCCGACACGATCCGGGACTACGCCGACTCGGCCGAGGGCATCACCACGCTCACGAACCGCACCTGCTGGGGTGCGAGCACGGCGGGCGACAGTGCGTGCTTCCTCGCAACCCAGGCCAAGACGAAGGCGGTTGACTACAACGTCCTCAGCCGCGGCTGGGCCGACCTCGGCAACTACGCCTCCGCCACGAAGGGCGTACCGCTCACCCCGGGCAAGGCGTACACCATCACTCTCGGCCTGGCGGCGACCGACCACGTCGTCCCGGCCGGACACCGCCTCGCCCTGATCGTCGCGGGCACGGACAAGGACCTCATCGATCCGCCGTCCACGACCCCGACCCTCACCGTGAATCTGTCCCGCACCGCGGCCCAACTCCCGCTCGTCGGCGGCGCGTCGGCGTTCGCGAAGGCCACGGCGGGCAGCAAGTCCGTGGCATCCGACGCCGAGAGCCTCGACGGCGTACGGGCACCGCGCAGCGCCCAGCGGGTCCCCGGCAACTGATCACCGACTCGGTGTGGGGGGGGGGGGGGGGGGGGGGGCGCCGCCCCCCCCCCCCGCCGCGGGGGGGGCGGGCGGGGGGGGCCCCCCGGGCCAGGGGACCCCCCGCCCGGGGCGCGCCCCCCCCCCCCCCCCCCC
>NZ_JBICXA010000011.1:0-79350 GCF_043200035.1 Streptomyces sp. NPDC048504
ACGGGAATGGCTGCGGCTTGCGTCATCCACAGGCTTCGTGGCCCGGAACGGACGGGGGGGGGGGGCCCGCCGCGCGCGGGGGGGCCCCGGGCCCCTGGCGTTGAGCGCGTTCAGCGCACGATCGCCGTCTCCACCAGCAGCCGCCCGGCCGCCGCGATCGACGCCGCGTCGATCCCGGCCTCGTGCAGCTGCTCGGCCGGGCTCGCCGAGCCGGGCATGGTGCGTACGGCGAGACGGACCAGGCGCGGCACCGGCCGACCGTCGAGGAAGGCGTCGAGGACCGCGTCCCCGAGGCCGCCCTCGGGGTGGTGGTCCTCGACGGTGAGCAGACAACCGGTGTCCTCGGCGGCCTGGCGCAGGGTCTCGACGTCGACGGGCTTGACCGAGTACAGGTCGATCACTCGCACCTGGATGCCCTCGCGGTCGAGTGCGTCGGCGGCGGCCAGCGCCTCCTTCACGGTGACACCGGCGGCCACGACCGTCAGCCGGTCCCGGCTGGAGAAGCGCAGCACCTTGCTGCCGCCGACCGGGAACTCCTCGTCGGGGCCGTAGACGACCGGCCCGGCGCCCCGCGAGGTCCGCAGATAGCGCACGCCCTCCAGGCCTGCCATCGAGGCGACGAGCCGGGCGGTCTGGTTGGCGTCGCACGGGTACAGCACCGTCGAGCCGTGCACGGCGCGCATCATCGCGAGGTCTTCGAGCCCCATCTGCGAGGGCCCGTCCTGCCCGATGGACACACCCGCGTGCGAACCGACCAGGTTGATCCCCGCGCCACTGACGGCAGCCATGCGGATGAAGTCGTACGCGCGGGTGAGGAACGCCGCGAACGTGGAGGCGTACGGCACCCAGCCGCGCGCCGCCAACCCGACGGCCCCGCCGACCAGTTGCTGCTCAGCGATGTAGCACTCGAAGTAGCGGTCGGGGTGCTCCTTGGCGAAGTACTCCGCGCGCGTGGAGTCCCCGACCTCACCGTCGAGCGCCACGACGTCCCCGCGGGCGGAGCCGAGCGCGGCGAGGGCCTGGCCGAAGGCGTCGCGGGTGGGGACGTCGTCGCCGCGGTCGTAGCGCGGGAGTTCCAGGCGGTCGGCGCGCACGGAGTGCAGCGCGCGGGCGTCCAGGGGCTCCCGTACACGGACGCGGAGGTCGCGCCGGCCACCGAGTTCGGCGATCGCCGCCTCCGCGTCCGGCAGCGGTTTGCCGTGCAGTCCCTCGCGGTCCTGGACGGAGGCGACGCCCTTGCCCTTGAGGGTGCGGGCGAGGATCACGGTCGGCTGACCGCTGGTGGACGCGGCCTCGCCGTAGGCGCGGTCGACGGCGTCCACGTCGTGTCCGTCGACCTCGACCGTGTGCCAGCCGAAGGCCCGGAACCGGCGCGCGTACGCATCGAGATCATGTCCGTGCCGGGTCGGGCCGCGCTGCCCGAGCCGGTTGACGTCGACGATCAGGGTCAGATTGTCGAGGTGTTCGTACGCCGCGTGCTCGGCGGCCTCCCACACCGAGCCCTCGGCCAGCTCGCTGTCCCCGCACAGCACCCACACGCGGTAGCCGGTGCGCTCCAGCCGCTTGCCGGAGAGGGCGATACCGACGCCGACCGGCAGCCCCTGCCCGAGCGAACCCGTGGCGGTCTCGACCCACGGGAGCCGCTGCGGAGTGGGATGCCCTTCGAGACGGCTGTCCAGCATGCGGAAGGTGAGCAGTTCGGCGTCGTCCACGGCTCCCACGGCCTTGTAGGCGGCGTAGAGCAGGGGTGAGGCGTGTCCCTTGGAGAGGACGAAGCGGTCGTTGCCGGGGTGGGCGGGGCGGTCGAAGTCGTAGCGGAGGTGGTGGGCGAGCAGGACGGCCATCAGATCGGCGGCGGACATGGAGGACGTGGGGTGTCCGGAGCCCGCCGCGTCGGCGGCCCGCACACTGTCCACGCGCAGTTGCTGTCCGAGTTCGACGAGTTCACCGGTGTCCATGAGGCTCCTTCCGGGGATGTTCCTGCGAGGCATTCCGCGTCCCCCTGATCAAGCCGCCCAAACACGTGCCGAACGGTCACCGGGATCGTCCGAAAGGATCACCAAGTCCCGCCCGCCCCAACTAGGCTCGTCCGTATGGAGATTCTGGGAGCCACGCTGCGTATCTGCGTCGACGACCTGGAGACCGCCGTCCCCTTCTACGAACGGCTCGCGGGTGGCACCGCGCTCCGCTTCGAGCGCGGTGGGGTGTCGGTGGCCGCGGTCGGCTGTTTCCTGCTGATGAGCGGGCCTCCGACGGAGCTGGAGGTGTTGCGCAAGGTCGCCGCCACCATCGCCGTCAAGGACGTCGACGAGACCCACGCGGTGCTGACCGAGCTGGGCGCCCACATCGTCGCGGGCCCCATCGCCTCACCGGCGGGCCGCAACCTGATCGCGATGCATCCGGACGGCATGGTCTACGAGTACGTGGACCGGCGGGCCTGATCGGCGACCGCCGGTCCGCGGTCCGTCGTCTCAGGGCGTGTCCGGCCGCATCCTGAAGTCGTAGCGCGTCGGCAGTGGTTCATCGGTGAGCCGGGACCACAGCCGGCCGATCGACTCGGCGCCCTCGCGCAGATCGGCGACCTCGAACCCCTCGTCGAAGACGGCCCACGCGTCGTCGCGCCGCCCTTCAGCGAGCAGCAACTCGGCCTGGAGCAACAGGAATCGGCCGCGTTCCCGGGTGACGGGATGCAGCATCTCCCAGACCGCGCGGGCATCGGCAGTCCGTCGCACCCGCAGCAACGCCTCGACGGCCTCACGCCCGAGCGCGGCCGTCGCGGCGGTCCACCGCTCCCCGCGTCCCGCCGCTCATGACACAGGTCCGCGAAGGCCTCGTTGTACCGGTCCGCGGCCCGCCCGTGGTTCCCCGCCTCCTGATCCGCCACGGCGAGACAGCGCAGCAACGGCCAGAGGGACGGGGCGAGTTCGAGGGCCCGCTCCCAACTGCGCACCGCCTGCGCCCGATCGCCGGCGTGCCACTGCGCGACACCGAGGTGGTACTCGGTGAGCGGGGTCGCGGGCGCGGTCTCCAGCATGTCCCGCCAGTGCGAGGCGACCAGCGTCTCCCCGGGCGGCCGGACCCGGCGCGGCTCGGGCAGGACGCCGCTCCGCAGCAACTCCGCCCAGGGCGCCTGTGCCTCGCCGAGCATGGACTCCTCGAAGGGGGTACCGGGCAACTTCCAGTCGGTGCGCAGGACTTCGAGCGCGCCCCACCCCGAGCCGGTGGCGAGTATCTCCCCGGGTTCGGTGTCGGCGTGCGGCTTCCATGCGGCGTAGGCGGCGTCGAACTCGGCGCGGGGCAGGGCGGTTTCGAGCCGCGCCTCGGCACCGTCCACGACGGTGGCCCACTCCCCCTCCGTCTGCGCGTCGAGCGGTCCGTACGCCTCCAGCCAGGACGCCTCGCTCTCCGGGTCCAGCCGTACATGCTCCAACTGCGTGCGGGCCAGGCCCGCTTGGATCTCGCAGTAGCCGCCGGTCCCCGGCTCGGTGAGCCACTCCTGCCAGCGCCGGCCACCACTGCCGGCGCCCCACACGAACAGCTTGCGGCCCCGCAGCACATCGGTGGATGTCTGCACCAGCCCGTGCCCGTCCGCGTCGAGCGCGGCGATCCATCGGCGCCGGCCGTCCGGCAGTTCGTAGAAGTAGTCGGCGGCGTAAGGGCTGTTGAGGGGATAGGACCGGTCCACTCCGTCGTACGACGGCACCGGCACCCGGCGCAGCCGCCGCTCGTACCCGAAGTGCCAGGCCTCCGACGCCGGTGCGAGAACCCGGCGTTCCTCCGGTACGGCGATGTTGGACCACCAGTAGGTGGGCGCGGGCCGCTCGTGCGGGTTGCGGACGCGGACGCCGACGTAGAGGAAGTCGGAGCCGTCCGGGAGCCAGAGGTCGACCTGGAAGGGGAGGTCGCGGAGGCGTTCCCACTCCCACAGGCGGAGCATCTCGCCGCCGCCGGGGGCGGGGACGCGGGCGGCGTGCAGGGGTGCGCAGGAGAGGGTGGTGTGGCCGGTCGCGCCGATGTTCCACTCGATGCCGCCGGAGAACCAGGCGCCGTTGAGGGCGAAGTTGGCGGGCTGCAACACCGGGTTGCGGTACAGGAGTTCACGGTCGGCGGGCTTGTGGACGAGGGAGGCGATGCGGCCGCCGAGGGTGGGGAGCACGATGGCGCGGAGCCGGTCGTTCTCGATCACGAGGGCGTCGATGCGGCGGGGGGTGCGGTCTCTGTCGTAGCCGTCCCGGACGCGGGTCGGCAACAGGCTGCGGAGGGGTTCGTAGCCGACCTGGCGGGCCATGTCGCGCGGGAGGTCCTCGCGGTCGCGGTCGTCTATGCGGTGTTCCTCGTCGAGCGGACGCAGTGGGGGCAGCGGATTGTCGGGACCCAACTCCGCGGCGGGGAGCGTCAGTACCTCACGTCGGATCGTCGTCACGATCACCATGGAACCCGGCAACGGGTGCGGTGGCCAGGGGCATTGCCAGTCAGGATTCCGCAAAGACGGTGGCCCGCGGGGAGCGGGCGGAAAAATCCGCGTGCGGTCGCCGCCCGCCGCCGTACAGTCGGGCCGTTCGACGACATGGACCGAGGAGTGGAACGGCTGATGGGCGAGCAGCACACGTACCGGGTGATCGTCCGGGGCACCTGGGACGCGCTGACGGACGAGGCGCGGGAGCGGCTGCTCGGCGAGGCGGCGGAGCACGGGATGCTGAGCATGCGGTTCGCCGAGGAGGGCTCGCTCAGTTACGAACCGGCGCCGCTCAAGCACTTCTCGTGGCGGTATGTGGTGGTCTCGGACGCGGTCGACGGCGACGAGATGGCGGCCGCGCTCGCGGAGGACCGCGCCGAGACCGCGCTGAAGGATCTCGGCTACGGCTTCCGTGACCTGAAATCGACGGTCACGGACCTCGACACGATGAAGGTCAACCGGAAGTCCGCATCTCGGCGGTGATCGCCCAGCGCTCGTGGTCCCGCCACGCGCCGTCGATGTAGATCATGTCCGGCGAGAAGCCTTCGAGGCGGAACCCGCAGCTGCGGGCGAGGGCTATGGAGGGGAGGTTGGTGGGCTGCACGTTGATTTCGAGCCGGTGCAGCCGCATCGGCCCGAAGGCGTGTCCCACCACGAGGTTCATCCCCTCGCGCATCAGCCCTCGCCCTGCCGCGTGCGCGAAGACTCCGTAGCCGAGCGCTCCGCACTGGAAGCCGCCCTCGACGATGTTGTTGATGTTGATGAACCCGGCGATGCCCCCGCCGTCCAGCTCGCACACGAGAAATCCGGCTTTGGACCGGTCCTCGATCAGCCGCCGCGCGTAAGCGGTGTACGCGTCCCCGCCGGCCGGCGGGAACAGCCACGGCTGGTGCAGGTCCTTGCTCTCCCGGGCACACGCGGTGAACTCGGCACCGTCCTCGTACGTGAAGTGGCGTATGCCCACGCGGGGGCCCTCGGCGAGATAACGGGATGCGGTGTGCGGCATCCCGTCACCTTAGTTCGGGGTCAGCGGCGCCGTCGCATGAAATACCACCCGCACAGGGCGCCGATGACCGCCGTGCCCAGCAGTGCCATCCACAGAGGCATGGTGACCTCGGGGATCAGCAGACGGATCTTCGTGGCGCGGGTGTTCTCGAAGATGAAGATCAGGGCCAGGACGGCGAGCAGCAGCACCGTGATCCGGGCGGGCGTCAGCACGCGTTCCCGCTGGCCGGTCCTGCCGCCGCTCTCGGTGGTCTTCGGGCTCATGCCTCCAGGGTGAGCCCGAATCGGCCATCACGCACGGTGAGACTCAGTCCGCGACGACCGGCAGCTCCAGCACCCCGGTGTCCTGCGGCGAGCTGACCACGGTGACCGGCTTGATGCCCCGGTTCCCGGTGTACGCGTCGTCGCTCGCCGCGATCACGAACTGGAGCCGGTGCCCCTTCGCGTACCGGTGCACGATCCCCGGCAGGGTCACCGTGAAGCTCTTCGTGACGTCCGGCACGCGGACAGGGGCGACCAACCTGTGGACAAGCGTCTTGCTGCCGTCGGGGGCGACATCGTAGAGCTTGGCGAAGAGGACGAGGTTGTCGGCGGCGTCGCCGGAGTTCTGGGTGCGCTGCGCCTTCGGGGAGACGACCTTCAGCGTCGCTTTCGGGGCGCCCACGACGTCCGTGGTGCGGGTCAGGGGCTCACTGGTCCACCCCAGGTACGTGCCCGCCGTGTCGTACGGCGCCGGGTCCGGCAGGCCGATCGTTCCGCTCAGCGAGCTCTCCGAATGGTTGGTGGGGACAAGCCAGTTGGTGTAATCACGGCTGCCGCGCGCCACCTTCGCCCGGTTGTCCACGAGCTTGCCGTCGCCGGAGAGGTAGAACTTCTCGTCGAGCGCGGGGAGTTGGCTCGCCGTGGCGTAGGTGTCGGCCGGGTCCGTGATCCAGTCCCGGTAGTAGGCGAAGGCCGGTCCCGTGTCCGTGTTCTTGCGCTGGAGCAGGTACCGGTCGAACCAGGCGAGAATCCGCCTCCCGACGTAGCTCGATTCCAAGTCACCCTTGCTGAGGTCGAGTTCACCGGCGGCGGGGTCGGTCATCCCGCCGCTGTGACCCCACGACTGCCAGACCATCTTGGCGGTCGTCCCCTGCGCCTTCAGCGTCTTGTACGTCGCCGTCGCCTCGTTGAGGTTGAAGAGGGTGTCGGCCTGCCCCTGGACGAGGAGCGTCGGGGCCTTCACCCGGTTCAGATACGACACCGGCGAGACGCTGTGCGCGTACGCGAGCAGGTCTGCCGTCGCCTCGGCCGGATAGCTGCCGGAGTTCAGGGTGCGGATTATGGCGCAGGCCCGGGTGACGAAGTGCAGGCAGCTGAGGGAGTTGATCCGGGTCGGGTCGAGGTTCGGGACGGTCAGGGGCTGGGTCTCGCCGATGAGGTAGAAGCCGTTGGTCCACTGCCATTTGAAGGCGCCTGGAACGGTCCGACTGCCTTGACCCACCGCGTTGTCGGGGTCGAGGGAGTACACCAGGTCGTTCCAGGTGATCAGGGGGACGAGCGCGTCGACCCGGTGGTCCACGGCCGCCGTCGCCAGCTGGATCGCGCCGCCGTACGATCCGCCGATCATCCCGACGCGCGGGTCGCCCTTCGCGTCGAGGGTCACGAAGTCGGCCTTGGTCCCGTCGTCGGCGGCCCGTGTGCCCGCCAGGAAGTCGATCAGCCCGGACGCGGCCTCGCCGTCGATGTCCGGGTCGTCGAGGGAGACGAGACACCCGGACTTGCCGAAGCCGAGCCCGGAGTAGACGAGTCCGACATAGCCGCGCTGCGCGAAGGCCTTGCCGATGGCGTCGGTCGAGCCGTCCGACTTGCTTCCCCCGAAGCCGTTGGTCGCCAGCACGGCGGGCGCCGGGTGGGCGCGGTCCACACCCGCGGGCCGGTACAGATCGGCGTCGACCGCGCAGTCGCGGCCGCCCGCGGGGACGGTGAACTTCAGTGCGGTGACGGTGTATTGGCCGGCGGCCGCGGCGGGGCGGCCCAGGACGAGCGGGGCGGTGAGGGTGAGCGGGGCGGTGAGAGTGAGAGCCAGCGCGGCGCGGATTCCAGGCACACGACGGGACACAGGGACCTCCACACTGAGGACAACCCGACTGAGCGAACGGCGACTTACCGACCGGTAAGTACCGGTCCACGCCCATGGTGTGACACGTGTCAGGCCAGGTCAATCACCGTGAAGGGTGTTTCTTGACAGGAATTCAACAAGCGCGCGGCTACCGCAGCGCGGGCTCGTCCAGCGTCAACGTGCCCGCTTCAGCGTCGAGTTGGGCAGTCACGCCGAGCGGTATCGTCAGCGCCCCGTCGCCGTGTCCGAACCCGAACTCCTCGACGACGGGTACGCCCAGCCCGCCCAGCCGGTCCGCGAGCACGGGGCGCAGTTTCTCGTACGGTCCGCAGCCGGCCCACGAGCCGAGGGCGATCCCGGCGACGCCGTCCAGCCAGCCGCTGCGCAGCAGTTGGGTCAGCATCCGGTCGATGCGGTACGCCAGTTCGCCGACGTCCTCGATCATCAGCAGCCCGCCACGCGCACCGGCGGACGCGTGCGGGGTGCCGAGGTCGGAGGTGAGCAGGCTCAGGCAGCCGCCGAGGGTTACGCCCCGGGCCCGCCCCGGGACGAGTGCGCCGCCGCCGGTCGGAACGGCGTGGATGGTCCGTACGGACTCCGGGTCGAAGAGGGTCGCCCTCAACTGCTCCTGTGTGCGGGCGTTCTTGATGAAGTCGACACCGGCCGCGGCGGGTCCGTACAGGGTGACGAGGCCCAGCCGGGCGGCGAACGCCTGGTGCAGCACGGTGGGGTCGCTGAAGCCGACGAACACCTTCGGCCCGGCGGCGCGCATCGCCTCCCAGTCGAGGAGGTCGACGATGCGCTGCACGCCGTAGCCGCCGCGGGCGCACAGCACGGCGGACACGGACGGGTCGCACCAGGCGTTCTGCAGATCGGCCGCACGGTCCGCGTCCGTGCCCGCCAGATAGCCCAACTCACCGTGCCGATCCCGGACATGGGGTGCCACGACCGGGTCCAGGTCCCAGCCGCGCAGGATGTCGAGGCCCGCCTCCAGCCGTTCCTCGGACACCGGCCCGCTGGGTGCGACGACGGCCACGCGGGCGCCGGGGGCGAGTCGGAACGGGCGGACGAGCGGGGTCACTTGGTGAGCTCCAGGGTGGGGACGCCGGGCGGGTCGATGCCGAAGACCTGGGCGTACAGGGAGAGTTCTGCCTCCAGGGCGCGGGTCATGGTGTCGGCGCGGCGGAAGCCGTGGCCCTCACCCTCGAACGCGAGGTAGGCGTGCAGTACTTGGCGTCCGCGCATCCGCTCCAGGAAGCGTTCGCACTGGACGGGCGGGCAGATCACGTCGGCCAGGCCCTGCATCAGCAGGAAGGGCGCGGTGACGCGTTCCGCGTGCTCGACGGGTGAGCGTTCGACGTACCGGGCGGGCACCTCGGCGAGCGGGCCGACCAGGGTCTCCAGGTACCGGGACTCGAAGTCGTGGGTCTCCCCCGACCCCCAGTTGGCCAGGTCGAGAACCGGATAGATGATCGTGCCGCAGGCGTAGACGTCGGTCGTCACGAGGGACGCGGCGCTGGTCCAGCCGCCCGCGCTGCCGCCCCGGACGGCGAGCCGGGCGCGGTCGGCGGTGCCTTCGTCTGCGAGGGCCAGCGCGACGGCCGCGCAGTCCTCCACGTCGACGACACCCCACTGCTCACGCAGCCGGTTGCGGTACTCCCGGCCGTGCCCGGTCGAGCCGCCGTAGTTGACCTCGGCGACGCCGATGCCGCGCGAGGTGAAGTAGGCGATCTCCAGGTCGAGGACGAGCGGCGCCCGGCTGGTGGGTCCGCCGTGCGCCCAGATGACGTACGGCGGCAGTTCGTCGCCCGGTGCGGCCCAACTCGGGCTGTGCGGCGGGTAGATGTGGGCGTGGATGTCGCGTCCGGCGGGGCCGGTGAAGGTGCGGATCTGCGGTTCGGGATAGTGCGCGGGGTCCACGGGGTCGTCGTGGGCGGCGCCGATCACCCGGGCTCTGCCGGTGCAGGTGTCGAGTTCGACGACCTCGTAGGCGCTGCGCGGGCTGGCCCCGACGCCGACGATGCGCTCGCCGTTCACCGCGAGGGTGGACGCGAACTCGGTCCAGGGTCCGGCCGCGTCGACGACCTCGCCGGTCTCCGGGTCCAGGATGCCGAGCAGGGTGGCGCCGCGGCCGTGCACGACGGCGATCGGCCCGCTCTCCAGGGGGGCGAACCAGCGCTGGCCGAGCTTCCACAGCGGCCCGCCGAACTCCTCCTCGCGGGCGCACAGCGGCTGGTGGTCGCGGTAGAGGTTCCACCAGCCGGTGCGGTCGCTGGCGTAGAGCAGCGAGCCGTCGAAGCCCCAGTCGACCTGCGCGATCGACTCCTCGGGCCCGCCTGCGACGGCCCGGGGCTCCCCGAACGTGCCGTCGTCCGCGACCTCGGCGAGCAGCAGCTCCGTGCCGTCCCACGGCATCCGAGGATGGTCCCAGGCGAGCCAGGCCGCCCGCCGCCCGTCGGGCGAGACGCGCGGCCCGGACACGAACCGGTGCCGGTCGTCGGTGAGTTCACGTACCGCGCGCCGGTCCTCCGCGGCGGATCCGTCCAGCGGTACGGCGCCCAGCACACGCCGTACATCGCCGGGGGCCTCGCCGGTGAACTCCTCCAGCACGCACCACACTTCACCCAGGTCCGGGCGCAACTGCGGTTCCGCCCAGCGCAGTCCGCCGCCCACCCGCGACACGGGAGTGAGCGGGCTCGGCTCGCTCCCGGGGGCGTAGCGGTACAGGCGCTGGTCGGTGAAGTTCACGAACACCACGAGGGGTTGACCGTCTTGGACCGTTCCAGCCCAGGGCTGTCCGCCGTACTCCATGACCCGGCTGCGGACGTTCCACGGCGCGGGCAGCACCGACTCCTCGGAGCCGTCCGCGAGGCGCCGGACCAGGGTGCGGCGCCCGCCCTCGGTGGGCCGGGGCTCGGTCCACCAGGCCTCGTCGCCGACGAAACCGACGTACTCGGGGTGTCCGTCGTGCGCGGCGGCGAGGGCCGCGTCGATGGGCGAGGGCCACGAGCCGTACGCCAGAGTCTGCACGTTCTCCCCCACTTGCTAGGCCGTCCTCAGGAAGCGGTCCAGGACGCGGACGCCGAAGTGCAGTGCCCCGACCGGGACCCGTTCGTCGACTCCGTGGAACAGCGCCTGGTAGTCGAAGCCCTCGGGGAGCTTCAGCGGTGCGAAGCCGTAGCCGGTGATGCCGAGGCGCGAGAACTGTTTGGCGTCCGTGCCGCCGGACATGCAGTACGGGACCACGTGTCCCTCGGGGGCGAACTCCTCGACAGCGGCCCGCATCTGAGCGTATGTCAGGGAGTCGACCGGTGCCTGGAGGGCCACTTCGCGGTGGTGGAACTCCCAGTCGACGTCCGGTCCGGTGAGCCGGTCCAGGGTGGTGCGGAACTCGTCCTCGCCGCCCGGGAGATAGCGTCCGTCGACGTAGGCCACGGCCTCGCCAGGGATCACGTTGACCTTGTAACCGGCGTTCAGCATGGTCGGGTTGGCGCTGTTGCGGACGGTGGGCTCGACGAGTTTCGCCGCCGGGCCGAGCTTGGCGAGGAGTCCGTCGACGTCGTCGAGGTCGGCCTTGATGTCGTACAGGGCGGCGAGTTCGGTGAGGGCGGCGCGGACGGTCGGGGTGAGCCGCAGCGGCCATTCGTGTTCGCCGATGCGGGTGATCGCGGCGGCGAGACGGGTGACGGCGTTCTCGTGGTTGACCTTGGAGCCGTGGCCCGCGCGGCCGTGCGCGGTCAACTTCAGCCAGCCGGTGCCGCGTTCGCCGGCGGCGATGGGATAGATCTCCCGGCCGGTGCCGTCGTGGAAGGTGAACGCCCCTGATTCGCTGATGCCTTCGGTACAGCCGTCGAAGAGCCCAGGGTGCTGGTCGGCGAGGAATCCGGAGCCGTCCTCGGCGCTCGCCTCCTCGTCGGCGGTGAACGCGATGACGACGTCGCGCCGGGGCCGTACGCCCAGCCTGGTCCAGGCGCGGACGACGGCGAGGATCATCGCGTCCATGTTCTTCATGTCGACCGCGCCGCGCCCCCAGACGACCCCGTCGCGGATCTCCCCGGAGAAGGGATGCACACTCCAGTCCTCGGCCTGCGCGGGCACGACGTCCAGGTGACCGTGCACGAGCAGCGCGTCTGCGGAGGGGTCGGTGCCCTCGATGCGGGCGACGACGTTGGTGCGGCCCTTGGAGCGTTCCAAGAGGGTCGGTTCGAGCCCCGCACTGGCCAGTTGCTCGGCGGCGTACTCGGCGGCGGGCCGCTCCTGGCAGTCGCCGCCACCCCGGTTGGTCGTGTCGATGCGGATCAGGTCCGAGGTGAACGTCACGACCTCGTCCAGGGCCCGCTCGTCGATGTCAGCCATACTGCTCCTCCACCGCGGCCGAGACGATCGTGGTGACCGCCTTGAAGGTCCGGATGCCCTCGTACATGGTGTCGCTGGTGTACGCCACCTTCCGCTCCCCGACCCGCCCGACGCCGGGGACGACGGTGGCGGCCATGGCGAGGTGCTCGGCGTCGAATTCGAGGGCGACGGTGAACGGGCCGCCCCGCACCGGTTCCTGACGGCCCGCCAGTTTCGCCGCCTCCTTCGCCGCCGCGCGGATGTCGGCGGCCGTCCTGGCCGGCGTACGGCACACGGCCGCGTACCGCGACACGTGGTCCTTGACCGCCACCTTCAGCGCCTCGGGCGCGTACCCGAGGGCGTCCTCGCAGGCCACATCGTCACCCGTGACCAGGACGACCGGTACCCCGTACTCGGCGACGACATGCGCGTTGAGGAGTCCCTCGCTCGCGCGCACGTCGTTCAGCCACACGCCGGTGATCGAGTTCGCGAGGTAGGTGTGGGCGAGGACGCCCTCCATGCCGGCGCCCGCGTGGTAGCCCACGAACGCGATGCCGTCGACGTCGCCGTGCTGCACGCCCTCCACCATGGAGAGGGACTTGTGGCGTCCGGTGAGCATCTCGGTCCGCTCGTCGAGCCGTTCGAGCAGCAGGTTGCGCATCGTCCAGTGGGCCTCGTTGACGAGCACCTCGTCGGCGCCGCCGTCGTAGAAGCCGAGGACGGCCGCGTTCACGTCCGAGGTGAACATCGAACGGCACCGCTCCCACTGCGGTGTCCCCGGCAACACGTCGGCCGGCCAGGTGACGCCGGTCGCACCCTCCATGTCGGCGCTGATGAGGATCTTCATGGGGCATCACGTTACGCGTCGACGAGGAATCCGCCAGGAAGAAGCGGCACGGAATTCAACGACATTGGATCGCGCAAGAATTTGCGCGACTTGCGTTCACTTTCGTCCAGCAGACGTAAGCGCACGCAAGCCAACTCCCGCGTGACTCCAGGGCGATGAGTGCTTCTGGTGAATATTGCGCTGTTCCAGCTGTAGACCCGCTCACGTCGCTCTGCAATATTTCGATGAAACAACGCAAAATCCTGCCTCTCAGGGGCAGCATGCACCTCGTCACCTCGCACCTTTCTGCTCCTGCACCACCCACCGGGAACGAGCCGCCCTCGCCGCCCCACCGGCGCGCGAGCCTCCGCAGGAAGTGACCCGTATGACTCGACCGACTCGACACAAGCAGAGATCCCCCAGACGGCGCGCGGCGATCGCCGCGCTCGCCTCCGCGGTGATGGTGCTGGGCCTGCCCGCCGTCGGCGCACACGCGGCCGGCGGTCCCAACGTCGCCGCGGACGCGAACACCACCGCGGGCAGCACCCGCGGCGCGCACAAGGCCACCAACGTCACCGACGGCGACACCGACACCTACTGGCAGGCCGGGAAGAAGTCGGCCCAGTGGGTGCAGACCGACCTCGGGAAGAGCGAGCGCGTCCGGCAGGTCGTGCTGCGGCTGCCCGAGGGCTGGCAGACCCGCAAGCAGACGCTGGCGCTCCAGGGCAGCGACGACGGCAAGAGCTTCGCGACGCTCAAGTCGTCGGCGCAGTACGTCTTCAGCCCCGGTGACGACAACACCGTGAAGATCTCGGTGCCTTCGACCCTGGCCCGGTACGTGCGGGCCGACTTCAGCGCCAACTCGGTCGCCGGTGCGGCCCAGTTGGCCGAGATGCAGGTCCTCACGGCCACCGCCGAGACCGCCAACCTCGCCCAGGGCAAGCCCTTCAGCGAGAGCGGGCACGCCGATGTCTACGGCGCGGCCAACGCCGGTGACGGCAATCGGAACACCTACTGGGAGAGCACGAACAACGCGTTCCCGCAGTGGCTCCAGGTCGACCTCGGCTCGTCGGTCAAGGTCAACCAGGTGACGTTGCGGCTGCCGAGCGGCTGGCCGAGCCGCAGTCAGACGCTCAAGCTCCAGGGGTCGACCGACAACCAGAACTTCGCCGACCTGACGGCCTCGAAGGCGTACACCTTCGACAGTTCGACCGACCAGTCGACGACGATCTCCTTCGACGCGACGACCACGCGGTACGTGCGGGTGCTGATCACGGCGAACACCGGCTGGCCCGCCGGGCAGGTGTCCGAGCTGGAGGTCTACGGACCGGCGACCGGTGACACGCAGGCGCCCACCGCGCCGACGAACCTGAGCTACACCGAACCGGCCACCGGGCAGATCGAGTTGAACTGGGCCGCGGCCACCGACGACACCGCGGTGACCGGCTACGACATCTACGCCAACGGGCAGTTGAGGTCGAGCGTCGCCGGAAACGTCCTGACCTACACGGACACCCAGCCGGCCGGCAGCGACATCACGTACTTCGTGCGGGCCAAGGACGCGGCGGGCAACGTCTCCGCCAACAGCAACAGCGTCACCCGCAAGGGCTCGACCGGCGACACCCAGGCGCCCACCGCGCCGGGCAACCTCGCCTACACGCAGTCGGGCAGCGACGTGAAGCTGACCTGGCAGGCGTCGAGCGACAACGTCCAGGTCACCGGCTACGACGTCTATGCCAACGACCAGGTCGTCAAGTCGCTTGCGGGTGACGTGACTTCGTACACCGACTCCCCGTCGGCGTCCGCCACGGTCACCTACTACGTGAAGGCCAAGGACGCCGCCGGGAACGTGTCGGTGGCGAGCAACAGCGTCACGCGGGCCGGTAACGGTGCCGGATCCGACCTCGCGCAGGGCAAGCCCATCGAGGCCTCCTCGTACACCTTCACCTATGTCGCCGCGAACGCCAACGACGGTCAGGTGAGCACCTATTGGGAGAGCGGGGGCGGCGCCTACCCGGCCACCCTCACCACCAAGCTGGGTGCCAACGCCGACCTCAGCCAGGTCGTCGTCAAACTGAACCCCGACGCCGCCTGGTCGACGCGTACGCAGAACATCCAGGTGCTGGGCCGGGACCAGGACGCGACCGCGTTCACGAGTCTCGCCGCGGCGAAGGACTACGTCTTCAACCCGGCGAGCGGAAACATCGTGACCATCCCGGTCTCCGGTGCCGCCGCCGACATCCAGCTCAAGTTCGCCTCCAACACCGGTGCGCCCGGCGGCCAGGTCGCCGAGTTCCAGGTGATCGGCACCCCGGCCGCCAACCCGGACCTCAAGGTCACCGGCATCACCCACACGCCCGCGGCCCCGGTCGAGTCGGACGCCATCAGCCTGACGGCGACGGTCACCAACAGCGGCAGCAAGGCGTCCAAGGCCACCGACCTGAACTTCACGCTGGGCGGCACCAAGGCCGCCACGGCGGACGTCCCGGCCCTCGCGGCGGGCGCGTCGACGACGGTCACGGCGAGCATCGGCACCCGGGACGCGGGGAGTTACCCGCTCGGCGCCGAGGTGGACCCGTCCAACAAGGTCATTGAGCAGAACGAGGGCAACAACGTCTACACCGCTCCCGACGCCCTCGTCGTCAAGCCGGTCTCCAGCTCCGACCTGGTCGCGGCGCCGGTCGCCTGGACCCCGTCGAGCGCCTCGGCGGGCGACAACGTCACGTTCACCGTGGCGATCAAGAACCAGGGCACGGTCGACTCGGCGTCCGGCGCCCACGGCGTCACGCTGACACTCCAGGACGCCAATGGCGCCACGGTCAAGACACTCACCGGCTCCTACAGCGGCACCATCGCCGCCGGCCAGACGACCACACCCGTCAACCTCGGCTCCTGGACGGCCGTCAACGGCAAGTTCACCGTCAAGACGGTCATCGCCGACGACACCAACGAACTCCCGGTCAAACGGACCAACAACACCACCACACAACCCCTGTTCGTCGGCCGCGGCGCCGACATGCCCTACGACATGTACGAAGCCGAGGACGGCACGGTCGGCGGCGGCGCCCAGGTCGTCGGACCGAACCGCACGATCGGCGACATCGCGGGTGAGGCGAGCGGCCGCAAGGCGGTGACCCTCAACTCGACCGGCCAGTACGTCGAATGGACCACCCGCGCGGCGACCAACACCCTGGTCACCCGCTTCTCCATCCCGGACGGCACCAATTCGACACTCGACATCTACGTCGACGGCCAGTTCCTCAAGGCCATCGACCTCACCTCCAAGTACGCCTGGCTGTACGGCAACGAGACCGCGCCCGGCAACTCGCCGAGCGCCGGTGCCCAGCGTCACATCTACGACGAGGCGAATCTCCTGCTGGGCAGGACAGTTCCGGCAGGCTCCAAGATCCGGCTGCAGAAGGACGCGGCCAACACCTCCACCTACGCCATCGACTTCATCAACACCGAGCAGGCGACGGCGACTCCGAACCCGGACCCGGCCGCCTACGTGGTCCCGGCCGGCTTCGCGCAGCAGGACGTGCAGAACGCGCTCGACAAGGTCCGCATGGACACCACCGGCAAGCTCGTCGGCGTCTATCTGCCCGCCGGCGACTACGAGACCTCCAGCAAGCTGCAGGTCTACGGCAAGGCGGTCAAGGTCGTAGGAGCCGGGTCGTGGTTCACCCGCTTCCACGCCCCCGCATCGCAGGAGAACACCGACGTCGGCATCCGGGCCGAGGCCACCGCGAACGGTTCGTCGTTCACCGGCTTCGCCTACTTCGGGAACTACACGTCCCGAATCGACGGACCAGGCAAGGTATTCGACTTCTCCAACGTCTCCAACATCACCATCGACGACATCTGGGTCGAGCACATGGTGTGCATGTACTGGGGCGCCAACACCGACAGCATGACCATCAAGAACTCCCGCATCCGGGACACGTTCGCCGACGGCATCAACATGACGAACGGCTCCACGGACAACCACGTGGTCAACAACGACGCCCGGGCCACGGGCGACGACAGCTTCGCGCTCTTCTCGGCGATCGACGCGGGCGGCGCCGACGAGAAGAACAACCTCTACGAGAACCTGACGTCCACGCTCACCTGGCGTGCGGCCGGTATCGCCGTCTACGGCGGCTACAACAACACCTTCCGCAACATCCGGGTCGCCGACACCCTGGTCTACTCCGGCATCACGATCTCCTCGCTGGACTTCGGCTACCCGATGAACGGCTTCGGGACCGATCCGACGACGATCGAGAACGTCTCCCTGGACAGAACGGGCGGCCACTTCTGGGGCTCCCAGGTCTTCCCGGCCATCTGGGCGTTCTCGGCCTCGAAGGTCTTCCAGGGCATCCGGGTCAACGACGTGGACATCGACAACTCCACCTACGGCGGAGTGATGTTCCAGACCAACTACGTTGGCGGACAGCCCCAGTTCCCGGTGAAGGACACGATCTTCACCGACATCTCCATCACCAACTCCAAGAAGAGCGGAGACGCGTTCGACGCCAAGTCCGGATGGGGCATCTGGGCCAACGAGCTCCCCGAACCCGGTCAGGGACCCGCCGTCGGTTCGGCGACCTTCGTCAACCTGCGGATGAGCGGCAACGCGCAGGACATCCGCAACACCACGTCCACCTTCACGATCAACGTCCAGTAACTCCCGCCAGGAGAAGCTGAAGCGGGGCCGCCCTTCCTGACGAGGGCGGCCCCGTTTCGCGATGTGTCCGCAGTGCCTACCAGCCGACGGCGACCAGGAGCCACTGCGGGTCGGCGTGCGAGATGAAGGAGGACTGGCCCGCGACATCGTCGTAAGGGAAGCCGTAGGCAAGCTGGTTGATGGCGTTGTCGTGCCAGAACTTGGCGTAGTAGTTCGCGGGCGCCGCCTTGTAGAACTGCGCCGGGTCGGACTGCTGCGACGCCGGCAGCGTCGCCACATGGCGGTTGAGGGCGGCGCACATGGTGGGATCGGCGGCCAGCGAGCCGGCGCAGCCGAAGATGTCGGACGTGGCCGCGTTCACGCCCACCGACTGGGCGTACGACGTGAAGTAGTTGGCGTTGGCGCCACCCGCGCGGAAGCTCGGGTCGCTGCCGGGCGCGATGATCCGGTACGGCGCCTGGGTCTGCGCCAGCACCTTGAACTGGGACGGCACCGCGTCGGTGAACCGCTGGAACGTGGTCGCGCGGTCCTCGGCGAAGGTCGCCCGGTTCTCGCCGACCTCGGTGTCGTAACCGTCCTTGCTGTGCAGGCGCATGGCGAGCTTGAGGCCGAAGGCGTCGACGCGGGTGGTGTTGCCGTTGAAGACGTTGCCGCCGACCGTGAACTCGATGAAGTCGTAGTAGGAGCTGGTGGGCGAGCCCAGGTAGAAGTACATACGGCCCGCGGAGTTGGCCGGCATGTCCAGGTAGGGCTGCTCGGCGATGGAGTGCGTCTGCCCGTTGAAGCTCCAATACACCTGGCTGTCCGGGTACTTGCCGTTGGTGCGGTTGAGGATCTTCACCTCCACGGCGTTGTTGGCCGCGGGGATGTCGCTGGTGCTGCCCCAGAAGTCGTCCGGCGGGGTTGTGCTGCCGGGGCCGTAGACCTGGAACTCCCAGAGGGAGTAGCCCCATTGGGTGGCGCGGGCGGTGCCGTAGAGACGGACGTAGCGGCCGCTGCCGGTGACGGTGAGGTTCTGGGTACCGCCGGTGGCCGTCGTGGTGGAGTAGACCGTGGTCCAGGTGGTCGCGTCGGTGGAGGTCTGGATCTGGTAGCCGGTGGCGTACGCGGCCTCCCAGTTGAGCGAGACGCGGGTGATCTGCTGGACCGTTCCAAGGTCCACCTGAAGCCACTGCGGGTCGGCGAAGGCGGAGGACCAGCGGGTGCCGGTGTTGCCATCCACGGCCGCGCTCGCGGGGAAGGACGCGCTCTCGGTCGAGGACGCGGTGGCGGGCCGTCCTTGGGACAGCAATTGGTCGGCGGCGCGGGCGGGTGAGGGGCTCAGCGCGGCGAAGAAGGCGACGATCAGGACGACGGCCAGACCGAGAGCCGTACGGGAGCGCACGGCTCCGGTCGGAGGTCTGGCGGAGGTGCCGGCGGACGTCTGCATGGGGGGTCTCCTCAGCGGGTTGGGAGCGCTCTCCCCGGGTTGTAGTCCCGCCCTTGGCCGCCGTCAACAACTGAAGCCGAATGAACGGCAGTTCGTCGATGCGGGCGCTCATGGCGGAGCATCCGTTCAGAACCCAACCGCAAGACTCACACCACCCTGCCCCTTTCCTCCATCACTTGACGCGTCCGGTATGGACCTTTCCGCAGGTGGCAGAGTGGTCACAGCACCACCGCGCGCACGGCGAGAACAGCCTTGGGAGAGAAGTCCGTTGAACTCCGGTACCCCGGTCCCCAACAGCTACTACGAGCGCATCGACGAGCACCGCTACAAGCCCACCGCCCACGCGGGCGGCGCCTGGGACCCGGACGAGCTGCACTTCAGCCCGCTCGGCGGGCTCGTCGTCCACGCCATAGAGCACCAGGTGGCGCGGCGGCCGGACAACGGACTCGTGATGGCGCGGATCAGCTACGACATCCTGGGCCGGCTCGCCCTCGACGAGTGCGAGATCCGGGTGGAGGTCGTCCGCCCCGGCCGCACGATCGAGCTGGTCGAGGCCGTGGTGCTGGTCGCCGGCCGGCCGGTGGTGCGGGCCCGGGCCTGGTTCCTTGCCGGCATCGACACCTCCGCCGTCGCGGGCGGCCCCGACGAACGCCTCACCCCTCCCGAGGAGTTGACCCCCTGGGAGATGAGCGCGCTGTGGCCCGGCGGATACATCGCCTCCGTGGACGTACGGCCGCTCGCGCCACCCCGGCCGGGCCGGACGACCGCCTGGATCTCCACCCGGCACGCCCTCGTCGCCGGTGAGCCCAGCAGCCCGCTCGCGTCCTACCTCGCGCTCGTCGACACCGCGAACGGCATCGCCGTACGACAGCCGCCGACCGCCTGGATCTACCCCAACGTCGACCTGACCGTCCACCTGCACCGCCAACCCGTGGGCGACTGGACCGGGTTGGACACGACGGTCACCTTCGGGCCCACCGGACAGGGTCTGACGAGCACTGTTCTGCACGACGTCGACGGCCCGGTCGGGCACGCGCTGCAGATGCTCACCGTGCGGCCCGCGCCGGAGCGGTGACCGCGCTCGTGATCAATACGGCTATCGCGCGGTCCAGCCGCCGTCCACCGTGAGCGTGGTGCCGGTGACGAAACGGGACGCGTCGGAGGCGAGGAAGACCGCGGCTCCGCCGAGTTCCGAGACATCGCCGACGCGGCCCAACGGCGTGCTGCCGACGATGCGTTCGCCCCAGCGGCTGGCCAGCAGGCCGGAGCTGAGGTCGGTGTGGAAGTAGCCGGGCGCGAGGGCGTTGACACGCACCCCGCGGTCGGCCCATTCCACGGCGAGGGACTTGGTGAGGGCCTCGACCCCGCCCTTGCTGGCGGCGTAGGCGGCGATCCGCTCGAAGCCGGTGCGGGCGTGCACCGAGGAGACGTTGACGATCGAGCCGGAACGCTGCTCCAGCATCACCTTGCCCGCCTCGCGGCAGCAGTAGAAGGTGCCTTGGAGGTTGACGTCGAGGACCTGTTGCCAGTCCTCGTCGGTGACGCGCTCGCTGCGGGTGAAGTGCGGGCTCGTACCGGCGCAGTTGACCATCGCGTCGAGGCGGCCGGTGTCGTCGGTGACGCGCTCGACGATGGTCCGTACGGCGGTGGAGTCGGCGACCGAGCCGGGCAGGACCAGCACCTTGCCGCCGTGCGCGGCCAGTTCGGCCTCCAGGCTCTCAAGGTCCGCTGCGGTTCGCGCAGTTGCGGCCACGGTGGCACCCGCCTGGGACAGCGCGACGGCGATCGCCCGCCCGAGCCCCTTCCCCGCGCCCGTCACCCACACCGTCCGTCCGTCGAGCCGGAGTTGGGCATTCACGTCATTCACGTCTTTCGAATCCGCCATGGCTCAGCCCTCCGCGGGGATGTCGCGCAGGGTGCGCTTGAGGACCTTGCCGGACGGGGTGCGGGGCAGCTCGTCGACGATGTCGAAGCGGGCCGGCACCTTGAACTTGGCCAGCCGCGCCCGGCAGAACTCCCTTAGTTCCTCGGGCCCCGCGCGCTCGCCGGGCCTGAACACCACGAAAGCGCGCGGGACTTCACCCCAGCGGGGATGGTCGATCCCGACCACGGCGGCCTCCAGGACGGCCGGGTGCTCGTACAGCACCCGCTCCACCTCGGGCGTGGCGATGTTCTCGCCGCCGGAGACGATCATGTCCTTCTTGCGGTCGTCGATGAAGAGGAAGCCGTCCTCGTCGACGTGCCCGATGTCACCGGTGTGGAACCAGCCGTCCCGGAGCGCCGCTGCCGTGGCCTTCTCGTCGCGCCAGTACCCGGCGAAGACCTTGGGCCCGCGCAGGGTGATCTCGCCGAGTTCGCCCGCCGGGACCTCCTTGCCGGTGTCGTCGACGATCCGCACGCGCGTGTGCGGGACGGGACGGCCCACCGAGCCCAGCTTGGTCAGCGCGTGCTCACGGTCGAGGAAGGTGTCGCCGGAGACGGTCTCGGTCAGGCCGTAGGCGTCGGCGAACCAGGCGTTGGGGAACGCGGTCATGACGCGCCGGAGCACCGGTTCGGGGGTCTTCTCGCCGCCGCCGAGGATGAAGCGCACCGAGCTGGTGTCGTACTCCTCGCGGTCGGGGACCTCCAGGACCGCGTTGACCATGGCGGGCGCCAGCCACACGTTGGTCACCCGGTGCTTCTCGATCGCGTCGAGAACACCCTGCGGATCGAACTTCCGCTGGAGTACGACACTTCCCCCCGCGTACAGCACCCCGAGGGCCGGCATGTCCAGACCGCCCACGTGGTAGAGCGGCCCGCAGACCAACGTGGTGTCCGCCGCCGTCAGACCGAAGTGGACGATGTGGGCGAGGTTCTTGGCCTGGAGGTTTCCGTAGGTGATGCGGACGCCCTTGGGGCGTGAGGTGGTGCCGGAGGTGTACATGAGCCGCTGGAGGTCGTCGAGCTCGATGTCCACCGGCTCCACTCGCTCCCCCTTGTGCCGGGCCAGCAACTCCTCGTAGTCGGTCCACTGCTCCTCGGGCGGATCGCCCCCGCCGATCAGGATCCGGTGCTCCAGGTCCGTCAGACACCCGGCGCTGCGCTCCACCGCCCGCACGAACTCCGGCTCGGTGACGATCACCTTGGCCTGGGCGTGCCCGAGGATGTACTGCCACTCCTCTTCCGAGAGGCGGTAGTTGAGCGGCAGGAAGACCGCGCCGAGCCGGTTGGTCGCGTGGACCAGCTCCAGGAACTCCGGCTGGTTGTAGAGCAGCAGACCGACGACATCACCGCGTCCGACGCCCAGTTCGGCCAGGCCGGCCGCCAACTGGTTCACCCGCTCGCTCAGGTGACGGACTGTCAGACAACGCTCGTCCTGGACGACGGCGACGGCGTCCGGCCGCTGCGCCAGGTGGTAATCGAGGATGCTCGCGAAATTGTGCACGGCTCACTCTCGCTCTGTGGTGTTCGGCACTGAATACGGCTCGACCACGGCTCATGGGGCATACCGGATCCCGACCGGTCGGTTGCCCACTCACATGATTTAGTGTACCCATTGGTCTATAAAACCTGTGAGCCGCACTTTACGACGCAGCGTCCGCATCGACAACCATCCGAGCGCACGCGACGCCGCTTCAGCCGACGAGGAGGGTCTTCGTGCCACGCATCCGGCTCGACACCGACGGACCGGTCGTCACGGTCCGCCTCGACAACCCGCCGATGAACGCCTTCGACTCCCTACAACGGGAGGAACTGGCCACCTGCGTACGCGGGCTGGCCGACTCCCCCGCGGTACGGGCCGTAGTCCTCTACGGCGGCGAACGCCTCTTCGCCGCAGGCGCCGACATCAAGGCCCTGGCCGCGATGGGCCCGGAGGAGATACGAGGCTGGAACCGCGCCCTCCAACGCACCTTCGACGAGGTCGCCCACCTACCGATGCCGGTGATCGCGGCGGTCACCGGCTACGCCCTGGGCGGCGGCATGGAACTGGCCCTGGCCGCCGACTACCGAGTGGCAGCAGAGGACGCGGTCTTCGCCCAGCCAGAAGTACAGCTGGGGATCATGCCCGGCTCCGGCGGCACCCAACGCCTGTCCCGCCTGATCGGCCCGTCCCGCGCGAAGAACCTCCTGATGACCGGCCGCAGGGTCAAGGCGGAGGAGGCACTACGACTGGGCCTGGTCGACGAGGTGGTCCCCACGGGCGAGGCCCTGAAGGCCGCCCAGACCTACGCCCGCCACCTGCCCGAGGGCCCACCCGCAGCCCTGGAGGCCATCAAAGAGGCAGTGGACCACGGCACGGACGCGAGCATGTCGGCCGGCCTGGCACTCGAACGCGCCCTGTTCACAGGAGTGTTCGCGACCAAGGACGCCGCGACGGGCGTCCACTCATTCCTGAACTCCGGTCCTGGCAAAGCAAGGTTCAGCGACCCCACCTAGGGGCGCGGGGAACTGCGCGACCAGCCCCCACCGACCCGCAGCCAAAAAACGACACGAAAGGGGCGGAAAAACATGGAGGCACTCGTCTGGCACGGTGCACAGGATCTCCGTTACGAAGAGGTGGCCGACCCCCCCGACCCCGCCCCCCACGAAGCCGTCGTAGAAGTGACGTGGTGCGGAGTCTGCGGCACAGACCTGCACGAGTTCCTCGAAGGCCCCCACATGATCCGCGAGGCCCCGCACCCCCTCACAGGAGCCAAACCACCCCTCGCCCTCGGCCACGAACTCAGCGGCACAGTAGTCGCGTTGGGCGCGGACGCACCCGGCATCAAGATCGGCGACCGCGTGACCGCGGACCCGGTCTGGCGCTGCGGCACCTGCTTCTGGTGCACGCGCGGCGAGTACCACATCTGCCCCAAGAGCGGCTCCGTAGGCCTCGCTTCACCCGGCGCCTTCGCGGAACGCGTCACCGTCCCGCTGGCCGGCCTGACCCGCCTCCCGGACAACGTCACCGACGAACTCGCCGCCGTAGCAGAGCCGTTGGCGGTCGGGCTGCACGCCGTGACCCGGGCCGGGGTCAAGCCGGGCGACAACGTTCTCGTGGTCGGCGGCGGCCCGATCGGCGTAGCCGTAGTGCTGGCCGCCCAAATCGCGGGCGCCGCAGGCCTGTTCGTGAGCGAACCCCTCGCCGGCCGCCGCGAGATGCTGCTCGGCATCGGCGTCACCGAGGCCTTCGACCCGCGCGCGACGGACGTACGGCGTGAGGTGTTCGTACGGACCGGCCGGATCGGCCCGGACGTCGTCATCGACGCGACCGGCGTGCCCGCGCTCGCGGGGCAGGCCGTGTCGACCGTGCGGCGCGGCGGACGGGTGGTGCTGGCCGGGGTCGGGCACGGCAGTGTCGAGTTCGACATGGGCCAACTCGTGTTCTACGAGCGGTCGGTGGTCGGCACGCTCGGCTACAACTTCGACATCCCGCGCGTGATCGATCTGATGAGCACCGGACGCCTGGACGCCTCCGCCCTGATCACCGGCCGTTTTCCGCTCTCGGGAGGAGCCGGTGTCTTCGAGGACCTGGCCGCCGACCGGGCCAAGCACCTGAAGGTGCTGCTGACCCCGAAGGGACTGTGACATGGACTTCGACCTGCCCGAGGAGACCCTCGCTCTCCAGGACATGGTCCGCGAGTTCGCGGCCAACGAGATCACGCCCCACGCGGCCGAGTGGTCCGAGAACGAGATCTTCCCCACCAAGGTCTTCACCAAGCTCGGCGAACTCGGCCTGATGGGCATGCTCGTGCCGGAGGAGTACGGCGGAGCGGGCTCGGACACCGTCACCTATGTCGCGGTGATGGAGGAACTCGGCGCCGCCGACCAGTCGGTGGCCTCCTCGTGGAACGCCCACTCGACCATCGGCACCCTGCCGCTGCTCGCTTACGGCACCGAGGAGCAGAAGCGGCGCTGGCTGACCCCGCTCGCCAAGGGCGAGGCGCTCGGCGCGTTCGGGCTGACCGAGCCGGACGCCGGCTCCGACGCGGCCGGCATCGCCACCACCGCCCGCCGGGCGGACGGCGGTTGGGTGATCAACGGCACCAAGATGTTCATCACCAACGCGGGCACCGACATCAGTCAGGGCGTCACCCTGCTCGCCACGACGGGCAAGGGCGCGGACGGACGCAAGGGGTACGCGACCTTCTACGTGCCGACCGGTACGCCCGGTTACACGGTCGGCGCCAAGCTGAAGAAGCTCGGCTGGCACGCCATGGACACACGGGAGTTGGTGTTCACCGACTGCTGGGTCTCCGACGACCATCTGATCGGTGAGGAGGGCAACGGGCTGCGGCAGTTCCTGTCCGTGCTCGACGGCGGCCGGATCAGCGTGGCGGCGCTGGGGCTCTCGCTGGCCAAGGCGGCGCTGACGCTGGCCGTCAAACACGCCAAGGAACGGCACCAGTTCGGGCGTCCGCTGGCGGACTTCCAGGCGGTCGCGCACAAGATCGCCGACATCGGTACCGAGTACCAGGCCGCCCGCTGGATGGTCTACCGCGCCGCGTGGCTCGCCGACCAGGGCCGTCCGCACAGCACGGAGGCCGCCATGGCGAAGCTGTACGCCTCCGAGGTCGCCAACCGTGCGGCCTCCCAGTCGCTGCAGATCCACGGCGGCTACGGGTATGTGCGGGAGTCGGAGATCTCCCGTTTCTACGCCGACGCCAAGATCCTGGAGATCGGCGAGGGCACCAACGAGATCCAGCGCAATGTCATCGCCAGGGCCCTGGTCCAGGGCGCGTGAGCGGGCGGGATCCGCGGTGCGCGACGGCGCACCGCGGGTCCGGTCAGCTCGCCACGGAGACCGCTTCCCACAACGCCTCGGGATCGAGGGGCAGTTCGGGCCGGGCCCGCTTGAACTCGGCGGCCAGTGCCTCGACGTCCGGGAGGTCGCCGACGGACGCGGCGAAACCGCGGAACAGGGTCGAGCAGTACTCGCCCGACAGGAACGCGGCGTCCCAGCTGCCGTCCGGCCGCACCCACTGGTAGGTGTGGTTGTGGAGGTTGAGGAACTGGAGGGTGGCCAGGTGCGGTTCGACCGCACGGAAGGTCCCCTCCTCGACGGCCTCCGTGAGCAGGCCGGTGATCAGCCGTTCGAAGTCGGAGCGCTGCCGCAGCACGATCTCCAGTTCCTTGCCGCTGAGGCTGCGGTAGTCGTGCTCGTAGACCCAGATGTGGTCGAGCCTGCGGAAGATGATCGTCAGCAGCGATTCGGACAGCAGGCGCAACCGCAGCAGCGGTACCTCGTCGAGGGCCGCGATCTCCTTGGCGCGGGCCAGCAGCGGGCCGAGCACCCGCGACTGGATCTCGATGAGCAGGTTCTCCTTGGAGCCGATGTAGTAATACAGGGCCCCCTTGGCGAGCCCGACCGCGCGGCCCAGGTCGTTGATGGAGGTCGCGGCGTAGCCCTGTTGTGCGAACAGGGACGCGGCGGTGTCGATGATCTTCTGGCGTCTGACTTCGAAGCCCGGCCCATGACCCGGCGGTCGTGGCATCTCTTCTCTCCCCTTGCCGTGACGACGTGCGTGCTGTCCCGGGTCCGCACAGGCGCCGGATCGTGGCACGCCTGGGGGAAGCAGCCCCGGGGACGTCGCTCTAGTTTGCTAGACCAAACGGTACATTAAAGCGAGGACCGTATGACTCAGGCATCGCATCACACCGGCACCGGCTCCGCACAGACGGACCAGCTCCTGGAGATGTACCGCCGGATGCGGCGCATCCGGCGCTTCGAGGAGCGGGCGTCCGATCTGTACAAGGCGACGGAGATCCCGGGCTTCCTGCATCTGTCGATCGGCCAGGAGGCGAGCGCCGTCGGCGCCTGCTGGCCGCTGGGAGCGCGGGACGGCATCACCTCCACCCACCGCGGCCACGGCCATGTCCTGGCCAAGGGCCTGGACTCGGTGTCGATGATGGCCGAGCTGATGGGCAAGGAGGCGGGCACCTGCCACGGCCGCGGCGGCTCGATGCACATCGCGGACCCCGGTCTCGGGATCTACGGCGCGAACGGCATCGTCGGCGCGGGGCTCCCGATCGCCGCGGGGGTCGCCACCGCCGCGAAACTGCGGGCGGCCGGTGACGTGGTCGTGGCGTTCTTCGGCGACGGGGCGGTGGCCCAGGGCATGTTCCACGAGGCTGTGAACCTGGCCGCCGTATGGGATCTGCCGGTCGTCTTCCTCTGCGAGAACAACCACTACTCCGAGTTCTCGCCCGAGGCCGAACAGCACCGCGCCCCGCTCTCCGCGCGTGCCGCCGGGTACGGCATCGGCTACGAACACGTCGACGGCAACGACGTGGTGGCGGTGGCGCAGACCATGACCGGAGTGGTCGCGCGGCTGCGCGCGGGCGGCGGCCCGGTCCTCGTCGAGGCCGAGACGTACCGCTGGCACGGCCACTACGAGGGCGACCCCGAGCGCTACCGCCCCGCCGAGGAGGTCGCCGCCGCCAAGGAACGCGACCCGCTGCTGGTGGCCCGCCGGCACCTGACGGCGGCCGGGGTGCCGGCCGCGCTGGCCGACGCCGTGGACGAGGAGATCGACAAGGAGATCGAGGCGTCGGTCGAGTGGGCCAGGGGCCTGCCGGAGCCCGCCCCGGAGACCCTGCACGACTACGTGTCGGCCCCCCGCCTCCTCGTCCCCGAGCCCGCGCCGCTCCCGGCCGACGCCGAGATCTTCCGGTCCATGGACGCCGTACGGCTGGCCCTGGAGCACGAACTCGCCGCC
This sequence comes from Streptomyces sp. NPDC048504, assembly GCF_043200035.1. Classification (NCBI taxonomy): domain Bacteria; kingdom Bacillati; phylum Actinomycetota; class Actinomycetes; order Kitasatosporales; family Streptomycetaceae; genus Streptomyces; species Streptomyces sp. NPDC048504. The sequence continues at coordinate 27,497 of NZ_JBICXA010000011.1, forward strand.
GATCCAAGTGTGTTCGTCGCCGGGATCGACGTCGGCGCGGGCGGCAACGTCTTCGGACTGACCCGCGGACTCGCGCAGGCCTTCCCCGGCCGGGTGCGGGACACCCCGATCAGCGAGAGCGCCGTCGTCGGCACGGCGGTGGGAGCGGCCATGGCCGGCATGAAGCCGGTGGTCGAGATCATGTACATGGGCTTCATCGGCGTCGCCTTCGACATGCTCCTCAACCAGGCCGCCAAACTCCGCTTCATGACCGGCGGCCGGGCCTCGATGCCCCTCGTCGTCCGCACCCAGTTCGGCGCGGGCCGCTCCTCGGGCAGCCAGCACTCGCAGAGCCTGGAGGCGCTGCTCGCGCACATCCCCGGCCTGACGGTGGTGATGCCGTCCAACCCGGCGGACACCTACGGCCTGCTCCGCGCCGCGATCCAGGACCCCAACCCGGTGGTCTTCGTGGAGAACCGCCTCCAGTACGGCCTCAAGGGTCCCAAGCCCCCGGCCGACCACCTGATCCCGCTCGGCAGGGCGAAGGTGGTCCGCGAGGGCACGGACATCACCCTGGTCTCCTGGTCGCGGATGGTCCAAGACGCCCTGGCCGCCGCCGAGTTGCTCGCCGGCGAGGGCATCGGCGTCGAGGTGATCGACCTGCGCACCATCTCCCCGCTGGACCGGGTGACCGTCCTCGCGTCCCTCGCCAAGACCAACCGCCTGGTCATCGCGCACGAGGCGGTACGCGACTTCGGCGTCGGCGCCGAACTCGCCGCCATGGCCGTCGACGAGGGCTTCTGGCACCTGGACGCCCCGGTCACCCGGGTGGCACCGCCGCCGGTCCCGGCGCCGTACGCACCCTCGCTGGAGCGGGTGTGGCTGCCGTCGCGGGACACGATCGCGGAGACGCTGCGGCGGATCGCCGCGGTCTGAACGGTCGTACGACGGGAAGGGCCCCCGGAACTCCGGGGGCCCTTCCCGTCGTGCAGCCGACTGTCAGACAGTCGCGACCGGCGTGAGCGGACTGCCCTGCGTCCCCGGCAGGTTGAGCGGGGGCGCGGTGAGGAGGAAGCGGCTGCGGTCGTGCTCGCGCAGCCAGGCGGCCAGCTTCTCCAGGTACCACAACTCGCCGAGCGGGACGCCCAGTTTGAAGAGGCAGAGGTTGTGGATCGGGAGCAGCGAGTGCGGGGTGTTGTCCTCGGGGCCGACGCCCACGCCCTCGACGGCGTAGTTGTCCGAGACCAGCGCGGAGATCTGCGACTCGGCGATCCACTCCAGGAGCGCCGGGTCGAACGCGTCGAGGTAGGAGGCCGTGGTGTGGATGCCCACGGGGTCCGGGTTCTTGCCCCAGGCCATCACCGCGGTGTCGAAACCGGTGTGCAGGAGGAGCATGTCACCGGGTTCGACGACGATGTTGTCCGCGGCCATGATCTCCTGAAGTGTCTTCAGGTTGACCGGCTGCCAGGTGTTGCCCAGGTGGTGGGCCAGGTCGACCAGGACGCCCCGGCCCTGGACCCCGTGCTCCGCCATGTGCTCCAGGCCGAGGTGGCGGGCGAAGCCGAGGGTGCCGCTGCCGTCGCCCTTGGCGTCCTCCTGCGGTCCGACGATGTCGGTGTCGGCGCGGTAGCCGTTGTAGTAGACCGCCTCCTCGACGCCGTCGCCGTCGGCGTCGAACTCCTGGCCCTGGTGGGCGAGCGCGTCCCACTGCGTCGAGTACTGCAGCCAGAGGGTCAACACGTCGTCGGACCAGACGTCCCTGAGGTGCGGCGAGAAGTGCTCCCGCGCCTTGATGTTGTAGAAGACGTCCTGCTTGTGTTCGAGGTCCTCGGTGGGCCGCAGGATCGGAGGGTAGCGCCGCTGGTTCAGCTCACTCCCGCCCGGATAGTCGAGCGGCAGGCTCAGACTGAAGCTGATGCCGTGCTCGACCTCGCGGACCCCCTGCAGAACCTTCTCCGGCGTGAGCAGGTTGATACGACCCAGTTCGTCGTCCTCGCCCCAATCGCCCCACGTAGAGCCCGGCGGACGCTGCTTCCAACGCTTCGTCATGATCACGCCTCCTTCGGCGACAGTCCCCGTTGACCAGCCGCCCGCATGTTATTTGTGATTGTACCGATCGGTCAACGAATCCGACGCGCACCCCTCCCTTTATCTTCGACTCATCAATAGACTGAGTGGTCGAAACACCCGACCTTGGAGCGAAGAATGAGCGAATCCACACAGGCGTGGGTCGTGGCGGGCGTACGGGCCGTGCTCGGCGCGCACACCCAGGCCCAGGACGCCGGCCGCACCGACGACGTCGTCGCGCAGTACGCGCCCGACGCCGTCCTGGAGATCCCGGGCATGGACCCGGTCGAGGGGCGCGACGCGATCCACGCGGCCTTCAAGGGATGGGGGCCGGTCCGGCCGCAGCTGCACCTGGTCACCAACACGGTCGTGACGTCCACGGGCGAGGACGAGGCCCGCGCCCTGAGCGACGTGGTCTTCCTCCAGCGCGGCGAGGCCGGCTGGGCGGTGGGCGTGGTCGGACACTACGACGACACGCTGCGCCGGCACGACGGCGCCTGGCTGCTGCGGCACAGGAAGACGACGTATCAGGCGTAACCGCCGCCCCCCGCAGCCTTCTTGAGCTTCCTTCCCGACCCTGGAGTGAGATGACCACCACGATCGACGCGTCCGTTACGGCGGCCGTACAGACCGCCATCGCCGCCTATGCCCAGGCCCTGGACGCCGGACGGGCCGACGACATCGCCGACCTGTACACGGCGGACGGCGTCGCCGAGATAGTCGGCATGGCCAAGTTCGAGGGCCGGGAGGCGATCCGGCAGGGCTTCGGCGGATTCGCGCCCCAGGCACCGCAGTTGCACCTGATCGCCAACACCGTCGTCACCTCCGCGACCGAGGACGAGGCGACGGCCACCAGCAACCTGGCGTTCTTCGCGCGCGGCGACTCCGGCTGGAGCGTGCAGTTGGTCGGGCGCTACGACGACGTGCTGCGCCGCGAGGACGGCCGGTGGCTGTTCCAGCGGCGGGTGACGACCTTCGCGGAGTAGGCCCCGGCGAGAACCCGGACGCCCGTGCCGCCCACGTCCAGGGCGGCACGGGCGTCCGGGCGTTCAGGTGTCCGGGGTCTCGGCCTTGGAGAGGACGAACGTCGGGAACTCGTTCTCCTTCACCGCGTTGATCGCCTCCTGGAGCGCCCACCGGCCCGTCGGGTTGAGGAGCTGCTTGACCGGCTTGCCGGGGATGTTGCCGCCGTAGAAGTAGCTGCTCTCCAGGAAGGAGGACATCGTGCTGTTGTTCATGCTGTCCGTCCACTCCTCCTCGGCGGCCTCGGTCACCTCGATGACGTCGTAGCCGTGGTCGCGCGCGTGGACGATGGCGTCGGTGACGATCTCCACCTGGTCGCCGGCGTAGCGCGGGTTGTTGCCGGTGGCGCCGTGCGGGCCGCCGGGGAAGAAGAAATTGGGGAAGCCGGCCGTGGCGATGCCGAGGTAGGTGCGCGGACCGTCCGCCCAGTACTCCTTCAGCGGGAGACCCTGACGGCCTTGCACACCGAGGCGGTTGAGGGCGCCGGTGCCGAAGTCGTAGCCGGTGGCCCAGACGATGATGTCGAACTCCTCGACACCGTCGGCGGTTTCGATGCCGTCCTCGGTGATGCGGGTGATCGGCGTGGTGTTGATGTCGACGAGCGAGACGTTCGGCTTGTTGTACGTCTCGTAGTAGCCGGTGCCGAAGGGGGGCCGGCGGCCGCCGTAGCCATGGCCCTTCGGGACCAACTTGTCGGCGGTCTCGGGGTCCTTGACGATGCTGCGGATCTTGTCGGCCATGAACGCGCACCACTCCGCGTTGACGGTCTCGTTCGACAGCATGTCCATGTAGTGCTCGGTCAGCTTGGTGAAGCCCGGGCCGTTCCACCGCTCCTCGTAGAACGCCTGGCGGTCCTCCGGGCGGTCGTCGAGGCCGGAGCGCATGACGATCTGGTGCAGGAAGCCGCTCGGCGAGGTGTTCAGCGTCTCGCGGATGGACTCGAAGTTCGCCTTCAACTCCGCCTGTTCCTCAGGCGTGATGGGCCCGTTGTTGAGCGGTGTGAGCCAGTCGGCGTCCTTCTGATACACCGTCAGCTGTGCTACGTCGTCTGCGATCGCGGAGATGATCTGCACACCGCTGGAGCCGGTGCCGATCTGGGCCACCCGCTTGCCGGTGAAGTCGATGGGCGTCTTCGGCCAGCGCGCGGTGTGGTGCTGCGCGCCGCGGAAGTCGTCGCGTCCCGGGATGTTCGGGATGAACGGCACCGAGAGGTTGCCGGTGGCCGCGACGACGTAGCGGGCCCGGACCTCGGTGCCGTCACTGCCCCGGACGGTCCAGGTGCCGGAGGGCTCGTCGAAGACGGCCGAGGTCACCTTGACGCCGGTGCGGATGTCGCGCCGCAGGTCGAAGCGGTCGACGACGTGATTGAAGTAGCGCTCGATCTCGGGCTGGCCGGCGAACCGCTCCGACCACTCCCACCCCTCCCACAGCTCCTTCGAGAACAGGTAGCCGTAGGTGTAGCTCTCCGAGTCGAAGCGTGCCCCGGGGTACCGGTTCCAGTACCAGGTGCCGCCCACGCCGGTGCCCGCTTCGAGGAGTCGCACCGAGAACCCGGCTTCGCGGGCCTTGTACAGCTGGTAGATGCCCGTGACGCCCGCGCCGACGACCAGCACGTCGACCCGGTCCGTGGCCGCCGGGTTCGAAGCTTCGCTCATTTGCCCTCCAAGGCGACTGGGGCTGCGGCTCGCACATGACCCGGGTTTGATAGTTCGACCAGTCGGTCGAATATTCAGACCGAGAGTAGATGAGGGTCCTGCCCCGATCAATGGCGATGACGGAGAGAGCCTGGACCAGCCATATCCGTAACAGGCATTGATTGTACCGACCGTTTGATCTAACTTTCGCTTGGGACGAATGCAATCGCATGAACCGGGAGTCCCGCATGAACCGGGAGTCGGGCATGAGCGCCGAAGACGTCAAGGAAACCCCCGATCTGCGCGTCGCGGGGCTGAAAGCACTACGGGCCGCGCTGCCCGGGGTGGTTCCCGCCGAGGGCGATCTCGACATGCGGGACGGCAAGCTCGGCGAGGACCTCGTCGAGATCGGCCTGTCCACCGTGTGGGGCGCGCTGTGGGGCCGCGAGGGCCTCGCCCCGCGCGACCGCAGCCTGGTCACCCTCGGCATCCTGATCGCGCTCGGCGCCGAGACCGAGCTGAAGACCCACGTCCGGGTGGCCCTCACCAACGGCGTGACCAGGGACGAGCTGGCCGAGATCCTCTACCACGCCGCCGGGTACGCCGGCTTCCCCCGGGCCGTGGCGGCCCGCACCGCGGCCCGCGAGGCCCTGGGCGAATAGCCGAACCACTGGTGTCCGGTTCGCCGGCACCGCGCACGAGCGCAAGGGAGCGCACATGTCACTTCAACGGAAGGTCGCCGTCGTCACCGGCGGCGGCCGCGGCATCGGCCAGGCGATCGCCAAGGTGCTCGCGGCCAGGGGAGCCGCGGTCGCGGTGTGGGACCTGAACAGCGAGGGCGCCGAGAAGACCGCGGCGGCCATCCAGGAAGCCGGCGGTACGGCGATCGCCGTCTCCGGCGACGCGGCCGAGGCCGGCGCCGTGGCACGGGCGGCCGCCCGCACCCGCGAGGAGCTCGGCCCGGTCACGATCCTCGTCAACAACGCGGGCATCACCGCCTACGAGCCGTTCACGAGCATCTCCGAGGCGTCCTGGGACCGCATGATCGGGATCAACCTCAAGGGCCCGTTCCTCGTCACCAAGGAACTGGTGCCCGACATGGTCGAGGCGGGCTGGGGCCGGATCGTCAACATCTTCTCGTCCTCCGCGCAGACCGGCGCGCCCGCCATGGCCCACTACGCGTCCTCCAAGGGCGGCGTCATCGCCCTCACCCGGGCACTGGCGGTCGAGTACATCGGCCAGGGCATCACCGTGAACCACGTGCCGCCCGGCTTCATCGACACGCCTCTGGTCCGCGAGGGCCCGGTCGACGTGGAGGCGGCCGCCGCCACCATGCCGATGAAGCGGGCCGGCCAGCCTGAGGACATCGCCTACGCGGTGGCGTACCTGGCCTCCGAGGAAGCCGCCTACGTCACCGGCCAGACCCTCAGCGTCAACGGCGGGCGCTACCTGGCGTGAACGCCCGCACAGACCATCGCACCGACGCCGCAACGGAGCAGAACATGAGCATCGAGGACGACACCGGGGCCGTGGCCCATGTGCTGGTGGTGGGCGCGTCCGCGTCCGGGCTGACCACGGTGGAGGCCCTGAGGCGCAAGGGGTACGCGGGCCGGATCACGGTGCTCGGCGCCGAGCCGCACGCCCCGTACGACCGTCCGCCGCTGTCCAAGCAGATCCTCTCCGGCGCCTGGGAACCGGGCCGCGCCGCACTGCGCACCGAGGAGATGCTGTCCGGTCTCGACACCGAGTTCGTGCTCGGCGACCCCGCGGTCGCCCTGGACCCGGCGACCCGGACCGTGCGCACGGAGTCCGGGCGCGAGCCGAGCGCCGACGCGATCGTGATCGCCACCGGCGTACGGCCCCGAGTGCTGCCCGGACAGGGCGAGTTGACCGGTGTCCATGTACTGCGCACCCTCGACGACGCGCTCGCCCTGCGCACGGATCTGCTCGCCGGGTCACGTCTGGTGGTCGTCGGCGAGGGAGTCCTCGGCTCCGAGATCGCCGCCACCGCACGGACGTTGGGCCTGGAGGTCACCCTCGCGGGCCCGCTCACGGGACCGCTGGCCCTTCAGGTGGGCCCACTGGTGTCGGGACTGCTGGCGGAGCTGCACACCGAACGGGGGGTGCGACTCCGGCTCGGGAACGGTGTCGTGGGCCTGACGGACAGCCAAAGCCGGGTCACAGGCGTCGAGTTGAGCACGGGCGAGGTGCTGCCCGCCGATGTGGTCGTGGTCGCCATCGGGGCGACCCCGGCGACGGAGTGGCTGGCCGGCAGCGGGCTCGAACTCGACAACGGCGTGGTGTGCGACTCCCGTTGCCGTGCCGCGCCGGGGATCTACGCCGTCGGTGACGTGGCCCGCTGGCGGCACGAGCGGTTGGGCCGGCTCATCCGGCTGGAGAACCGCACGAACGCCACCGAGCAGGCCATGGCGGTCGCCGGGGCGATCCTCGGCGAGGACCGGGCCTACGAACCGGTGCCGTACTTCTGGACCGATCAGTTCGACGCCAAGCTCCAGGTGCACGGATTCCTGCCGGCCGATGCCGAAGTGGACGTCGTCGACGGGGAGTTGGCGGCCCGCCGGTTCGTCGCGCGCTACCGCAGCGGCGGCCGGGTCACCGGGATCCTCGGCTGGAACATGCCCAAGCAGGCCAGACAGCGCCGTCAGGAGATCGTCGACGCGGTCCCCTCCCCCGCTCCCGCCCACTGAACGACCCGGAACGATCAGGAGAGTTGCCATGAAGGTTGTCGTCGACGAGGACAAATGCGTCGCCGCCGGGCAGTGCGTCGCCGCCGCCATGGACGTGTTCGACCAGCGCGACGAGGACGGCATCGTCGTCCTGCTGAACGAGAACCCGCCGGCCGAACTGGCCGACGACGTACGGAACGCCGCGGCGGTGTGCCCCGCGCTGGCGATCCGTATCGAGGAATGACCCAGCCCTCCCCTCATCGCCCTTCCCCCCACCCTCATCTGGAGGAATGACCATGTCCGAGGCCGAGACGGAACTCGCCGCCCCTGACGCGGAGCTCTTCGACTACCCGGGCGCCCGGGACCGCGCCTGCCCGTTCGCCCCGCCCGCCGGGCAGCGCGCCCTGAACGAGACGGCGCCCGTGTCCCGGGGCCGGATCTGGGACGGCAGCACCCCGTGGCTGGTGACCGGGCACGCCGCACAGCGCGTGATCCTGTCCGACCCGCGGGTCAGCTCCGACGACAAGCAGCCCGGGTTCCCGTATCCGAACGAGGCGATGGCGGAGAACGCTCCCCACCACCCGCTGACCATCTTCAACGCCGACGGCGCCGACCACACGCGGATCCGCCGCATGATGACGGCTCCGTTCACACGCAACCGGATGGAGAAGCTGCGGCCGGAGATCCAGCGGTTCACCGACGAGCTGATCGACAAGATGCTCGCGGGCCCGAACCCGGCGGACCTGAACACCGCGCTGTCGCTGCCGCTGCCCTCGCTGATGATCTGCGCGCTGCTCGGAGTGCCGTACGAGGACCACGAGTTCTTCCAGGAGCACGCCTCGCTGGCGACCCGGAGCGACAAGACCGCCGAGCAGGACCGGGCGGCCAACCAGGCGCTGGGCGGCTATCTGGCCGGGCTGCTCCAGAAGCGGATGGAAGAGCCGAGCGACGACGTCATCTCGGACTTCGCCGGGCGGATCAAGGCCGGCGAGGTCACCCTGCCCGAGGCCGTCATGCTGTGCATGATCCTGCTGATCGCCGGCCACGAGACCAGCGCCAGCATGATCACCCTGGGGACCGCCCTGCTCCTGGACAACCCGGAGCAACTGGCCCTGCTGCGCGGGACGGACGACCCCAAGATCGTCGCGAACGCGGTCGAGGAGATCCTGCGCTATCTGACGATCCCGGCGCTCGGGCAGCGGCGGATCGCCGCCGAGGACATCGAGATCGAGGGCGTCACCATCAAGGCCGGCGAGGGCATCGTCGTCGCGCTGCCCGCGGGCAACTGGGACCCGGCGGCCTTCCCCGAGCCGGAGAAGTTCGACATCTCCCGCGAGGCGCGGCACCACCACGCCTTCGCGTGGGGCATCCACCAATGCCTGGGCCAGCAGCTCGCCCGCATCGAACTCCAGGTCGTCTACGGCACGTTGTACCGCCGCATCCCGACCCTGCGACTGGCCGTCGGTTTCGACGAGTTGAGGTTCCGCCGCGACGACGCGCTCGCCTACGGCCTGCACGCGCTGCCGGTCGCCTGGTAGCCACCGGCGCTTTTACCCGCACACAACTGGAGTCACCCATGAGCGAGTTCGGCTTCGAAGGACGCGTCGCCGTCGTCACCGGCGCGGGCCGTGGCCTGGGCCGCGCCTACGCCCGTCTGCTGGCGGAGCGCGGGGCGAAGGTCGTCGTCAACGACCTGGGCGGGTCGATGGAGGGCGAGGGCTCCGACGCCGGACCCGCGCAGAAGGTCGTCGACTCGATCGTCGCCGCCGGCGGGGAGGCCGTGGCCGACACCCACGACGTGTCCCCGCAGGCCGGCGGCGAGGCCATCATCGACACCGCGATCCAGGCCTTCGGGCGGATCGACGTCCTCGTCAACAACGCCGGGATCATCCGGTACGCGGGCCTGCCGGAGATCGAACTCGACAACCTGGAACGGCACTTGGCCGTCCACCTGATCGGTTCGTTCAACACGATGCGGGCGGCGTGGCCGCACTTCGTCGAGCAGGGCTACGGCCGGGTCGTCCTGACCACCTCCAGCGGCATGTTCGGCATGGACAACAACCTGTCCTACGCCGCCGCGAAGGCGGGCACGGTCGGCATGGCGCGCAGCGCGAAGCTGGCCGGAGAGCCGCACAACATCAAGGTCAACCTGATCGCACCGGCCGCGATGACCCGGATGGGCGGCGGCCCCGAGGAGCCGGCCCAGACCGCGGAGGGCATGCCGTACATGCCGTCGGCAGCCGTCGCGCCGATGGTGGCCTATCTCGCGCACGAGAACTGCCCGGTCAGCGGGGAGATCTACACCGCCGGCGCGGGCCGGTTCGCGCGGGTGTTCCTGGCCTCGACGGAGGGGTACGCGCATGAGGGGGGCGACGCGTCGGTCGAGGACGTGGCGAAGAACTGGGACGCGATCAACGACGAGAAGGGGTACTACGTGCCCGCGGACCTGATGGCGTGGTCCGGGTCGTTCCTCAAGCACCAGTTCGGGTAGTGCGGGTGGGGGGAGGCGGTGAGCCGCCCCGTCTCCCCCCCACCGCCTCAGGCCGTACGGCTCGCGATCACCCACTTCGACGGCAGTTCGATGCGGGCGCCGTCCGCGGTGAACTCGGTGGTAATCAGCGGCAGTTCGCCGCTCGCGATGACGGTGAGGCCGGCCGCGCGCAGGAGTTCCGGCACCTCGTCGTCGGGCACTTCGCCGGGGGCGATGCCGTGGCGGAAGACCGGGACGAGCTTCGGCGGCGGCCCTGCCGGGTCCTGGGCCAGTCCGCCGAGGATCGGGCGGGCGGCCTCGGAGAGCTCGACGAGGAAGGCGTGCCCGCGCTCGCCGATGAGCGTGGCGATTCCCTCGGCCAACGGCTGCCGGTCGTCGGGCTCGACCTGGTGCAGTACGCCCCTCATGTAGACGTTGGCGTCGCCGAGTTCGGCGTGCAGCGTCTCGACCTCGGTCTTGTCTGCGGCGTCCAGCAGCCGGTAGACCGCCTGCCCCGCCGGGTCGTCGTGCCGGGCGTGGTCGAGGGCCGCGGCGGACAGGTCGGCGCCGACGACATGGCTGAACCGGTCGGCGAGGAAACGGGTCTGAGTACCGTTGCCGCAGCCGAGGTCGATCATCTGCAGGCCGGGGTCGCGCAACTTCGGCTCGAACAGGGCGAGATGGAGCCCCACCGTCTGTGCCGCCGCCGCGTCCCAGAAGACGGCTCCTTGTCCGTCGGGCGCCTCGCGCCAGAAGCCTTCCCAGGCCTCCCGGTACCGACTGGTCACGCTCATGCCCAACTCCCCAGGATGCGAGGCCGTTCCGCCATAAGTGACGGGCCAGTACGGTCTATCGCGCCCCGGTCCTGCTCACAAGCACGCGGCGCATTCCTTCACCGCTCATTCGACCGGTGTACGCCGTTGTGCGCCTCTTGCGCCCCCACGGTCACCCGCGATTCAGCGGCGCGGCAGGGTGAGTTCGAACCACACGGTCTTGCCCGTGGTCGTACGGCTGGCGCCCCATTCGCGGGCGAGCGCGCCGACCAGGTGCAGTCCGCGGCCGAACTCGTCGTCGGGGCCCACGCTGAGCAGGGACGGCAGGGTGGGGTCGTCGTCGTCCACCTCGCACAGCAGCGTGTCACCGCGCACCAGGCGCAGTTCGGCGCGGCGGCCGCGGGAGTGCCGTACGGCGTTGGTGACCAGCTCGCCTGCCAACAGGGCGGCGTTGTCGGCGAGTTTGGCCAGGCCCCACTCGTGGAGCTGTTCGCGGACCACCGCGCGGGCCCGGCCGGCCTCCATCGGGTCGAGGGTGAGCCGCCACTCGGCGACGTCGTCGGGCTCTATGCCGTTGAGGCGGGCCATCAGGAGGGCGACGTCGTCCTTGCGTCCGCCGCGGGTGTTGAGGGTGCGGATGATGGTGTCGCAGGCGTCGTCCATGGACGCGGCCGGATGCGCGGCCGACTCGCTCAGCGCCGCGAGTCCTACGCCGATGTCCTCGCCGCGCACCTCGACGAGACCGTCGGTGCACATCACGAGCCGGTCGCCGGGCTCCACGCGCACGCGTACCGCCTCGAAGGGCACCCCGCCGACGCCGATGGGCGCGCCGGTGGGCAGGTCGAGCAGCTCGCTGCGGCCGTCCACGGCCCGCACGATCACCGGCGGGATGTGGCCCGCGTTGGCGAGGTGGAGTTCGCTCGCGATCGGGTCGTAGACGACGTACAGGCAGGTCGCGAGGTACGAGTCGCCGAGGCGCTGGGCCAAGTCGTCGAGGTTGCGCAGGAGTTGGGCGGGCGGCAGGTCCATGGCGGCCATGGTCTGTACGGCGGTGCGCAACTGGCCCATCATGGCAGCCGAGTTGAGGCCGTGGCCCATGACGTCGCCGACGACGAGCGCGGTGCGGGCGCCGGGCAGTTTCACCGAGTCGAACCAGTCGCCGCCGACGCGTCCGAGCAGCGTGCCGGGCAGATAGCGGGTGGCGATGTCGCAGCCCGCCATGCGCGGCGGGATGTGCGGCAGCATGCTGTCCTGGAGGGTCTCGGCGACGCTCTCCTGGTAGGTGTACATACGCGCGTTGTCGAGCACGAGGCCCGCACGGGCGGCGAGTTCGGCGCCGGTGACGCGGTCCATGTCGTTGAACTCGACCCGCTCCGGGTGACGCAGCAGGATCATGAAGCCGAGGACGACGGTGCGGGCCTTGAGCGGGACGACCAGCATGGAGCGGCCGGTGATCAGCGGCCGGATGTCGCGCTTCTCGAACTGCGAGGCGATCATGTGCCCCATCTGTTCGCTGATGCGCGGCACGAGGACGGGTTCGCCGGTGGTCATGCACTGGAAGAACGGGGTGTGCGCGGGGAACGGCATGGCCTCGCCGACCGGTACGACGTCGTCCCAGCGGCCGGGTTCGTCGGTGTGCTCCAGGGCGACCCGGTGCCACATGGTGGTGGTGTCCGGCACGCCGTCCGGGAACCCCTCGCCGGCGACGACCTGTTCGCGGAGATAGGTGCCGGCGACGTCCGTGAACTTGGGGACGACGGCCTTGCTGACCTCGATGATGGTCTGCGCGAGGTCGAGCGAGGTGCCGATGCAGCCGCTGACCTCGTTGAGGAACTCCAACCGCTCGCGTACGGCGGCGTATTCGAGGTCCTCGCCCTCGTCCTCCTGCGGCACCGGGAGTCCTTCGGAGACCGCGACGGCGGCGCGCTCGCGGCGGGCCTTGCGCTCGGCGCGGCGGGCGATTCCCCAGTCGGGGGTCACCGGCACCCGCTCGTTCTGGCTGAACTCCAGGACGGGATAGCCCAGTTCGAGGACCTGGGCGACGATGCGGGCGCTCTCGTCGACGCTCATGCTGGGCAGGATCTCGGGGAGCCTGCGGGCGAGTTCGTCGGCGCCGGGGAAGTCGGTGTGCAGGGCGAAGCCCGGTGCTATGCGCTCGAAGGCGCGGTCCGCTTCGGAGCGGTCCTGGCGCAGGCCGCCCGCGTCGGCGGCGAGCACGAGCAGCCGTTCCTGTCCGGGGCCGACGAGCGGATAGGCCCACCACAGCACGTCTACGCGGTCGTGCTCGGGGACGGTGAGGCGGGCGCGTCCGGCGGCCGGGTAGGACAGGCCTCCGTCGAGGGAGGACTCCAGGTCGGGGCCGAGTCCGTCGTAGGCGGCGAACCCGCCGTAGGGGCTGGTCTCTTCGTCGTCGGGGAGGGCGCCGGAGACGGGGAGCAGGTCGACCGCCGTCTGGCCGATCGCCTCTTCCTTGGTGGCGCCGAACAGGCGTCGGGCGCCGCGGCTCCAGTGGGAGACGAGGCCGTCGCGGTCGATCAGAACCACGGCGAGGGGCACACGGCCCGTCGCGGTGTGTTCGAGCACCACGTCGTCCCCGGCCCCGCGGCCGGGAGGTGTCCCCCGCTCGGTGCCACGGTCCATGACCCAGGCCCTCTCTCCCCACGGCTCCGCATGATCTGTGCCGCCACCCACCACGCTACGGTGACGGCCGGTGGCGATGTGTGGCATTCCTGGAATTGGTTCCACTCCATCTCACCGGCGCACGCCTCAGCGCTCCGTGGGACAGGAGTCAGTCCTCGTGGCCGAGCTGGAGATCGCGCTCGGTGCGTCCTCCGCCCGCCACTTGGAGCACGGTGGCCACGGGCGGGTACCCGGCGGCGATCACCGTGTACTCGCCGGAGGACAGGTCGATGAACCGGAACGTTCCGTCGGGTCCCGTGGTGAGGGTGTCCACGACGTTGCCCGCCGCGTCGAGGAGCGTCACGCGCGCGTCCTCGACGGGTCGCCCGCCGCTCGCCCTGACCGTGCCGCGCAGCACGGCGCCGCCGGCGAGCTCGACGTCCTGGCGGGTCTCGCGGGACGCCTGCACGCTGACCGGGAGTGCGGCCGGGCGGAACGCGGGCGCGCTGGCCGCGAGGGTGTACTCGCCGGCCACCAACTCGCTGATGACATAGGTGCCTTCGCGCCCGCTGCGGGTACTGGCCACGACCTCGCCGTGCACGTTGGTGAGCGTCACGGCGGCCTCCCGCACCGGGGTGCCGTCCGCGGTCAGCACATTCCCGGCGAGGCGTCCGGCGCCGCCGAGGACGACGTCCAGCTCGACGGGCCGCTCGCCGACGGTCACGGACACCGCCTGCGGCTGGTGCCCGCCGGCCGCCGCGATCAGGACGTACGACCCGGAGCCGGGCGTCGACAGCGCGTACCGCCCGTCCGCGCCGCTGGCACCGCGCCCGATCTGCTGGCCGGAGACGTCGATGAGGGTGAGCGCGGCCCGGGGCACGACCGTCCCGTCGGGGTGCTGCACCGTGCCGCAGACGGGGATTCCGGCGGCGTACGCCGAACGGGCCTGCGGGATCGGGGAGTTGAGGGGCGCGGCCTCGGACGTCTCGGCGGGGGCGTTGTGGGACACCAGCGGTTTCTCCTTGAGGAAGAAGGCGATGAGCAGGCCGAGGGCGAGCACCGGCACCAGGTAGAGGAAGATCCGCGGCATGGCGTCGGCGTACGCCTGGATGTAGCCGTCGCGCAGGGCCGGCGGCAGCGTGTGGACGAGCTGCGGGGTGATGGACTCGGGGTCGGGGAGGCCGGCGCCCGCGCGCGGGGGGATGCGGTCGCGCAGGGCGTCGGTGAGCCGGTCGGCGAAGAGGGTGCCGAAGACGGCGGCGCCGACGCTGCCGCCGATCTGCCGGAAGTAGTTGTTGGCGCTGGTGGCGGTGCCGAGGTCGGCGGGGCGTACGGAGTTCTGCACGGCGAGGACGAGGACGGGCATCACCATGCCGATGCCGGCGCCGAGGACGGCCATCCAGACGCTGTACTGCAGCCGGGAGGTGTCGACTTCGAGCCGGGACAGCAGCCACATCCCGAGGGTGGCCAGCGCGCTGCCGAGGAGGGGGTAGATCTTGTAGCGGCCGGTGTGGCTGATGAGTTGGCCGGAGACGATGGACGCTCCGACGATGCCGCCCATCATGGGCAGCATCAGCAGCCCGGACTCGGTGGCGCTGGCCCCGTCGACCATCTGCAGGAAGGTCGGCAGATAGCTGGCGGCCCCGAACAGCGCGACCCCGATCACCAGGCCCACGAGGGCGGTGACGTTGAAGACGGCGTCCTTGAACAGCCGCAGCGGGATGAGGGGTTCGGGCGCGAAGCGCTCGGCGACGAGGAAGAGGACCGCGGCGGCCACGGCTCCCGCGCCGAGCCCGAGGATGACGTGCGAGCCCCAGGCGTACTCGGTCCCGCCCCAACTGGTCAGCAGGACCAGGCACGTCGAGGCGGCGGCGAGCAGCAGCGCGCCGAGGATGTCGAGGCGCGCCTTGGCGGTGGGCTTCGACAGTTTCAGTACGACGGTGACGACGGCGAAAGTCACCACGCCGAAGGGCACGTTGATGTAGAAGCACCACCGCCAGGAGAGGTGGTCGGTGAAGTAGCCGCCGAGCAACGGGCCCGCCACGGAGGCGAGTCCGAAGGTGGCGCCGATCAGGCCCATGAAGCGGCCGCGCTCCCGGGGCGGCACGATGTCCGCGATGATCGCCTGGACGCCGATCATGAGCCCGCCGGCGCCGATGCCCTGCACCGCGCGGAACGCGATGAGTTGGTCCATGGACTGGGCGCGGCCCGAGAGCGCGGAGCCGATGACGAAGACACCGATCGCGAACTGGAACACGCTCTTGCGGCCGAGGAGGTCGCCGAGTTTGCCGTAGACCGGGAGGCCGACCGTGGAGGTGAGGAGATAGGCGGTGATCGCCCAGGACATCTTGTCCAGGCCGTGCAGTTCGCCGACGATCTTCGGGAGCGCGGTGGCGACGATCATCTGGTCGAGGGCCGCAAGCAGCAGCGCGAGCATCAGGCCGAGGAACACCAACCGCACGCGGCGCGGGCTGAGTTCGGCCTTCTCGACGGGTGCGGGGACCGGCGTCTTCGGGGGTGCCGGGGCCTGTTCGTCCTGCACCAGAGTCGTCCCGCCCACGTACCGCTCCCCTCGTCGCGCCTGCCGCACAATTCCCGCTTTAGGCGACAACTGTGAGCAAGCGCGACGAGTTACGGCGTACGCCCGGCTCGAACGGAGATCCACTCGAACCGGTGAGGGACGCGGCCAGGGCGCCAACGCGCCCTGGAGGCTTGGCCCTTGAGGCCTACTTCTCGACCTCGGCGGCGAGCCTGTCGAGCACCAGGTCGTAGATCCGGCCGAGGCCCTTGGGGGCGAAGGTCCGCTCGAAGAAGCCGCCGATGCCGCCGGCACCGTTCCACGTGCTGGTCACGACGACGCGGGACTTGCCCTCGCCGGCCGGGGTGACCCGCCAGGTGGTGACCATGGTGGAGTTGCGGTCCTTCTCGACCAGTTCGCCGTCGGTCGGCTCGGTGACCTCCAGGAGGCAGTCGCGGACGCGCTTGCTGGTGGCCTGGAGCTTCCAGTGGACGAGGGTGCCCTCGCCGTCGCCGCCCTCGCGCACCTCGTACTCGCTGAACTGCTCGGGCAGCACCTTCGCGCGCGTGCCGCTGTAGTCGGCGAGGGCGTCGAAGACAGCCTCCGCGTCGGCTGCGACGACCCGCTCGGTAGTCGCCTCGACCTGCGCCATCGGTTTCCTCCAGGACATGAGTCAGGACATCGGTTCTCGGGGTCGGGGCAAGCCAACCACCCCCGCCCACGGCCACCCAAATCGGGGTACCTCAAGGCGTCGGAAGCGATCTGGAATGACACTTGCACAGTAATTCGAACAAGTGTTTCACTCGGAGGGCAGGCCTACATAGGAGGCGTCATGCGCTGGGAGAACCTCACCGTCGAGTCCGGCGGCCACAGCCGGGCGGCCGACGCCGCGCTGTTCGGCGCGGATGCCGTGGTCAGCCGCACCTTCGACACACCCGAGTTCCGCGGGATCACCTTCCACGAGGTGCGGGCCCGCTCGATCATCAACCGGGTGCCGGGGGCCTCCCGGATGCCCTTCGAGTGGACGGTCAACCCGTACCGGGGCTGCTCACACGCGTGTGTGTACTGCTTCGCCCGCAAGTCGCACAGCTACCTGGACCTCGACACCGGCCTCGGCTTCGACTCGCAGATCGTGGTCAAGGTGAACGCGCCGGACCTGCTGCGCCGCCAGCTCGGATCCCGGCGCTGGCTCGGCGAGCACATAGCGATGGGCACGAACGTCGACTGCTACCAGCGCGCGGAGGGCCGCTACCGGCTGATGCCGGGCATCCTGGGCGCCCTGCGCGACCACGCGAACCCCTTCTCGATCCTGACGAAGGGCACGCTGATCCTGCGCGACCTGGACCTCCTGGTGCAGGCCTCCGAGGTCACCGACGTGGGCATCTCGGTCTCCGTAGGCTTCACCGACCCCGCGCTGTGGCGCACGGTGGAGCCCGGCACGCCGTCCCCGGAGCGGCGCCTGGACGCGGTGCGGACCCTGACCGAGCACGGCATCGACGTCGGGGTCCTGATGGCGCCGGTGATCCCCTTCCTGAGCGACCACCCGGCCCAACTGCGCGCCACCGTAAGGGCGATAGCGGCCTCCGGGGCCAGCTCGGTGACTCCCCTGGTGCTGCATCTGCGGCCCGGTGCCCGCGAGTGGTTCATGGCCTGGCTCGGGCACCATCACCCGCATCTGGTGCGCCGTTACGAGCGGCTGTACGCGGAGGGCGCGTACGCCCCGAAGTGGTACCAGCGCCGGATCACCCGTCAGGTCCACGACCTGGCACAGGAGTACGGCATCGGTCCCGCGCGCGCGGGTATGCCGCGCCGGGTCCCCGAGCCGCCGGACCCGGCGGGCGAGCCGGTGTCCGAGCCGACGCAGCTCTCGCTGATCTGAGGGCGTTCGAGCGCATCCGGCGGCCCAATAGGGTCAAGTATCGGCTGAACAGGTTCTTCCGCCCCGAGATTTCGGGACTATGCGGCGAGGACGGACCGCGAAACCCGCTGTCCGCCGCCTCTCCGTCCAGGGAGGACGTATGAGAAAACGCGCAGCCGTACTGTGCGGTGCCGCCGTCGTCGTGGCCGGGACGGTCACCGCTCTCCCCGCCGACGCGAGCACCACGCACCCCACGGCCACCGTCCAGACCGCGAAGCTCAGCTGGAAGAGCTGTGCCACCACGAACTATCCGACGCTCCAGTGCTCAAGCGTCAAGGTGCCCCTGGACCACGCGAACCCGCACGGCAAGCAGATCTCGCTCGCCCTGTCCCGCGTCCCGCACACCGCGAAGACGTACCAGGGACCACTCCTGGTCAACCCCGGCGGCCCAGGCGGCAGCGGACTGACCCTCGCGGGATTCGTCGCGTCCTCGCTGCCCAAGGCGGTGGCGTCCCAGTACGACGTCATCGGCTTCGACCCGCGCGGCGTCGGCAAGAGCACCCCCGCCCTCGACTGCAAGCCCGGCTACTTCAACCCGGTCCGCCCCGACTCGGTGCCGAGCACCCAGGCGCTGGAAAAGGCCAACCTCACGCGCGTGAAGGCGTTCGCGGCCGCCTGCGGCAAGAAGTACGCGAGCGTGCTGCCGTACATCGACACGATCAGTGCCGTACGGGACATGGACTCGATCCGGGCCGCACTCGGCGCGAAGAAGATCAACTACTTCGGTTACTCGTACGGCACCTACCTGGGCGCCGTCTACGCCAAGCTCTACCCGGAGCGTGTGCGCCGCCTGGTCCTCGACTCCATCGTCGATCCCACCGGTGTCTGGTACGACGACAACCTCGGACAGGACTACGCCTTCAACGACCGCCAGCAGGCGCTCATGGCGTGGATCGCGAAGTACAACTCGACCTACAAGCTCGGCACCGACCCGGCCAAGATCGAGGCCAAGTGGTACGCGATGCGGAAGGCGCTCGCGAAGAAGCCGGCGGGCGGGAAGGTGGGGGCCTCCGAGCTGGAGGACACCTTCATTCCGGGCGGGTACTACAACGGCTACTGGCCCTATCTCGCCGAGGCGTTCGCGGCCTACGTGAACGACAAGAACGCCGATCCGCTGGTCGAGACGTACGAGAACTTCGCCGCGATCGACGCCTCCGGGGACAACGGGTACAGCGTCTACACGTCGGTGCAGTGCCGTGACGCGTCCTGGCCGCGCGACTGGAACCAGTGGCGCAAGGACAACTGGGCGGCCTACGACAAGGCGCCGTTCATGGTGTGGAACAACGCCTGGTACAACGCACCGTGCGCGTTCTGGCCGACGCAGTCGAAGGAGCCGGTCAACATCGCCAACGGCAAGCTGCCGCCGGTGCTGCTGTTCCAGGCGACCAACGACGCGGCCACTCCGTACGAGGGCGGCGCGACGGTCCACCAGATGCTGGCCGGTTCGAGCTTCGTGGTCGAGCAGGGCGGCGGGAACCACGGCATCACGCTGAGCGGGAACGCCTGCCTGGACAAGTACCTGGCGACGTATCTGACCAACGGCAAGGTGCCGCGCAGTGGCGGCGAGGTCGACGCGGTGTGCCAGAAGACGCCGGACCCGGAGCCGTTGACGACGGCGAAGGCGGCGACGAGCACGGCACACGGTTCGACGCTGCACGGCTTGTTGGGCTTCCGCGGCTGAGCCCCGCCTGAACGTCCCTCGGGGGCGGGAATCCTCACTGTCAGACCCATGGTCCGCCATGGACGCATGAGTGGCCTGACGAGGATTCCCGCCCCCGACGGCGTCGCCCCCGCGACGGCCTACGCGCACGTCGTGACGGGCACCGGCAGCTTCGTCGCGATCTCCGGCCAACTCGCCCTGGACGAGAACGGCAAGCTCGTCGGCAAGGGCGACGCGGCGGCACAGGCGCACCAGGTCTTCGAGAACCTCCGCCGCTGCCTGGCCTCCGCGGGCGCCACCTTCGACGACGTGGTCAAACTGACCTTCTACGTCACGGACATGGCCCACATGCCGGCCATCCGCACGGCCCGCGCGGCACACATACCCGACGACCGGCTCCCCGCCGCCTCGGCGGTCCAGGTCGCCGCGCTGGTGCGACCGGAGTTCCTGATGGAGATCGAGGCCTTCGCGGTGGTCGCCGAATAATCGGAGGCGGGCTCGGTCGGCACCTCCCTAGGGTGCCGCCATGGACGACGCCGATCCCCTCCAGATCCGCCCGATGACCCTCGCCGACTGCGACCGCGTCTCCGAAATCCGCGTCCTGGGCTGGCAGTTCGCGTACCGGGGCCTCATGCCGCAGCCCTTCCTGGACGCCCTCAGCGCGAAGGCCGACGCCGAACGCCGCCGGGCCCGCTTCGGGCAAGGGGACGGCAGCGTGCTGAACCTGGTCGCCACGCGGGGCGCCGAACTCGTCGGCTGGGCCGCGATCGGACCGTACCGCGAGGGTGAACTCCGCACCGGTGAGGCCGAGTTGTACGCCATCTATCTCGACCCCCGGTACGTGAGCACCGGCGTCGGCCGGGCCCTCATGCAGGAGTCCCTACGGCAGTGCGCTGCCCTCGGCCACGACCGCGTCTACCTCTGGGTCGTCCGGGGCAACGCCCGCGCCCGCCGCTTCTACGAGCGGGCGGGCTTCCGGGCGGACGGCACGGAGGAGCCGTACGAAGTGGAGGGGGTTGCGGTGCCCGAGGTGCGGTACGTCAAGGACCTGAGGGACTGAGCACCGCACCGGGCCAGCGGCTCACCGCTGCCGCGGAATCCGACCCAGCGCATGCACTGCCGCCTCCGCCAGCGCCGGGTGGGCCAGCGCGTCGTTCAGTACCGGTCTGGCGCGCGGGTCGGCCAGTTCGCCGAGGCCTTCTACGCAGGCCAGAGCCACGCGGCGGTACGGGTCGTGCGGGCGTAGCCGTCGTTGGAGGGTGGTGATGAGGGCGGGCACCGACTCGGGGGCGTGGAGGTCGGCCAGAAGGCGGACGGGGTGCAGGGCGTAGGCGACGCGGAGTTCGTTGGTGGCGAGGGCGGCGGCCGCGCGGGCGGTGCGGGGGTCGTCGAGGCGGGCCAGGGCGTACGCGGCGGAGGCACAGCGGGCTGGGTCGCGGTGGTTGAGGAACAGGACGAGGGACTCGAAGGCACGTCGGTCGCCGGCGAGGCCGAGGCGGAACGCGGCCAACTCCCTTGCCCACAGCGGATGACCGGGGGCGGTGAGGACCTCGGCCAGCTCGTCGAGGTCGCCGGTCGCCACGAGTCGCTCGTACGGCGCCGCCCCTCCCGACTCCTGCCGTAAGCGCTCCGTGAGTGATCGCAACTCTTCGTCCATGAAACCGAGCCTATGGCTGTCACAGGAAGCCCGGGACCTACATCACAAACTCGGGGGCTGGCGCGCTCGTTACTCACCGGTTAAGCTCAGGTGAGCGAGTTACCCACTCGCGCATCTCCTTACGGCGGCCTGGTGACGCAGCCGCCGTGAGTGCAGTCGGTTCGGTGCCTCGTGTACTGCGGTACGACCAGGCCTGGGACAGGGCCGGTCGGAACTCTCTCTTCTCGCCGGGCGTGTGCGCTCGTTGCCCGGCACCACCCGCACCCCTTCTCGCACTCCGTGCGCCCCTCGGCGTACGGCGCGCGCTCCCAGTCGTCACCCTCATTCCAGGAGTCCCGCGATGGCAGCTCCCCTGTCCGACGCTCCCCTGTCCCCGTTCAAGACCATTGCCGTCGTCGGTCTCGGCACGATGGGCACCGGTATCACCGAGGTCCTCGCCCGGGCCGGCCGCGAGGTCGTCGGCATCGACGTCAGCGAGGCCGCGACCGCCCACGCCGTCGCCGCCCTGGAGACCGCGACCGCCCACGCCGTGCGGCGCGGCCGGCTGACCGGGCAGGAGCGCACCGACGCCCTGGCCCGCGTCCGCACCTCCACCGATCTGAGCGCCGCGGCCGACGCCGATCTGGTCATCGAGGTGGCCCCGGAGTCGTACGAGATCAAGCACCAGATCTTCCGCGAGCTGGACGGGATCGTGCGCCCCGACACCATCCTGGCGACCGGCACGAACGCCCTCTCCGTGACCCGGCTGGCGGCCGATTCAGCGCGCCCGGAGCGGGTGTTGGGGCTGCACTTCTTCAACCCGGCGCCCGCGATGAAGCTGGTCGAGATCGTCTCGTCGGTGCTGACCGCGCCCGCCGCCGTCGCCGCCGTCACCGAGCTGGCGATCGAGCTGGGCAAGGAGCCCGTCGCGGTCGGCGACCGGCCCGGGTTCGTCGCGGACGGGCTGCTGTTCGGCTACCTCAACCAGGCGGCCGCGATGTACGAGGCGAAGTACGCCTCCCGCGAGGACATCGACGCCGCGATGCGGCTCGGCTGCGGACTCCCCATGGGCCCGCTCGCGCTCCTCGATCTCATCGGCATCGACACCGCGCGCACAGTCCTGGAGGCCATGTACGCCGAGTCCCACGACCGCCTGCACGCCCCCGCGCCGATCCTGAAGCAGCTCAGCGAGGCGGGTCTGACCGGCCGTAAGACGGGTCGCGGCTTCTACTCCTACGAGACTCCCGGCAGCGCGACCGTCGTGCGGGACGCGCTGACCCCGGTGGAGGGCGCGCGGCTCGTTCCGGGCCGTTCGGTCCGCTCGGTCGGGGTCGCCGGTTCCGGGACCATGGCGTCCGGTATCGCCGAGGTCTTCGCCAAGGCCGGGTACGAGGTCGTGCTCGCCGCGCGCAGCGAGGAGAAGGCGCAGGTCGCCAAGTCCCGTATCGGCACGTCGCTTTCGCGCTCCGTCGACAAGGGCCGCATGACCGCCGAGGCCGCCGCGCAGACCCTGGGCCGGATCACCGCGGCGGGCTCCTACGACTCCTTCGCGGACGTCGACCTGGCCGTCGAGGCCGTCGCCGAGGATCTGGAGATCAAGCAGCAGCTGTTCGCGACGCTGGACAAGGTCTGCAAGCCGGGCGCGGTCCTGGCCACCACAACCTCGTCGCTCCCGGTCGTCGCGTGCGCCCGCGCCACCTCGCGCCCGCAGGACGTGATCGGCATGCACTTCTTCAACCCCGCACCGGCGATGAAGCTGGTCGAGGTCGTCCGTACAGTGTTGACGGATGCTGACGTCCAATCAACAGTGCACGAGGTCTGCGTCAAGATCAAGAAGCATGCGGTCGACTGTGGTGACCGAGCCGGATTCATCGTCAACGCACTGCTGTTCCCGTACCTCAACAACGCGATCAAGATGGTGCAGGAGCACTATGCGTCTCTTGACGACATCGACGCCGCGATGAAGCTGGGCGGCGGCTACCCGATGGGCCCCTTCGAGCTGTTGGACGTCGTGGGGCTGGACGTCTCCCTGGCGATCGAGAAAGTCCTGCACCGCGAGTTCCGCGACCCGGGCCTGGCTCCGGCGCCGCTCCTGGAGCACCTGGTGGCCGCGGGCTGCCTCGGCCGCAAGACGGGCCGCGGCTTCCGCGAATATGCCCGCCGCTGAGGGTTACGGCGACGGGTTCGGTGTCGACGGGGACTGGGGCGGGCTGCTCGATCCCACCGGAGGACCCCTGCCCGCGGCGGGCGGGGGAAACCCCGGACGTGCGCGCCAAGCTGCGCACATGCAGTACGTTCGGGTCATGCCCCAGCCCGCCAAGCCCTCCCGTACACCAGCTACGCCCGACGCACCGGAGAGTGCCGCGGGCAGTCGCGCCGCCGCCCAGCGCCTCAAGATGCGGCGCGAACTGGCGGCGGCCGCGATGGAGCTGTTCGCGACCAAGGGGTACGAGGCGACCACCGTCGACGAGATCGCGGCCGCGGCCGGGGTCGCGCGCCGGACCTTCTTCCGCCACTTCCGCTCCAAGGAAGAGGCGATCTTCCCCGACCACGACGACACCTTGATCCGGGCCGAGGCGGTACTCAATGCCGCCCCCGCGCACGAGCACCCGCTCGACACGGTCTGCCGGGGCATCAAGGAAGTCATGCGCATGTACGCGGCCCAGCCGGAGATCTCGGTCGCCCGCTACAAGCTGACACGTGAGGTGCCCACCCTGCGCGAGGCCGAGATCGCGTCGGTGGCCCGCTATGAGCGGCTGTTCACGCGCTATCTCCTGGGCCACTTCGACGAGCACGCGCACGACGACGACGCCAACGACGACCCGCTGCTCGCCGAGGTCGCCGCCTCGGCCGTGGTCACCGCCCACAACCACGTGCTGCGGCGCTGGCTGCGGGCCGGCGGCCAGGGCGACGTGGAGGCGCAGCTCGACCACGCCTTCGGGATCGTGCAGAAGACGTTCGGCACCGGCATCGGCGTCGGCCGCACCACGACCCCCAGGCCGGCCACCGCGGCGGTGCACCAGCACGGCGAGGTCCTGGTGACGGTCGCCCGCACCGACGCCCCACTGGACGAGGTCATGCGGACCATCGAAGAGGCACTGAGGGACCGCTGAGCCCCATCAGCCTCTGCAATCCCTTGTGATGACGGCCACCCTCCGGGGTGGCCGTTTTGGCATGTCAGAGCCCCTTTTCGCGCACCTTTCAGGCCCCGTTCGATCGATCATCGCTCATTTGTTACGTAAAGATTTCACCTGAGAGCGATTCATGGCACTCGGTGCCTTGCGGGGTGACACGCAGTGTCATACGTTGAAGGTGTCCGGGCGGCCGGCGTGCAGAGACCTTTCGTACGTCGGCTGTCCCCGCAACCCACCACTGGGCTGCGCGCCCGGGCGCCTGCGTCACAGGCAACCTCCCGCGCCACAAAGCGCTGCCGAAGCACCACCCGCCGAACCGACGGCACCTCAGCACCCACCCTCAGCAGCAGCACCGACGTAACCATCGGCGCCCCTCCCTCAGGGCGCACTTCGCCGGAGGCAATACCGTGACCGTCAAGGACATCCTCGAAGCGATCCAGTCGCCGGACTCGACTCCGGCCGATTTCGCCGCCCTGCCGCTCCCCGAGTCGTACCGCGCGATCACCGTGCACAAGGACGAGACGGACATGTTCGCGGGCCTCACCACCCGCGACAAGGACCCCCGCAAGTCGATCCACCTGGACGACGTCCCGGTGCCCGAACTCGGCCCGGGCGAGGCCCTGGTGGCCGTGATGGCCTCCTCGGTCAACTACAACTCCGTGTGGACCTCGATCTTCGAGCCGCTGTCGACCTTCGGCTTCCTGGAGCGCTACGGCAAGCTCAGTGAGCTGACCAAGCGGCACGACCTGCCGTACCACATCATCGGCTCCGACCTCGCGGGCGTCGTCCTGCGCACCGGCCCCGGCGTGAACGCCTGGAAGCCCGGTGACGAGGTCGTCGCGCACTGCCTGAGCGTGGAGCTGGAGTCGAGCGACGGGCACAACGACACGATGCTCGACCCCGAGCAGCGCATCTGGGGCTTCGAGACGAACTTCGGCGGGCTCGCCGAGATCGCGCTCGTCAAGTCCAACCAACTGATGCCCAAGCCGGGCCACTTGTCGTGGGAGGAGGCCGCCGCCCCGGGCCTGGTGAACTCCACCGCGTACCGGCAGTTGGTGTCCCGCAACGGCGCCGGCATGAAGCAGGGCGACAACGTCCTGATCTGGGGCGCGAGCGGCGGACTCGGCTCGTACGCCACGCAGTTCGCGCTCGCGGGCGGCGCCAACCCGATCTGTGTCGTCTCCAGCCCCCAGAAGGCGGACATCTGCCGGGCGATGGGCGCGGAGGCGATCATCGACCGCACCGCCGAGGACTACAAGTTCTGGGCCGACGAGCACAACCAGGACCCGCGCGAGTGGAAGCGCTTCGGCAAGCGCATCCGTGAACTCACCGGCGGCGAGGACGTCGACATCGTCTTCGAACACCCGGGCCGCGAGACCTTCGGCGCAAGCGTTTACGTCACCCGCAAGGGCGGCACAATCGTCACCTGCGCCTCGACCTCCGGGTACAACCACGAGTACGACAACCGCTACCTGTGGATGTCCCTGAAGAAGATCATCGGCTCGCACTTCGCCAACTACCGCGAGGCCTGGGAGGCCAACCGGCTGGTCGCGAAGGGCAAGATCCACCCGACGCTCTCCAAGGTGTACGCCTTGGAGGAGACCGGCCAGGCCGCCTACGACGTCCACCGCAACCTCCACCAGGGCAAAGTCGGCGTCCTGTGCCTCGCCCCCGAGGAAGGCCTGGGTGTGCGCGACGAGGAGAAGCGCGCCCAGCACATCGACGCGATCAACCGCTTCCGGAACATCTGAGGTCCCGTAGATGACTGAGCGTCAGAAAGACCGGCCGTGGCTCATGCGCACGTACGCCGGTCACTCCACGGCCGAGGCGTCCAACGAGCTGTACCGGCGCAACCTCGCCAAGGGCCAGACCGGTCTGTCGGTCGCGTTCGACCTGCCGACGCAGACCGGCTACGACTCCGACCACATCCTCGCCCGCGGCGAGGTCGGCCGGGTCGGCGTGCCGATCGCACACCTCGGGGACATGCGTCGTCTCTTCCAGGACATCCCCCTGGACCAGATGAACACCTCGATGACGATCAACGCCACCGCCATGTGGCTGCTGGCGCTCTATCAGGTCGTCGCCGAGGAGCAGAGTGTGGACATCACCCAGCTCCAGGGCACGACCCAGAACGACATCGTCAAGGAGTACCTGTCGCGGGGTACGCACGTGTTCCCGCCGGTTCCCTCGCTCCGGCTGACGACCGACATGATCTGCTACACGGTCAACCACATCCCCAAGTGGAACCCGATCAACATCTGCAGCTACCACCTCCAGGAGGCCGGGGCCACCCCGGTCCAGGAGATCGCGTACGCCATGTCCACCGCGATCGCCGTCCTGGACGCGGTGTTCGCGTCCGGCCAGATCCCCGAGGACCGCAAGGGCGATGTCGTCGCCCGCATCTCCTTCTTCGTGAACGCGGGCGTCCGCTTCATCGAGGAGATGTGCAAGATGCGCGCCTTCGGCCGCATCTGGGACGAGGTCACGCGCGAGCGCTACGGCATCGAAGACCCGAAGCAGCGCCGGTTCCGCTACGGCGTCCAGGTCAACTCCCTGGGCCTGACCGAGGCGCAGCCGGAGAACAACGTCCAGCGGATCGTGCTGGAGATGCTGGCCGTGACGCTGTCGAAGGACGCACGCGCGCGTGCCGTGCAACTCCCGGCGTGGAACGAGGCGTTGGGGCTCCCCCGACCCTGGGACCAGCAGTGGTCACTGCGCATGCAACAAGTGCTGGCCTACGAGAGCGACCTGTTGGAGTACGCGGACATCTTCGAGGGCTCGCACGTCATCGAGGCGAAGGTGGCCTCCCTGGTCGAGGAGTCCCTCGCCGAGATGGACCGCATCGAGGAGATGGGCGGCGCGATGGCCGCCGTCGAGTCGGGCTACCTGAAGTCGCAGCTCGTGTCCTCGCACGCGGAGCGCCGGGCCCGTATCGAGTCCGGTCAAGAGAAGATCGTCGGCGTCAACATCTTCAACACGACCGAGCCCAATCCACTCACAGCCGACCTCGACACGGCGATCCAGACGGTCGACCCGGCCGTCGAGGCCCGGGTCATCGAGTCGTTGCAGCGCTGGCGAGACACGCGCTACCAGCCGCCGTTCAACCACCCGCGCCCGTGCAAGGCGCTGGAGCGGCTGAAGGAGGCCGCCAAGGGCACCGGCAACCTCATGGAGGCCACCCTGGAGTGCGCCCGCGCCGGTGTCACGACCGGCGAGTGGGCCGGGGCCCTGCGCGAGGTGTTCGGCGAGTTCCGGGCGCCCACGGGCGTCTCGTCGGCGCCGGTCGCGGTGCCCGCCGAGGAGGGCTCGGCGATGGCCGAGGTACGCCGCAAGGTGGATGTGACGGCGCGCGAGATGGGCGCCGGGAAGCTGCGGTTCCTGGTCGGCAAGCCGGGCCTGGACGGGCACTCCAACGGCGCCGAGCAGATCGCCGTACGCGCGCGTGACGCCGGCTTCGAGGTGGTGTACCAGGGCATCCGGCTGACGCCGGAGCAGATCGTGGACGCGGCCCTCGCCGAGGACGTGCACGCGGTCGGTCTGTCCATCCTGTCCGGCTCGCACGCCCAGTTGGTGCCGGACGTCCTCGAACGGCTCCGTGTGGCCGGTGCCACAGACATACCTGTCATCGCCGGTGGGATCATCCCCAATGGTGACGCCGAACAGCTGCGGGCCGCCGGAGTCGCGGCGGTCTTCACACCGAAGGACTTCGACATCACCGGAATCATCGGCCGCATCGTCGACGAGATCCGGAAAGCGAACAAGCTCGACCCTCTGCTCGACCCCTTGGAGGTCCCCGCATGACCACGCCCGCCCCCGCCAACCGGCTTCGCCCGCGGCGCTCCTGTCTCGCGGTCCCCGGGAGCAACCCGCGCTTCCTGGAGAAGGCACAGGGCCTCCCGGCCGACCAGGTGTTCCTGGACCTGGAGGACGCGTGCGCGCCGCTCGCCAAGCCCGAGGCGCGGCACACCATCGTCAAGTTCCTCAACGAGGGCGACTGGACGGGCAAGACGCGGGTCGTGCGCGTCAACGACTGGACGACCGAGTGGACGTACCGCGATGTCGTCACGGTCGTCGAGGGCGCCGGGCAGAACCTCGACTGCATCATGCTGCCGAAGGTGCAGACAGCCCAGCAGGTCGTCGCCCTGGACCTGCTGCTGACACAGATCGAGAAGACGATGGGCTTCGAGGTCGGCAAGATCGGCATCGAGGCGCAGATCGAGAACGCGCAGGGCCTCAACAACGTCAACGAGATCGCGACGGCCTCCCAGCGCGTCGAGACGATCATCTTCGGACCGGCCGACTTCATGGCGTCGATCAACATGAAGTCGCTGGTCGTGGGCGAGCAGCCGCCCGGGTACCCGGCGGACGCCTACCACTACATCCTGATGAAGATCCTGATGGCCGCCCGCGCCAACAACCTCCAGGCGATCGACGGCCCTTACCTCCAGATCCGCAACATCGACGGCTACCGCGCGGTCGCCCAGCGTGCCGCCGCGCTCGGCTTCGACGGCAAGTGGGTGCTGCACCCGGGCCAGGTCGAGGCGTCCAACGAGATCTTCTCGCCGTCCCAAGAGGACTTCGACCACGCCGAGTTGATCCTGGACGCGTACGACTACTACACCTCCGAGGCGGGCGGCAAGAAGGGCTCCGCGATGCTCGGCGACGAGATGATCGACGAGGCCAGCCGCAAGATGGCGCTGGTCATCTCGGGCAAGGGCCGGGCCGCCGGCATGGAGCGCACGTCCAAGTTCGAAGCCCCGGAGGCCTGAGCACCATGCAGTTCGGACGCACCTACGAGGAGTTCGAGGTCGGCGCGGTCTACAAGCACTGGCCCGGGAAGACGGTCACGGAGTACGACGACCACCTCTTCTGTCTCCTGACGATGAACCACCACCCGCTCCACATGGACGCCAACTACGCCGAGAACACAACGGACTTCGGCAAGAACGTGGTGGTCGGCAACTACATCTACTCGCTGCTGCTCGGCATGTCGGTACCGGACGTGTCGGGCAAGGCGATCGCCAACCTGGAGATCGAGTCGCTGAAGCACGTGGCGCCGACGTTCCACGGCGACACGATCTACGGCGAGACCACGGTCCTCGACAAGACGCCCTCGAAGTCGAAGAGCGACCGCGGGATCGTCTACGTCGAGACCAAGGGCTACAAGCAGGACGGCACGCTGGTCTGCGTGTTCCGCCGCAAGGTGATGGTGCCGACCGAGACGTACATCAAGGAGCGCGGCGGCGAGCAGCCCGGCCGCCCCCAGCCGAAGCAGACGGAGAAGTAGCCATGGCGCGACTCGCCCAGACCGCCGGTCTCACCGACATCCAGCGGGAAATCCTGTCCACCGTCCGCGACTTCGTGGACAAGGAGATCCTCCCGGTCGCCACCGAGCTGGAGCACCGCGACGAGTATCCGCAGCAGATCGTCGACGGGCTCAAGGAGTTGGGCCTGTTCGGCCTGATGATCCCGGAGGAGTACGGCGGCCTGGGCGAGTCCCTGTTGACGTACGCCCTGTGTGTGGAGGAGATCGCGCGCGGGTGGATGTCGGTGTCCGGCATCATCAACACCCACTTCATCGTGGCCTACATGCTCAAGCAGCACGGCACGCAGGAGCAGAAGGACCACTTCCTGCCGCGCATGGCGGCCGGCGACATCCGGGGCGCGTTCTCGATGTCGGAGCCCGCGCTGGGTTCGGACGTCTCGGCGATCACGTCGAAGGCGGTCAAGGACGGTGACGAGTACGTCCTGACCGGTCAGAAGATGTGGCTGACGAACGGCGGTACGTCGTCACTCGTCGCCGTCCTCGTGCGAAGTGACGAAGGACACCCGGAGGGCACCGCGCCCCACAAGTCGATGACGACCTTCCTGGTCGAGAAGGAGCCCGGCTTCGGAGAGGTCCGGCCCGGTCTCACCATCCCCGGGAAGATCGACAAGATGGGCTACAAGGGCGTCGACACCACTGAGTTGATCATGGACGGCCTGCGGATTCCGGCCGACCGCGTGCTAGGCGGCGAGACCGGCCGAGGTTTTTACCAAATGATGGACGGAGTCGAGGTGGGCCGCGTGAATGTGGCGGCGCGTGGCTGCGGCGTCGCGCAGCGTGCCTTCGAACTGGGCGTCTCGTACGCGCAGCAGCGTCACACGTTCGGGAAGCCGATTGCCCAGCACCAGGCGATCCAGTTCAAGCTGGCGGAGATGGCCACCAAGGTCGAGGCCGCCCATGCGATGATGGTAAATGCGGCACGCAAAAAGGACTCCGGCGAACGAAACGACCTTGAGGCAGGGATGGCGAAGTACCTCGCCTCCGAGTACTGCAAGGAGGTCGTAGAGGACGCCTTCCGGATCCACGGCGGGTACGGCTTCTCCAAGGAGTACGAGATCGAACGCCTTTACCGCGAGGCGCCGATGCTGTTGATCGGCGAAGGTACCGCCGAAATCCAGAAAATGATCATCGGGCGCAGGTTGCTCGAAGAGTATCGATTCCAGGGCTGATTGTCCGTTTCGGGGTGTTTTCTTCGAGAAGAAGATCACACCCCGTCAACGCTCCTCAGCCGCCGACTCGGCTTCCTGGCTTGCCCAGTTGTGGCCCGCGACCGGTACGATCCCGGGAAAGCCGCCGTCCCCCGTTACAGCGCGGCATCATCCGCTACGAAGGTCATCCATGCCCCACAGCCAAACCTCTGCACCACGCGACAGCCTGGCAGGCGTACGCCTCGCGCGCGGAGCATCGCCGTGGCTCCTGCCGACCGTCGCCACCGCAGCCCTCAGCCTGGTACGTGCGCGCAAGTCCGGCGCCGCCAAGGCCGTGGCCGTACCCGCCACCGCGCTCGCGGCGGGCATGCTGTGGTTCTTCCGCGACCCCGAGCGCGAGATCACCCAGGGCCGGGTCATCTCTCCCGCCGACGGTGTGGTGCAGAGCATCATGCCGTGGAAGGACGGTCGCACCCGCGTCGCCATCTTCATGAGCCCGTTGAACGTCCACGTCAACCGCGCGCCGCTCTCCGGCACGGTGACGTCGGTCGAGCACATCCCGGGCGGTTTCGTTCCCGCGTTCAACAAGGAGAGCGAGAACAACGAGCGGGTCGTCTGGCACTTCGACACCGAACTCGGTGACATCGAGATGATCCAGATCGCCGGCGCCGTCGCCCGCCGCATCGTCCCCTACGTTCCGCAGGGCACGAAGGTCGAGCAGGGCGAGCGCGTCGGACTGATCCGCTTCGGTTCGCGCGTCGACATCTACCTCCCCGAGGGTGTCGACGTGGACGTGGAGGTCGGCCAGAAGACCGTGGCTGGGGTGACTCGCATTGACCGTGGTTGATCCGGAGACACAGGCGGGCTGGGTGCCCGAGGCCGATGAGGTGGACGACGAGGAGGAGATGCCTCTTTCTCTCCGCCTCTCAATAGCGGACACCCTCACCCTCGGCAACGCCACCTGCGGCTTCATGGCGGTGTACTTCACCACCACCGGCATCCTGATCCCGCACCTGACGGGCAACGACGAGTCGACCGGCATGGCCCGCCACAGCGCGGCCACCGCGGTCATCCTCATGCTGTGCGCGGCGGTCTTCGACCTCTTCGACGGCCTCGTCGCCCGCAAGCTGCGCTCCTCCCCCATGGGCGCGGAGCTGGACAACCTGTCGGACCTGATCAGCTTCGGCCTCGCGCCGGCGTACTTCGTCCTCGTCTACGGCATGGTCGCCGACGACGCGCACCAGAGAGTGGCCGCGGTCGGGGCGATCGTGGTCCTGCTGGCGGTGGTGCTGAGACTCGCGCGGTTCTCGTGCGTGACGCCGCCGAACGGCATGTTCCAGGGCATGCCCTCCCCGTTCGGTGCGCTGACGGTGGTCTCGATCGTGCTGCTCGAACTGCCCTTCGTGGCAACGCTGCTCGCGATCCTGGGCACCGCCTGGCTGATGGTGAGCCGGGTCGAGTACCCGAAGCCGCGCGGTCGCCTCGCGGTCGCGATGCTCGCCTGGATCGTCCTGTCGATGGGCCTGTTGGCATCCTGGGCGTTCGACGCCCCGGGCGGCCAGCTGCTCCTCCAGACGGGGTGTGCGCTCCAGTTGGTCATGGGCGCGGTGATCCCGCTGTTCGCGACGGCTCGCCGCGTGAACAACTTCCGCGGCAACCGGCGTGAGGCGCGAGCCGCACAGCTGCCGTAGCGGTCGTAGAACGCGCGTTGTAGTACGACACGAAGGGCCCCGAGCCGCTTGGCTCGGGGCCCTTCGACGTTCCTCGGGGTGGGGCTCAGACCAGGAAGTCCCGGGCGATGTTCTCCGCCACCCGCTCCAGGATCGGTCCGGCGTCGGCGATGCACTTCACGACGTCCGGTTCGATCGACGTGAGGGGGTAGGCGCGGCGGATGCCGGCGTGGCCGAGGGACTGCGGGGGCAGGGCGAGGCGGCCGCAGACGGCGACGACCTCCTTGCCGTCCGCGCGGGCCGCCGCGGCGACGCCTGCCGGGGCCTTGCCGTGGAGGGTCTGTTCGTCGAGGGAGCCCTCGCCGGTGATGACGAGGGTGGCGCCCTCCAGGGCCGAGGCGAAGCCGAGGACGTCGAGCATGACCTCGATGCCGGGGCGGAAGCGGGCGCCGAGGAGGAGGGCGCCGTAGCCGATGCCGCCGGCGGCGCCCGCGCCGGGTGCGGCGGCGTACTCGGCGGCCTTGCCGCCGATCGACTCCTCCAGGACCTTGGCGTAGTGCCCGAGGGCCGCGTCGAGGGCGTCCACGTCGTCCGGTGCGGCGCCCTTCTGGGGGCCGTAGACCGCGGGGGCGCCCTTGGGGCCGGTGAGCGGGTTGTCGACGTCGCTCGCGAGGATCAGGTCGACGGTGGTGAGGCGTGGGTCGAGGCCGGTGAGGTCGGCCGAGGCGAGGTCGGCCAGGCCGCCGCCGCCCGGGGGCACCGGTTCACCCTCCGCGTCCAGGAAGCGGGCGCCGAGTGCGGAGAGCATGCCCGCGCCGCCGTCGGTGGTGGCGCTGCCGCCGACGCCGAACACGATCGTGCGGGCGCCCGCGTCGAGCGCGGCCCGCAGCAGTTCGCCGGAGCCGTAGGTCGAGGAGGTGAGGGGGGCGAAGACGCCCTTGGGCAGGCGTTGCAGTCCGCTCGCCTCGGCCATCTCCACGACGGCTGTGTCGCCGCGTACCGCGAAGGCCGCGGTGACCTCGTCGCCGAGGGGTCCGGCGACCCGTGTCTCCCGTCGCTCGAAGCCCGCCGCGACGGCCGCGTCCACCGTGCCGTCGCCGCCGTCGGCGACCGGCATCGCCGTCACGTCCAGATCGGGTACGACCCGGCGCAGCCCGGCCGTCACCCGCTCGGCGACCTGCACGGCCGTCAGCGACCCCTTGAACTTGTCCGCGGCGATGAGCACCCTGTGGGTGCCCCTCTGTGCAGCGTTCGCCACCTTGCGATCCCCTTGCTCTACGGGCCCCCGCGCGTTCCGGGGCCAGTCGCGCCGCTGCGACCTTAACCGGCGGACGCCCCCGCCGTCATGCCCCGACCGAACGCTGGGACCGGGCTGAGCAGACCCTGTGCCGCACTCTGTGCCGCTGTCCGGCCCGGAATCGGGTACACCGGAGGTATGACCCTTGTGGGCACTGAGCCGGCACTCGCGGACCGCGTCCTCGGGGGCTGGCTGGGCCGGATCGCGGGCAACATGCTCGGCAAGCCGGTCGAGCAGGGCGACCTGTGGACACGCGACCGCATCGACCGCTACCTCCGGCAGGCCGCGGCCCTGCCCCTGACCGACTACCTCCCTGAGCCGCCCAGCGAGCACGACGGCTTCGAGCTGCGCCCCGAGTGGCAGCGGTGCGTGCGCGGCCGCATCCACGGCAGCTGCCGTGACGACGACGTCGACTACGCGATCCTCGGACTCGACCTCCTGGAGACCCACGGCTTCGGCTTCAGCACCGAGCAGGTCGGCGAACTGTGGCTGCGGAGACTGCCGTATCTGCAGACGTTCACGGCCGAGCGCGCCGCCTACCGCAATCTCGCCAACGGGCTCAAGCCGCCGCTGACGGCGACGCACGACAACCCGTACCAGGAGTGGATCGGCGCCCTGATCCGCGCCGACATCTACGGCTGGACCAGCCCGGGTGACCCGCGCCGGGCGGCTCAACTGGCGCGCAGGGACGCCGTGTTGTCTCATTCCGGGAACGGTGTCTACGGCGCGATGTGGGCTGCCGCCTTGATCTCGGCGGCGTTCACCGCGCCGACCGTGCGGCACGCGCTGGACACGGCGCTGACCGTGATCCCGCCGGGCTGCCGGCTCGCACGGACCGTGCGTCGGGTGCTCACGCTGCACGAGACCCGGATGACCTGGGAGGACACGCTCACCACGGTGTCCGAGGAGACCGCCGGGCTCGGCTGGATCCACACGATCCCGAACGCGGCCGTCCTCACCGCCGGACTCCTGTACGGCGACGGCGACTTCACCCGCACCATCACCCTGACCGTCCGCGGCGGTCTGGACACCGATTCGAACGGCGCGACAGCGGGTTCGGTCGCCGGGGTGCTGACCGGCGCGGCCGCGATCCCGGACCAGTGGAAGGATCCGCTGGAGGACACCGTGCGCAGTGCGGTGTTCGGCTTCGACGGGGTCCATATCAGTGAACTGGCGGAGCGCACCGTGCAGTTGGTGGGGGCCGACGCCTAGACGGCACCCTGCGCGATCAGGCTCCGGGCACAGTCGAGGACGGTCTCCCTTGCCGGACGCGGTTCCCAGCCGAGGACGCGGCGCGCCTTCTCCGTGCTGTGGCGGTTGCGACGGCCGAGCCCGGGGGTGATCTCGCGCAGCGACGGGTTCAGAAAGCGGGCCGCGAGGCGGACGGCGAAGTCCGGGAGGCGGCGCGTGGAGACCGTACGGCCGTGCTCGCCGAGGCCGTTGCGCAGGGTGCGGGCGATGTCCTCCATCCACACGAACTCCCCGGTGGCCAGGAAGCGTTGGCCCGCCGCGTCCGATGACGTCATCGCCCGGATGTGGACGTCGACCAGGTCGCGGACGTCCACGACTTCGAGGCCGATGCGGGGAACGCCGGGCATCTTCCCGCCCGCCATGCGCGCGATGATGCCGACGGAACCCATGTTCGCGGTCGTGAGGACCGGTCCAAAGACAGCGCCGGGGAGCACGGTGGTCAGCTCGGTCGGACCGTCGTAGTCGTCCATGAAGTCCCAGGCGGCGCGCTCGGCTAGGGTCTTCGAGCGGCGGTAGGGGATGAGGGTCGGGTCCTCTGGATCGGTCCACAGCGACTCGTCGGTGACGCCTTCGGAGGCGTACGACGAGGGGCTCGCGGCGTTCGCGGCCGAGGTCATCACGACGCGTCGTACGCCCGCCCCGGTGGCCGCGCGCAGGACGCGCAGGGCGCCGCCGCGGGCCGCGGCGATCAGCGCGTCGGGGTCGTCCGAGGCGGCGCCGAGCGGGGAGGCGACGTGCAGGACGAAGTCGACGCCCTTGAGCGCGGCGTCCCAGCCCTCGTCGGCGGTGAGGTCGGCGACGGCGAAGCCCAGCCGGCCGGCGGGGTCGACGACGGTCGCGACGGCGTCGGTGACCGCGCGTTCCTTGCCCGGGGCGCGGACGGTCGTACGGACGTCGTAGCCGCGGCGGAGCAGTTCGGCGACGCA
The DNA here is from genome assembly GCF_043200035.1 of Streptomyces sp. NPDC048504. Taxonomy (NCBI): domain Bacteria; kingdom Bacillati; phylum Actinomycetota; class Actinomycetes; order Kitasatosporales; family Streptomycetaceae; genus Streptomyces; species Streptomyces sp. NPDC048504. Next base: position 63,233 of record NZ_JBICXA010000011.1, read on the forward strand.
CCAGCCTGCGATGTAGCCGCTGCCTCCGGTGACGAGGACGAGTTCGGGCATGACGGTGCTCCCTGCGGTGTCGGGTGGGGATGTGCCAGAATGGAAAGCGAAACGGAGGCCCCTCCGGTACATGCTCCAACGTACCGGAGGACCCTCCGCTTAGCAATCCGACACCGGACGGACGACCCACCCGTGAACCCGAGACCGACCCGCCGCGACGCCCTCGACAACCGGGAACGCATCCTGACCGTCGCCCGCGAGGCGATCGCCGCGTCGAGCAGCGCGTCCCTCACCGCGATCGCCAAGGAGGCGGGCGTCGGCATCGGGACGCTCTACCGCCACTTCCCCACCCGGGAGGCGCTGATCCTGGAGCTGTACCGCCACGACATACAGCACCTGATCGACCGCGCGCCGGTGCTCCTCGCGGACCATCCCCCGCTCGTGGCCCTACGCCTCTGGTTGGACGAGGTCGCCCACTACGGGAGGCTCAAGTACGGCGTCGCCGAGGTCATCCACGCGGCGACCGACGGGGGTGCCGACGACGAGTACTTCGCGCCCTTCGTGGCCGCGATCGCGGTACTCCTGAAGGCGGGAGCGGCCGACGGGTCGCTCAAGTCCGGGCTCGATCCCGAGGACGTGCTGCTTCAGTTGAGCGTGCTGTGGCGGCTCGATCCGGCGCGGGGTGGGGAGGCGCGGGCCGCGCGGATCCTCGACCTCATCGTGGACGGACTGCGGACGACTCCGTAGTCACGGTGTTGTCGAATGCCTGCGCCGTCACGCCGAACGCCCGTAGCACCAGCCGGTCGCGCAGGCCGTCCGGCAGGAAGCGCAGCAGGGCGAGGGCGCGGCCGTCCTTGCCGGTGGTGGTGAGGGTCGCGGGGCGGCGGGCGGTCAGCGCGCGGACGACGGCGTCGACGGCCGGGGTGACCGGGCCGAGGGGCTGGCGGGCGGCTGTTGTGCGTACGGCGTCCAGGGCGCGGGCGTAGTGGCGCTGGGTCTCCGGCGAGCCGGCCCAGCCCAGGTCCGCGCTCGCCTTGTCCGCGGTGGCGAAGATGGCCGTGTCCATGGCGCCGGGTTCGACGAGGGTGACCTTGACGCCCTGGTGGCGCAGTTCCGCGCGCAGGGAGTGGGTGAGCGCGGCGAGGGCGGCCTTGGAGGCGGCGATCGGGCCGAAGAACGGCGGCGGGACGCGGGCCGAGACGGCACCGATGTTGACGATCCGGCCGCCGGACGCCCGGAGCGCGGGCAGGAAGGCGCGGATGACGGTCGCCTGACCGATCACGTTGATCTCGAACTGGCGGCGCCATGCCTCGGCGGGCGTCAGCTCGACGGGACCCTGGCCCATGATCGCGGCACTGTTCACCAGCCCGTCCAGCCGCGGGCCGACCTGCTCGGCCGCCGCGGCGACGGAGTCCTCGTCGGTCAGTTCGAGCCGGACGGGAGTGAAGCCGGCGGCCCGGAGCGCTTCCGCGTCCGCGGGTTTGCGGTGGGCGGCGTACACGGTCCAGCCGTCGGCGTGCAGGGCGCGTGCCACCGCGGAGCCGACGCCGCCGGTCGCGCCGGTGACCAGGACGGTACGGGGAGTGGACGGGGACAGCTCAGCCACAAGGGCCGCCTTTCGGCAGGGAGTTGGGATCACCTCGGACCTGCGGGTCCGGTGTCCCTCCCACCCTGCGCCGGTCTCGGGCCCGGTTGAAGAGTGCAGAATTTACTGGTGCCGCCAACACCACCACCAGAAGCCAAGGAATCGCCAGAAACCGATGATCACGGCCGCAGGGCCCTCGCCGCCTTCCTGCGGTCCCGGCGCGAGCGTGCCGACCCGGTGGAGACGGGGCTGCCCGCGGGGGGCCGGCGGCGCACCCCGGGGCTGCGCCGCGAGGAGGTCTCGCTGCTCTCCGGCGTGAGCCTCACCTGGTACACCTGGCTGGAGCAGGGCCGGGACATCAACGTGTCCCCGCAGATCCTGCTGGCCCTGGCCCGCGCACTGCAGTTGGACGACGTGGAACGGTCGCACCTGTTCCGGCTGGCGGGCCGGCCTGCCCCCGAACCGGCCGAGCGGTCTCTCCAAGTCCCGGACGCCGTACGGGCGTTCCTGGACACGCTGATGCCGAACCCCGCCTTCGTCATCGACCGCTGCTTCGACGTCCTGGCCTGGAACCGGGCCCAGGAAGCCATCCTCGGCCCCGCCCTCCTCGACCGGCCGCGCCGCGAACTCAACAGCGCCTGGCTGCTGTTCAGGGAACCGGGCATCCGTGCGCTGATGCCCGAGTGGGAGGCGGAGACGGAGTGGATGGCGGGTCTGCTGCGCCAACAGGCGGCGTACGAACTGGACAACCCGCGGTTCACGGAACTGATCGACGAACTGGTCACCACCAGCCCGCACTTCGCACGCCTGTGGGAGGCGCACGAGGTGGTGGAGTTCCGCTCGTCCGTACGTCGTTACCGGCACCCCGATGCGGGTGACATCGAGGTGTCGTTCGTACGGCTCGCGGTGCAGGAGGCGCCCTGGCTGAGCCTGGTCTGTCACTTCCCGGTGCCGGGCAGCGAGTCGGAGAGACGGCTGCGCGGGCTGGTTACCCTTCCTGAATGACCACTACGCAAGACTTCGCCACGTACCTCGCGGGTCTCCCCCGCATCCTCGCCGGGGCCGCCGCCCTCTTCCGTGACACCGAGGGCCGGGTCCTCCTCGTCGAGCCCAACTACCGTGAGGGCTGGGCCCTTCCGGGCGGCACGATCGAGTCCGACGACGGCGAGACACCCCGCCAGGGCGCGCGCCGCGAGACCCTGGAGGAGATCGGCCTCGACGTCGAACTCGGCCAACTGCTCGCCGTCGACTGGGTCTACCACGGCCCGGACTACCCGCCGCTGGTGGCCTACCTGTACGACGGCGGAACCCTCACGGCCAACGACCTCAAGTCGATCCGGCTCCAGGAGGAGGAGCTGTTGTCGTGGCGGCTCGTCCCGCGCGAGGAAGTCACGGAGTATCTGCCGGGTTCGCTGGGGCTGCGGGTTCTGGTCGCGCTGGATGTGCTGGAGGAGGGGGCGGGGACTGCGGAGCTGGAGAACGGGAGGCGGGTTGGCTGACGGGGCGGCGGGGCGCCCGGGGGGGTGGGTTGGCTCAGGCCGGGCGGAGTGGCCGGGGGCACGTCGGCTGACGGCGGGAGGAAAGCCGGGGCGGGCGCGGTGGGTGACGCTGGGCGGCAAGCTGAGCGACTGAGCAGGGTGGCTTACGCCGGGCGGAAGACTCGGGGCGGGCGCAATGCATGACGCCCGGCGGCTGAGCCGGGGAGCGGGCGACGTGGACAACGCCGTTGGCGGCCGGGCAAGTTGACCGGAATCGGCCGCCCAGGGCACGTCGGCTCACGCCGGGCAGAAGGCATAGGGCGGGCGCAGTGGACGACACGGGGCGACTGGGCCGTGGGGCGGGCGAGATCGACAACGCCGGTGGCAGCCAGGCGAGTTGGCCCGTATCAGCCTCCCGGTTCCGCAGGGCTCAGCCCTCGACCTCCCGGGGTTTCACGTCCACCTCGCGCAGCGCGTCGTCGCGGGCCTCGGCCCTGGCCTCCGTGCGGTGGCCGCGCTCGATGTAGTCGCGGACGACGAGTTCGACGGCGTCCTGCGGGTTGCCCACGCCCGCGAGCACCATGACTTCCACGACGAGCGCTGCGTCGAGCGAGACTGTCACCTTGGCCATGCTCGGACGGTAACATCCGCCACCGCGCGTTCTGCCGCTGGGCGGCGCCGGCCATCCGCCCGTCCGGTCCCCGGGACGACGACGCGTACGCCGGCATCGCGGTGATCCGGTACGTGGCGGCCCGCTGACCCCGCGATATCCACTCGCCGCCCCGCCCCCGCCGACCTACCCTCGGCACCATGAGCAAGCCTCTCGTCGCCCTTCTCAGTGGGGCGGGTGTCTCCACCGACTCCGGCATCCCCGACTACCGCGGCCCCAACGGCCTCTGGCGCCGTGACCCCGAGGCCGAGAAGCTCGTGACCTACGAGCACTACATGGGCGACCCGGAGATCCGGCGCCGGTCCTGGCAGATGCGGCGTAAGAACCGCACGCTCCAGACCGAGCCCAATGCCGCGCACCGGGCCGTCGTGGAGCTGGAGAAGTCCGGCGTGCCCGTACGGGTCATCACGCAGAACATCGACGGGCTGCATCAGCTCGCCGGGCTGCCCGCCCGCAAGGTGATCGAACTGCACGGCACCGCGCGGGAGTTCGTGTGCACGCGGTGCCATGTGCGCGGGCCGATGCAGGACGCGATCGCCCGGGTCGAGGCCGGGGAGGACGATCCCGCCTGCCTGGAGTGCGGCGGGATCCTGAAGTCCGCGACCGTCTACTTCGGAGAGCGGCTCGACCCCGTCGTCCTCGGCGAGGCCGTCGCCATCACCAAGGCCTGCCAAGTGTTCATCGCCGTCGGGAGCAGTCTGCAGGTGCAGCCCGCCGCCGGGCTCGCCGGTGTCGCCGCCGATCACGGGGCACGGCTGGTCATCGTCAACGCCGAGGCCACTCCCTACGACGACCGTGCCGACGAGGTCGTACGGGAGCCGATCGGGACGGCGCTGCCCCGGCTGCTCCAGGAACTCAGCGGGTGACCCGGAGCTTCGACTGGCCGTGCGGGAGTTGTTCCCAGTCGTCCATGAAGCGGGCGTTCAGGCCGTGTTGGGCCGCCAGCGCGACCAACGTCTCGGTGCGGTAGTAGAAGTCCTCGCGCAGGACGTGGTGTTCCTCGCCCTCCGTGCGGTCGAAGGTGAAGTCGAACCAGCCGCCCGGTGCCAGGACGCGGCCGACGTTGGCGAGGCACTCCTCGATGACCGGGAGCGGGGAGTGCGAGAACACGCTGTGCGCGTGGACGACGTCGAAGTGCGCGTCGGGCAGGAAGCGCAGGGTCAGGTCGTGTACGGGGGTGAGGGTGGGGAGCTGTTTCTGGAGGCCCATTTCCACGAGCGTGTCCTGTGCGGCGGCCAGGATGTCGGGCGAGATGTCGATGCCGTAGTAGTGCCCGGGGTCGAGGTGGCGGATGAAGCGCCAGCCGCCGCGCAGGTTTCCGCAGCCGATCTCCAGCATGCGGTGGTCGGGGCGCAGACCGTGGCCGAGGAGGTAGTCGAACTGCAACGCGCCCAGCGCCAGCCAGCGTTCACGGCTCGCGCTGCCGACCGCCGCGTCCGGGTCGGCCCGGGTGTCGGAGCGCATCACGGCACGGTAGTAGGAGACGTGGTTCGGGTGGCGCCGGCGCAGCCAGGCGTCCCGGGTGGCACGGGCCAGGTGGCGGGGCACGCGGTCGGGGTGGCGCAGGGCGTAAGCGATGCGGTGGCCGAGGGCGGCACGGTTGGCGGTGAGGTTCTTGGTGGGCACGGGATCGTCGCCTCTCCGAATTCCGAGGTGGGTGTCGGGTGTTGATGCCAGCCTCGGTGCGGGGGCCGGGTGTCCGGCTCGGTCAACGGGTGGTGATCCGGGGGCGGTTCGGGTGACCCGGATGTCAGCCGATCGGTTGATGCGCCGTCCCGTCCGTCGCGTTAGACACGGAGGATGGGACACACGGGACCACCGAGGACGGGGCACGCGGAGCGACAGGGGGCAGGGCGCATCGGTTCGGAGGAGCGTCTGTTGCCCGTGGTCGTGCACGCCGCGTTCTTTCTGCTGCTCGGCTCGTCGTTCGTACGGTTCCTGACCCGCGACCAGGGCGGGGCCCGGACCGGCTGGGTGCTGGTGCTGTACGCGGTCTTCTGTCTGCTGTACGTCCTCGGGCAGTTCCTGGCTCCGGCACCCCGCCCGGGCTCCGCGCCCAGCACACGTCATCTGGCCTGGCTGGGCTCGGTGTCCGCCGTCTGGACCGTGCTGCTCGCCCTCGCGCCGAGCGCCACCTGGTGCGCGATGCCCCTGCTGTTCGCCGGCCTGTACGCGCTGCCGCCACGGTTCGCGGTGCCGCTGGCGGCCGTACTCACCGCGCTCGTCGTGGCCTCCGAGATACGGGTGGCCGACGGCACGCTCAACCCCAACATGGTCGTCGCCCCGCCGGCCCTCGCGGCGGTCGCCACCGCCGTACTGGTGCAGTTGCAGCGGCAGGCGGCCCGGCAGCGGGTCCTGATCGACGACCTGGTCCGCACCCGCCGCGACCTCGCGGCCACCGAACGGCGGGCCGGTGTCCTGGCCGAACGGCAGCGGCTGGCCACGGAGATCCACGACACCGTCGCGCAGGGCCTGTCCAGTCAGCAGATGTTGTTGCAGGCCGCCGAGCGGCTGTGGCGGACGGACCCGGAAGCGGCCCACGGGCACGTGCTCAAGGCCGCCGAGATCACCTCACGCGGCCTCGCCGAGGCGCGCCGGTTCGTCCACGACCTGGCACCGGCCGACCTCGTCGAGCACTCCCTTCCCGCGGCGTTGCGCGCGCTCGCCGAGCGGGAGAGCGGTCCGGGCCTGACGGTGGAGTTCCGGCTCGACGGCGAACCGGGCCCGCTGCCCGAGCGGACCGCGGCGGCGCTGTTGCGCATCGCCCAGGGCGCGTTGGCCAACGTACGCGAGCACGCGGCCGCGACCCGGGCCGCGCTGACCCTGACCTGCCTGGACGACCAGATCTCCCTGGACGTCGCCGACAACGGCCGTGGTTTCGACACCAGTTCTCCCCCGGTGTCCGAGCCCGGCCGGGTGCGCGGCCACGGGCTGCCCGCCATGCGGATCCGGGCCCGGCAGTCGGGTGGCACCCTGAGCGTGGAGTCGGCTCCCGGCGAGGGCACGGTCGTGTCGGTCGCCGTACCTGTCGTCCGTGAGGAGCTCGTCCCGTGAGCACACCCGTACCCGTACGTCTGCTGCTGTGCGACGACCACGCCGTCGTACGGGCCGGACTGCGTGCGCTGCTGTCCAGCGCCGACGGCATCGAGGTGGTCGGTGAGGCGGGCAGCGGCGAGGAGGCCCTTGCCCTGGCCGCCCAGGTCCGGCCCGACGTGGTGCTGATGGACCTCCAGCTCGGCGACGGCATGGACGGCGTGACGGCCACCAGGAGACTGACCGCCGGTGACGGCCCGCGTGTCCTCGTCCTCACCATGTTCGACACCGATGCCGACATCGCCCGAGCCGTCGAGGCGGGCGCCACGGGCTATCTCCTCAAGGCCGAACGCCCCGAGGAACTGTTCACGGCGATCCATAGCGCCGCGTCCGGCCGTACGGCGCTCTCGGCCCCGGTCGCCGACCGGCTCATGGCCCGGATGCGCAGCCCGCACCCTTCCCTGTCCGAGCGTGAGCGCGAGATCCTCGGCCAGCTGGCCCGCGGCCTGGGCAACCGGGAGATCGCCCGGGCCCTCTTCATCAGCGAGGCGACGGTGAAGACCCATCTCGGGCGGATCTACGGCAAGTTGGGGGTGGAGACGCGGTCGGGGGCGGTGGCTGTCGCCAAGGAGCGGCGGTTGCTGCCATGACACCCCGACACCGTTGACGTGAGAGACACTTGAGGCGCTAGAAAAGCGCCGCCCCGCTCTCGAAGTCCAGCAGCCGCTGCTTGCGGTCCAGACCGCCGCCGTACCCCGTGAGACTGCCGTTCGCGCCTACGACCCGGTGGCAGGGGACGATGATCCCGATGGGGTTCTTGCCGTTGGCGAGGCCCACCGCGCGGGAGGCGCCCGGGTTGCCGAGGGCATCGGCGAGGTCGCCGTAGGAGCGGGTCTCGCCATAGGGGATGCGGCGGAGCTGGTCCCAGACGGTGCGCTGGAACGGGGTGCCGTGCAGACGGAGTTGGAGGGTGAACTCCTTCAACTCGCCCGCGAAATACGCCTGTAGTTCGGCTGTCGCCTCGGCGAACGGGGTGTCGTCGGGGGCGCCGAAGTTCTCCTCCGGGGGGCGGTGGCGTTGGTCGACCATGTAGAGGCCGCAGAGGGTTCCGTCCTCGTCGGCGACGAGGGTCAGCGGGCCGTACGGGCTGTCGATCACCGTGTGGCGCTTCATGGTGGCTGCAATCCCCTTACACGGGAAGGAAGTTGATCGGGTGGCTGTCCGTCGCCCACAGGTACTGGACCGCGTACGCCCGCCACGGCCGCCAGGCCGCCGCGCGTGCGGTGAGGGCGGCCGGGGTCGACGGGAGGCCCAACTCCTGGGCGGCGCGGCGGATTCCGAGGTCGGTGGGGAGGAAGGCGTCGGGGTCGCCGAGGGCACGCATGGCGATGACGTCGGCCGTCCACGGGCCGAAGCCGGGCAGGGAGAGGAGTTGGGCGCGGGTTTCCGTCCAGTCGCTCTCGACCCCCAAGTGGAGCGTTCCGTCCGCCAGTTGACCCACCAGCGTGGTGAACGTCGTGCGGCGGGTGCGGGGCATCGCCAGTGACTCCGGGTCCAGCGCAGCCAGCGCCTCGGGCGAGGGGAACAGGTGGGTCAGGCCACCCTCGGGATCGTCGACCGGTTCGCCGTGCGCGGTGACCAGGCGGGCCGCGTGGGTGCGGGCCGCCGCCGTGGAGACCTGCTGGCCGAGGACGGCCCGTACGGCGAACTCCGCCTCGTCGACCGTGCGCGGCACACGTCGGCCCGGCGCCTTGTCCACCAGCGGTGCCAGGACCGGGTCGGTCCTCAACTGGTCGTCCACCGCTACCGGATCGGCGTCGAGGTCGAGCATGCGGCGGCAGCGGCTGATCGCCACCGGCAGGTCGCGCAAGTCGCTGAGCGTGAGGCGGCAGGCGATGTGGTCGGACTTGGGAGTCAGGGACGCGATGCCGTGGCCGTAGGGGAGGCGGAGGGTCCGGCGGTACGCGCCGGCGCGCCACTCCTCCACGCCCGGTACCGCGGTCGCCGCGAGGTGGCCGAAGAGGTTGTCGGGGTTGAGGGGCGCGCGGAACGGCAGGCGGAGGGTGAGGGTGCCGGGGGTCAACACGGTCGTCTTCGGGCGCCTGTTGCGCAGCTCGCTCGGGGAGAGGGCGAAGACGTCGCGCACGGTGTCGTTGAAGGTGCGGATCGAGGAGAAGCCGGCGGCGAAGGCGATCTCCGCCATCGGGAGGGCGGTCGTCTCGATCAACAGCCTTGCCGTCTGGGCGCGTTGGGCCCGGGCCAACGCGAGGGGTCCGGCGCCGAGTTCGGCGAGGAGCTGGCGTTCGATCTGCCGGGTGCTGTAGCCGAGGCGGGCGGCGAGGCCGGGGACGCCCTCGCGGTCCACGGTTCCGTCGGCGATCAGGCGCATGGCGCGGGCCACCAGGTCGGCCCGCTGGTTCCACTCCGGGGAGCCGGGGCTGGTGTCCGGGCGGCAGCGCTTGCAGGCCCGGAAACCCGCCTGCTGGCAGGCAGCCGCGCTCGGGTAGAACGTCATGTTCTCCAGCTTGGGCGGAACGACCGGGCAGCTGGGCCTGCAGTAGATGCGGGTGGTCAGGACGGCCGTGAAGAACCAGCCGTCGAAGCGCGCGTCCTTGGACTGGACCGCGCGCACACAGCGCTCCGTGTCGGTGTGCATCTCGTTCTGCATACGTCCAGCATCCGATACGGCGCGGAGCGGGGCTGGCGGGAATCCGACATCAACCTTGTGTGGCCTGGTCAGGCACGGATCACCGTACTCCGGCCGTGCGGGGCGAGGGGCGACGGCGGTTATGCGTTTGTGGTGTGACCTCCGGCTTTGTAGCGTCGGCTGCCGTGACGCCTCCTCCCCCGTCTGCGCACACCGCAGACTCCCTCCCGGCCCTGCTCGACGCGGCCCGGAGCGACTACGAAGCCCTTCTCACGAAGGGGCTCAAGCTCGACCTGACGCGCGGCAAGCCCTCCGCCCGCCAGCTCGACCTGTCCGCCGAACTGCTCTCGCTGCCCGGCGACCGCTACATCTCCGCCGACGGCACGGACTGCCGCAACTACGGTGGCGCGGACGGGCTGTCGGAACTCCGGGAGATCTTCTCCGGGTTCCTCCAGGTCCCGGCCGAGCAGCTGCTCGCCGTAGGAAACTCCAGTCTGGAGCTGATGCACGACTGCCTCGTGCACGCGCTGCTCGGCACGCTGCCCGGGGCCGCGCGCCGCTGGGCGGACGAGGAGCGGGTCGCGTTCCTGTGCCCGGTCCCCGGCTACGACCGGCACTTCGCGCTGTGCGAGCGGTTCGGCATCGAGATGATCCCCGTGCCGATGACCGCCGAGGGTCCCGACATGGGTGTGGTGGAGCGGCTGGTCGCCGAGGACCACGCCGTCAAGGGCATCTGGTGCGTGCCCAAGTACAGCAATCCGGACGGCACTTGCTACAGCGACGAGACCGTACGGCGACTCTCCGCCATGCCGACGGCCGCGCCCGACTTCCGGGTCTTCTGGGACAACGCCTACGCCGTGCACCACCTCACCGACGAGGAGGTGGAGATCGCCGACATGCTGAACGCCTGTGCCGCGAGCGGGCATCCCGACCGGGTCTTCGTCTTCGGGTCCACGTCGAAGATCACGCTGGGCGGTGCGGGCGTGGCGTTCTTCGGCTCGTCCCCGGCCAACGTGGCCTGGCTGCGCGGCTACAGCGCCAAGCGGTCCATCGGCCCGGACAAGGTCAACCAGCTGCGGCACGCGATGTTCCTGCGCGATGCCGACGGGGTGCGTGCCCACATGCGCAAGCACCGTGAGCTGCTGCGGCCGAAGTTCGACACCGTGCTGCGCATCCTCGCCGAGCGGCTCGGCGGGACCGGTCTCGCCAGCTGGTCGACGCCCCGGGGCGGCTACTTCATCACCCTCGACGTGCCCGACGGGTGCGCCCGCGAGGTGGTGCGGCGCGCGGCGGACGTCGGTCTCGCCCTGACTCCGGCGGGCGCCACGCATCCGTACCGCGACGACCCGAGGGACCGGACGATCCGGATCGCCCCCTCCTTCCCCGACCTCTCCGAGATCGAGGAGATCATCGAGGGGGTGGCCACCTGCGTACGGCTGGTGGGCTACGAAAAGCTTGTGTCCGAGGGGAGTTGACCCGGTTCGCGCACCGCACACCTGACGCTCCTCAGGTGTGCGGTACCTCACGCCCCGGTTACAAATCGCTCAACCTCTGGTTGCGAAGCGGTGCGCAGTCCACGATGGGCACATGACCCTGGCCGAGCGAGCCATGCAGCGACTGGAAGGCTGGCGCGACCTCAGCGCGGTCCCGGCCAGTTGTGGCACGGGGCGGGCGCTGCGGTCCGCTCACAGCGAGATCGTGCATTTCCACTCGGACCACGATGTGGACCTGCATCTCACCGTCGGGGCCATCCTCCGGTTCCATCACGACCTCAGTGAGTCGACCGCGATCCGGATCATCCCGGGCTCCCGCTGGGTGACCGTCCACCTGGACTGCGAGACGGACGTGGACCTGCTGCTGAGCCTGGTCAGCGTCGCCCTCAAGGCACACGCGGGCGGGCCCCCTGCCGGGAGCCCGCCCATGACCGGCTGCAACTTCCACCGGGTGACGCTGGTACCACGCGACGGCGACTAGGTCTCCAAGCCCCAGAAGATCAGGGCCCGGTCCCTAGAACACCGCCGCCGTGTCGTCCTCGCCCTCCTCCAGCAGGTTCGCCGCCGCGCCGACGATGCGGGGGTCGGGGCTGCCGACCACCTCGTCGTCCTTGTCGGCGTAGTCGAAGCGGGCCAGCACGCTGCGCATGGCCTCGACCCGGGCCCGCTTCTTGTCGTTGCTCTTCACCACGGTCCAGGGCGCGTGCTCCGTGTCGGTCTCCCGGAACATGGCGACTTTGGCGGCCGTGTAGTCGTCCCAGCGGTCCAGGGACTCCAGGTCCATCGCGCTGAGCTTCCACTGCCGTACGGGATCCACCTGGCGGATCGTGAAACGGGTGCGCTGTTCACCCTGTGAGACGGAGAACCAGAACTTGATCAGGTCGATGCCGTCGTCCGCCAGCATCCGCTCGAACAGCGGGGCCTGGCGCATGAAACGGCGGTACTCGTCGTCCGAGCAGAACCCCATCACGCGCTCCACACCCGCCCGGTTGTACCAGGACCGGTCGAACAGCACGATCTCGCCGGCGGTCGGCAGGTGCTGGACGTAGCGCTGGAAGTACCACTGACCGCTCTCGCGCTCGCTCGGCTTCTCCAACGCCACCACGCGGGCGCCACGCGGGTTCAGGTGCTCGGTGAACCGCTTGATGGTGCCGCCCTTGCCGGCCGCGTCGCGTCCCTCGCAGACGATGACGAGCCGGCGCCCGGTCTCCTTGACCCAGCGTTGCAGCTTCAGCAGTTCTATCTGCTGGAGCCGCTTGTGCCAGTCGTACTCCTTGCGCTCCATGCGCTGTTCGTACGGGTAGTTCTCCCGCCAGGTGTCCACCGTGCTGCCGTCGGGCCGCACCAGTACCGGGTCGTCGGCGTCGGTGTAGTCGACCCGCAGCCCGGTCAGCAGTTCGGTCATCCCGGCCTCCTCTCAAGGGGGTTCAGTGACTCAGAGGTGATCGGTGGTGATCCGTCGCGCTCAGTGGAACTGCGGCACGATCAGATAGATGCCGTAAGCCACGACAGCCGCACACGCGAGAAAGCACAACCCCGCCTGCGTCAGCCCGAGGGCGTGCGTGCCGCCGTCCACCTCGCGGGCGGCCTCCACCCGGGCGAGGCCCAGGATGCCCAGCGCGAAGACGACGACCACGCCGACGGTCACGCCGACACTCACCGCGAAGACCTCGCCGAGGGCGTTCCAGTCCACACTCATTGCTCAACTCCCTTGGCTCAGGCGGCCGTACGGACGTCCGAGGACGCCTCGCTGCGGATGGTGACCTCGTGGGTCTCGTTCACGTTGTCCGCGTGCACGGGGTTGCGACGCGAGGCGACCACGATGAACAGGGCCACGGCGGCGGCGATCAGGGCGATCAGGGCCGTACCGAGGTTGCCGCCGTGCTTGACGACGGTCGCGGACAGACCGCCGACCGCGGCGGCGGCCGGGAGGGTGACCAGCCAGGCGATGACCATGCGGCCGGCGGTGCCCCAGCGCACCTCGGCCAGGCGCCTGCCCAGACCGGCGCCGAGGATGCCGCCGGAGCAGACCTGCGTGGTGGACAGCGCGAAGCCCAGGTGGGCGGAGGTGAGGATGACGGTCGTGGAGGCGGCCTCGGCCGCGAAGCCCTGCGGGGACTGGATGTCGGTGAGGCCCTTGCCCATCGTGCGGATGATGCGCCAGCCGCCGATGTAGGTGCCCAGGCCGATGGCGAGGCCCGCCGCGGTGATGACCCACACCGGCGGACCGGCGTCGTGGCCGAGCGCGCCCACCGAGATCAGGGTCAGGGTGATGACGCCCATCGTCTTCTGGGCGTCGTTCGTGCCGTGCGCGAGGGAGACCAGGGAGGCCGAGGCGATCTGGCCGAGCCGGAAGCCCTTGGTGACCGAGTCCTTGCGGGCCCGGGCAGTGATCTTGTAAGCGAGGTAGGTGGCGAGGAGAGCGGCGATCCCGGCCACGAGCGGGGAGGCCACCGCGGGGATCAGGATCTTCTCGACAACCTTGTCGAAGTGGACGCCGTTGGAACCGGCACCGACCCAGACGGCACCGATCAGGCCACCGAACAGGGCGTGCGAGGAACTGGACGGCAGTCCCAGCAGCCAGGTCAGGAGATTCCAGAGGATCGCCCCGACGAGCCCCGCGAAGATCATCCCTGGCGTGACCAGGGTGTCGTCGACGATGCCGCCGGAGATCGTCTTGGCGACTTCCGTGGACAGGAAGGCGCCGACGAGGTTGAGAGCTCCACTGATCAGAACCGCCGTTTTGGGCTTCAGTGCCCCGGTGGCGATGGACGTCGCCATCGCGTTGGCGGTGTCGTGGAATCCGTTGGTGAAGTCGAAGGCCAAGGCCGTGACGATGACGACCGCCACGAGGAACGTGATGTGGTCCATCGTTCGATGGAAGCAATCGAAGGCGTACATTCGGCCAACCGGAGGCCAAATCGAGGCATGGCCCGTGCAACGCGGGTGTGCACCCGCCCCTCTCCGCCCCTCGCTCACACCTTCCTCCACTTCGCGCACACACTTCCCTCTCCTTATGGCATGACCCGGTCAAATCTGCGAAGCTTCCCCCGCGATCACGCAACAGCTACGCGCGTTCCCGCGGCCGCCCACCGGAACACCCAGTCCGGCCGGACGGCCACCGAGCAGGCCGGAATCCCGGCCGCCGTATAAGGAGTTCCGTGTGAGATCGACCCCCCACAAGGCCCCAGGGCCTGTCGCGAAAGTCCCGCCCTACGGGCGGACGACGCGACGTTCGCGACAGGCTCTGGCCGCCGGCGTCTTCGCCGTCGCCGCGGTGGCCGCCCTCTCGCTCCCCGTCACCCCGGCCGCCGCCGCGCCGGCGGCCGCCCCGCTCGCCGCCGCCTGCACCCCGGCGCAGGTGGTCGCGGGCGGCGACTTCGAGAGCGGCACCTCGTCCTGGACCCAGTCCTCGACGACCGTCATCACCAGCCGTACCGGCCAGAGTGCCCACGGCGGCTCGAACTTCGCCTGGCTGGACGGCACCGGTGGCACGCACACCGACAGCCTGAGCCAGAGCGTCACGATCCCGTCCGGGTGCAGCAGTGCCACACTCACCTTCTGGCTGCACATCGACACCGCCGAGACGACTTCGTCCACCGCGTACGACAAGCTCACGGCGAAGATCGGCAGCACGACCCTGGCGACGTACTCGAACCTGAACAAGGCCACCGGCTACGTCCAGAAGTCGTTCGACGTGTCGTCGTTCGCGGGCCAGACCGTGAGCCTCGCCTTCAGCGGCACCGAGGACTCCAGTCTCCAGACGAGCTTCGTCCTGGACGACATCGCGCTGAACACCTCGGGCGACACGGCCCCGCCGGCCGACTCGACGCGCACGCCGGCCGCCCCGGCGTACACCGTCAACCTGAGCAGCAACACCGCGGGCACGGTCTGGACCGGCCACGAGAGCACGACCTTCACCAACGCCTCGGCCACCCCGCTCACCGAGGTGTACCTGCGGCTGTGGGACAATTACCACGGCACCTGCTCCGCGCCGCCGATCACGGTCACCAATGTCACCGGCGGCACCGCGGGCGCCCTCTCGGTCGCCTGCACGGCCCTGCAGATAGCACTCCCCACTCCCCTCGCGCAGGGTCAATCGACCACGATCGGCTTCGACTTGGGGATCACGGTCCCGAGCGGCGCGGACCGGTTCGGCTACGACGGCGCGTTCAGCATGATCGGAAACGCCCTGCCGGTCCTCGCGGTCAAGGACGGCTCGGGCTGGCACCTGGACCCGTACACGAACAACGGCGAGTCCTTCTACTCCCTGGCCGCCGACTTCAAGGTGACCCTGGACCACCCGACCACCCTGCTGGTCCCGGCCACGGGCACCTCGGTCGACACCTCCGGCACCAGCGGCCGCACGGTGACCACGGCCACCGCGTCCAAGGTCCGTGACTTCGCGTGGGCGGCGGGCCCGTTCACCAAGATCTCGGGCACGTCGACGGCGGGCACCCCGATCAACATCTACTCGGTCTCGGGCATCAGCTCGTCCAACGCCCAGTCGATGCTGACCACCGCCAAGTCCGCGGTCGACGCCCACGCGGGCCGCTTCGGCGCCTACCCGTACGGCGAACTGGACGCCGTCATCGACAACAACTTCTGGTTCGGCGGCATGGAGTACCCCGGCTTCGTCCTCGACCTCGTCAGCACCACGGCCCTCACCCATGAGATCGGCCACCAGTGGTTCTACGGCATCGTCGGCGACGACGAGTACAACAGCCCCTGGCTGGACGAGGCGTTCACCGACTACGCCACCGACCTCGCCCAGGGCCTGACCGGCACCAACTGCTGGAACAGCGTCTCCTGGGCCTCCTCGGCGGAGAACATCACCAACTCGATGGCCTACTGGGACGCCCACTCGTCCCGCTACTCCACCGTCGTCTACGGCTACGGGAAGTGCGCCCTGCACGACCTGCGCCGCACCCTCGGTGACACCGCGATGGCCAAACTCCTGAAGGACTACGCCACTTCGCACTGGTACGGCGTCTCGACCACGGCCGAGTTCAAGGCGGCCGCCCAGGCCGCGACGACCACGGACCTGACGTCGTTCTGGACGACACACCGCATCGTCGGCTGACCTGAGACCTGGTATCCGGCACCGTTTCGCCGCGGCCGGCCCCCCCCGGGCCCCCCCCCGCGGGAAACCAAACGGGCAGGGGGGCAAAACCCCACAAACCGATGGTGTAAGGGGGTGGGCCGAACGGCCCCCGCGACC